>NZ_JBFATL010000035.1:0-93752 GCF_040678315.1 Streptomyces sp. NPDC052721 | reverse complement strand
TCCCGACACGTTCGACGCGTAGACCAGGTGCTTGCCGTTGTGCGTCACAGTGGTGAAGTCCTTCACCGAGACCCACCCGTTCGCCGGCTGCGCCAACGCACCTGTCGACGTCCACCGGTACGACGACGGAAGAGAACACGTTCCGTCCGGCGGGGTCGGGGTCCCGGACAGGCCGGTCCACTTCTGGTTGCTGCCGCCGTTGCACGTCCAGATCTGCACCGCTGTGCCGTTGGCCGTAGCGGCGCCCGCAGCCTCCAGGCACAGCCCGGACTCCACGCCGACGACCGTGCCGTCGGCGTTCACCCGCCACTGCTGGTTCGCACCGCCGCTACAGGTCCAGATCTGCACCCGGGTACCGGCCGTGGTGGCGTGGCCCGGAACATCCAGGCACATGTTGCCGTACACGGTGAGCTGGTTGCTGTCCGTCAGCGTCCACTGCTGATTGGTTCCGCCCGAGCAGTCCCAGATCTGCAGGTACGTGCCGTCGGTCTGGCTGACGTTCGGCACATCGAGACACCGGCCGGAACCAACGCCGCGCAAGGTGCCGCTGGTGGCCGCCTGAGCCGGGTTGGCGACGAGCGTCGCCGCCAACGTGACCAGGGCCGCAACCACAGTGGCGAGCACCACGGACAGACGTCCGCGGCTGAAACTTCGTCTGCGCATGGGGACCTCGTAATCCTGAGTACACGGTTCCGGTTGGCCCGTCAGAGGCCGGCCGGACTGTCGATGTGGTGCGGTTCGTAGCGGTCCGTGGGCACCGGACTGACCCCTTATGGCTTGCCGGTCCTGCGAGACCTCTGAAAGACCGGTGGCGCGCGGTGTCTTCGGGCTGCTGCGCAACGCACCGGCCTGTGACGGACGTTGCTCGTCGTGGCACAAGCCCGCCGCACGGTGCCCCCCACGTACTGACACTTCTCCTCGTACGGTCGGGTGCGGGTGACGGGTTGGCCGGGGCCGGCTTTCGGTTCAGGGCGTGGACAGCTCGAACCGCGTGACGCGGACCGAACCGCCGAGCGCCCGGGTGGCGTGGTTGAAGAGGGCGAACCGGTAGCCCATGAAGAACCGCCAGTCGTTGCCCATGGAGAACTCGGGTCCGAGGCGGGTGAACGAGACGCCGTCGGTGCTGTAGGAGAAAGTCCCCGGGCGTGCCGCGCCGGGGCGGATGTCCGCGCTCGCGCGCAGCCAGATGCGGCTGCCCGGAACGGCCGCGCTCGCGAGCTCGTAACCGGTGCCGGTGGTGTTCCAGTTGCCGTCCATGGTCAGACCGCTGACCATCACGACCCGCGTGACACCGCCCTCGCGTTTGAGGCCGATCCAGGCGGAGGAGTCACGCAGCAGTGCGAGTCCGGCCCGGTCGCCGTCCCGCATCGCGGAGTGGTCGAGCTGGACCGTGGCGGTGGAGGTGGGGCCCTGGATGCGGTGCGTCAGGGTGTTGCGGGCCCAGTACAGGTCGTTGGTGACGGTGGCGGTCTGGAGGGTCAGCCCGTTGCCGACCGACCACTTGGTGTTGTCCGGGTTGTGGTTCCACTCCCACCTCGGCTTGAGGGCTGGGCCGTCGAAGGTGTCGACGCCGGTCATGGGGGTGACCTCGCGGGGAGGCGGCGGCACGGCCGGGCTGGGATAGGAAGTGCCCCATGTGCCGTTCACCAGTTGGACGACGGGCCAGCCGTCCGCGGTCCAGGTGACCGGTGCCAGCGCGGGCACCCGGCCGCCGGGATAGGCGTCGACGAAGGCCAGGTAGTACCACGCGCCGTTCTGCGTCTGCACCAGACCGCCCTGGTGCGGGACGCCACCGCCGGGGACCGGCCCGCGCAGGTCGAGGAGCACCTGCCTCATCGTGTACGGGCCGAAGGGGCCGCCGGACGATTTCAGGATGTACTGCCCGTTCGCGGGGCGGGTCAGGAAGATGTAGTACTGCCCGTTGATCTTGTAGAAGCGGGAGCCCTCCAGGGTGCCGACGCTCGACGGGGCCGTGAACACCTGCTGCGTGCGCACCTGGGTGCGGCCGTCGGGGGAGAGCTGGGCCACGCTGATCGTGGTGTTGCCGTACGCCACGTACAGGGTGTCGTCGCTGTCGACCAGCAGCCCCGCGTCGTAGTAGGGCGTGCTGATCGTCGTCAGCCGGTTCCACGGGCCCTCGACGGCCGTTGCGGTGTAGAGGTACGTCCGGGCGAAGTCGATCTGGCCCAGCCAGTAGAACGTCCTGTTGCTCGGTCGGTAGGCCAGCGACGACGCCCAGATCCCTCTGACATAGCCACGGGCCCCGTTGAGGTCGTACTTGGCGCCGAAGTCGAGGACCGGCACCGAGTGGCCGGCGATCTCCCAGTGCACCAGGTCGTACGAGCGCAGGACGGGCGCGCCCGGCGAGTAGTGCATGGTCGAGGCCGAGGCGTAGTAGGTGTTTCCGACGCGGATGACGTCGATGTCCGCGAAGTCCTGCCAGATCACCGGGTTGGTGTACTCCCCGGCGGCGGCGTGGGCCGGTCCTCGGGCGGGAGCGGCTGCGGCGCGGGAGACGCCCGCCGGCGGGAGAACCGCGCCGGCGGCGAGGCCGGTGGCGGCCGTCAGCGCGCGACGACGCGAGAAAGACTGATCAAGCCATGGCCATGACATATGCATCTGGACATGCTCCTTGCGGCTCGGCCGTTGCGGTGGGCGCGACTCGGCGGTGACCTGCTGTGCGGGTTGAGCGGCACTGAAGTGTTCGTAATTCCGAACAAGAGTCGAGGTATCGAGCAACTGGATGATAGGGAACCGGTGAACAGCGTCAATACCTCTCGCATGATTCGCATAGAGAGCCGAAACATTCGGAGGCGTATATGAATGGAACGCCGCAGGCTGAGGCTGGCCGAATGGCTGTATGGCGCAAATCGACAGCCCTTCGGTGGTGCGGCGAGGCCGGTTTCGCGGATGGTGTTGACATGACCGGTCGGCTCTCTAGTATCCGTGCCACCCCGACTTTCCGAATGTCATCCGAAATTTCGAACCGTCTTCAGGTGATCCGCCGGGAAAAGGAGCCCCAGGTGCCCAGACGATCAGGTGGACGACTGCTCCGCCTCCTCGCCGCCGCCGCGCTGACCATCACCGCGTCCGTGACGGCCTCCGCCCACTCCACCGCCACGGCCGCGCCGGGCAGCCCGGCGCTCACCCCGCCGCTGGGGTGGAACAGCTGGAACAGCTTCGGGTGCGGGATCACTGAGGCCCAGGTGCGCCAGGCCGCCGACGCGATGGTGTCCTCGGGCATGCGGGACGCCGGCTACCGGTACGTCGTGGTCGACGACTGCTGGTTCGACCCGCAGCGTGACGCGGCGGGCAACCTGCGGGCCGATCCGGCCAAGTTCCCGAGCGGGATGAAGGCGCTCGGGGACTACATCCACGGCAAGGGGCTGAAGTTCGGCATCTACCAGGTGCCTGGGGAGCGCACCTGCGCACAGGCGACCGGCGGCTACCCCGGGTCGACCGGCAGCAGGGGCCACGAGACCCAGGACGCCGCCACGTTCGCCTCGTGGGGCGTCGACTACCTCAAGTACGACTGGTGCTCCTCCAGCGGTACCCGTGACGAGCAGGTCGCGCGGTTCACGCTCATGCGGAACGCCCTGCGCGCCACCGGGCGGCCGATCGTCTACAGCATCAACCCCAACAGCCTGCACGCCATCACCGGCTCCACCTACAACTGGGGCGAGATCGCCGACCTGTGGCGGACGACCGAGGATCTGCTCGACATCTGGCAGAACGGCAACACCAACAGCTATCCGATGGGCGTCGGCAATGTCCTGGACGTCACCGCGCCGCTGGCGGCGCAGTCCGGCCCGGGACACTGGAACGACCCCGACATGCTGGTCGTCGGCCGCCCCGGCCTGTCACTGACCGAATCCCGTTCGCACTTCGCCCTGTGGTCGCTGCTGGGCGCCCCGCTCATGGCCGGCAACGACATCCGCACCATGTCCGCGGACGTGAGCGCGATCCTGCGCAACCCCCGCCTGCTGGCGGTGAACCAGGATGCGCTGGGCGCGGGCGGACGCAGGGTGCGCGACGACGGCAACACCGAGGTGTTCGCCAAGCCGCTGTCCGACGGCTCGGTCGCGGTGGGCCTGTTCAACCGGGGAGGCAACACCGCGACGGTCACCTCGACGGCCGCACAAGTGGGCCTGTCCGGTGGGCCGTTCACCCTCACAGACCTGTGGACCGGCGGCACGTCGAGCACGTCCGGGCAAATCTCCGCGAGCGTCCCCGCGCATGGCGTGGCGGTGTTCCGGATGACTGGTGGCACCCCGCTGACCGCCACCACCTCGCGTCTGCGGGGCAGCGCGTCCGGCCGCTGCGCGGATGTGGACAACGCCTCCACCGCCGCCGGGGCCACCGTACTGCTCTGGGACTGCCACACGGCCGCCAACCAGCTGTGGACCACGTGGACGGGCGGCGAGATCCGCGTCTACGGCGACAAGTGCCTGGACGCCTACAACCAGGGCACCACCAACGGCACCCGTGTCATCACCTGGCCCTGCAACGGCCAGGACAACCAGAAGTGGACCCTGGGCTCCGACGGGTCGATCCGCAACGCCCACGCCGGGCTGTGCCTCGACGCCGACGGGACCGGCACGGCCAACGGGACCCCTCTGGTCCTGTGGAGCTGCAACGGCCAGGCCGGCCAGAGGTGGACCCGCGCCTGACCGAGGCCCGCGGCGGCCGGGGACCGGCCCGGCCGCCGCCCGCTTCGCACCTGACGGCACCGCCGTTGTCCTGGAGGCCGTACCGGTCACGGCGTCCGCCGCCCTGGACTTCTCCGTGCCCGCAGCGGCCACTACGGCGAGCCACCCTCCAGTCACTCCCACGGTTTCTTCCGGGTGATCGCGGGCGGGGTGCTCACCGCCCGCGCGACCCGGGATGCCACCTTGCGCGGGTCCCCTCTTGTCTTGGGGGCATCGGGGAGATGGGACGGATGCCGACCTGAGCGCCAGTACGTCTTCGGCGGCGGGTCGTATCGAGCGCTCGTTGAATGACACAGGCCATGGATCACCCCGTCCCGGTCACCAGGTACCGTCAGGGTATGAGTCATCCGCACCCCGAGCTGAAAGCCGCCCCACCCCTTCCCGAAGGAGGGCTGCGGGTCATCGCCCTGGGCGGCCTGGGTGAGATCGGCCGCAACATGACCGTCTTCGAGTACGCCGGCAAACTGCTCATCGTCGACTGCGGCGTGCTGTTCCCCGAGGAGACCCAGCCCGGCGTGGACGTGATCCTGCCGGACTTCACCTCGATCCGGGACCGGCTGGACGACATCGTGGCCGTGGTACTCACCCACGGCCACGAGGACCACATCGGCGGCGTGCCGTACCTGCTGCGCGAGCGGTCCGACATCCCCGTCGTCGGCTCCAAGCTGACACTGGCGTTCCTGGAGGCCAAGCTCAAGGAACACGGCATCCGGCCGCGCACGGTGCGAGTACGTGAGGGCGACCGACGCGGCCTCGGCCCCTTCGACTGCGAATTCGTGGCGGTCAACCACTCCATTCCCGACAGCCTCGCGGTCGCGATCCGCACCGGTGCCGGGATGGTGCTGCACACCGGCGACTTCAAGATGGACCAGTTCCCTCTCGACGACCGCATCACCGATCTGCGCGCCTTCGCCCGCCTCGGCGAGGAAGGCGTGGACCTGTTCCTCACCGACTCCACCAACGCCGAAGTACCCGGCTTCACCACCTCCGAGCGTGAGCTGAACCCGGCGATCGAGCAGGTGATGCGCACCGCACCGCGCCGGGTCATCGTCTCCAGCTTCGCCAGCCACGTGCATCGCATCCAGCAGGTCCTGGACGCCGCCCACCAGCACGGCCGCAAGGTCGCCTTCGTCGGCCGGTCGATGGTCCGTAACATGGGCATCGCCCGTGACCTGGGGTATCTGAAGGTCCCGTCCGGTCTGGTCGTGAGCACGAAGGAGCTGGAGAAGCTCCCGGACCACAAGGTCACCCTGGTGTGCACCGGCTCCCAGGGCGAACCGATGGCCGCGCTGTCACGGATGGCCAACCGCGACCACATGATCCGCATCGGCAAGGGCGACACCGTCCTGCTCGCCAGCTCCCTGATCCCCGGCAACGAGAACGCCATCTACCGGGTGATCAACGGACTCACCCGGTGGGGCGCCCACGTGGTCCACAAGGGCAACGCCAAGGTGCACGTCTCCGGGCACGCCAGCGCCGGCGAACTCGTCTACTGCTACAACATCGTCAAACCCCGCAACGTGATGCCCGTGCACGGCGAATGGCGCCATCTGCGGGCCAACGCCGACCTCGCCATCCGTACCGGTGTCGACCCCGAACGGGTCGTCATCGCCGAGGACGGCGTCGTCGTCGACCTCGTCGACGGGCGCGCCTCCATCACCGGCAAGGTCCCCGCCGGCAACGTCTACGTGGACGGCATGGAAGTCGGCGGCGCCACCGAAGCGTCCCTCAAGGACCGCCTCACCCTCGCCGCCGAAGGCGTGGTCACGGTGGTGGCGATCGTCGACGCGGACACCGGTGCCCTCGCCGAGGCCCCCGACTTCCTGGCCCGCGGCTTCGTCCACGACGACACCACCTTCGAGCCGGTCATCCCCGTCATCGAGAGGACACTGGCCACCGCAGCCGAGGAAGGCGTCGGGGACGCCCGCCAACTCGAACAACTCGTCGCCCGCGCCGTGGCGAACTGGGCGTTCCGCACCCACCGCCGCCAGCCCCTCATCATCCCCGTCATCATCGACGCCTGAGCCACAGCCCGGCAGCACGGTCCCCGTTCCGGCCGCGGCCCCGCCGGCTTCGAGGTCGGGCACGGGTTCTGGTTCAGCTGGTCGGCAGGGGCCGGCCGCAGGTTGTGCAGGTGCCGGTCCAGCACCTCAGCAGGTCCTGGAGCTTCCAGGACCTGGTCGAGAGTCAGACCGGCATCTGGGCTTTTGGTCGATCCGTCGCAGGGTGAGGAAGGCCTGGGCGGCGGTGACGAGGGTGACGTGATGGTGCAGGCCGCGCCAGACATCTTCGCCCACCGCACCAGACCGGCGACCGGCGTGGTGGCGGGCAGGTTGGTCATCCAGTAGCCGGTCGGCCCGTCGGCTTCTCCGGGCTGTTCGACCAGAAGAGTCCGCAGCGGCAGCACGCCGTCCCACCGGGTTGCATCCGCCGGCCTGTTCCTGGGCCGTGCGGCAGGCTTCCCTGCCCACGGCCGCACCACTACGTATCGCCGCGGCCGACCTCGATCGTGTGTGGAGCGAGCCGAGGTGTGCGCGATGTCGATGGCCCTGGGCGTGCCGGAGGTGAGGGAGTCGCCAGGAGAGGCCACCGGCGCAGGCGGTCCCCCGGCCAGGGCAAAGACGACGGCACACGGAGCGCGCGGCGTCCAGCGGTTCCTGCATGCCTGCCACCCTGCAGGCGAAGCAGGTGCCCTGCGAACCGGCACACCGCGTCATTCCGAAGGAATGCGGAACTCGAACTCGGGACGGTCCCACGGCACGGCGGGCGGGTTCGCGAGCGCGGTCCCGGTCCGCACTGCACCGACGCGGTGGTAGAAGTCCTCGGCGGGAAGATGCGACACGACCTTGACACGGTCGAGCCCGGCGGCACGGGCCTCGGACTGCATGTGCGCGACGAGCAGTCGTCCAATACCCCGTCCTTGCGCTTCATCGGCGACGAACAGCAGGTCGAGCTCCGGTGGAGCCAGGACGAGCGAGTAGAACCCGAGGACCCGGCCTCCCTGCTCGTCGGCGCCGACCGCTACGTAGGCGCGGTGGGCCTCGATGTAATCAGGACCGACCCGGTAGCCCGCGACTGCGGCTGCGTACTCACCCGCGTAGGCGCCTGAGCCGCGCACGATCCGCGTGAGCCGTTTGGCATCCCGCGCGACGGCCCTCCGTATCGTGATCGGCTGGCTGATCGGAGAAGTGCGTGAACTCATCGGGAGAGTATTTCGCACCGGGGAGTGCCCTCGTGCGGCGGGTCGGCTGCTCGGGCAGGCGTTCCCGCACCGCTCCCGGGAACCGCTCGTCCAAGCCCCGGTCGGCAGCGAGAAGGCCTGTTCCACGACGTAGCGGACCTTGCCCAGGCCCTTCATGTTCGGGGAACCCTCGCGGGAGATCACCGGCAGGGGTCGCCGCCTGAACGGCCCCCGTACGGGGCCTACAGGTGTGCCTGGAAGCCGTCCCTTTCCTGGTACCCGTCGAAGATCCAGTAGGCGCGCGGGCTCGGCGCTTGGTGTAGACGTCGAAGGCGAGGTTGCCGTCTTCCTCGCGCACCTTCTTGGGCGTAGTCGCGGTGCGGTTGCGCGGGCTTTCGGCGCGGCCACTGCGGTGTCATGTCCGCCGAGCCGGAGAAGGGCACCAGCGTCGTCCACCCGGCCAGTAGCCGCCGGCGCGCACCGTCCGGCGATGTCGTGGGGGTGGCTCTGTCGGCCCGCGGCGGTCTCAGCAGTTCGCGCTATAACGGATGCATCCGGGTGGCGGTGTGTGGCTGTGGTCCCACTCGTGCTGCGCGGCCGTCAGGGATCCGGCCGCCAGGACGGCAACCAGCAGGTGTGCGATCACCGTCCAGCGGGCACGGAAGATCGCCGCGAGGACTGCCAGGATGAGTACGGCGATCAGCAGTGTCCGTACCCGCCCGATGTGGGCGAGGCTGGCGGCATCAATCCGTGCTTGCTCGCCTTGCGCTGCCCATACCTCCAAGCCGTAGCCGTATATCCAGTCCAGCACGAGCCACGTGGTCTCGAACAGGAACAGCGGGATGGCGAGGGCGAGGTCCACACCTGGGCGTGTTCGGTGGGACCAGGGGCGCCGGCGTTCCGGGGCTGGAAGAGTGTCGGTCATGGGTGGAGGGTGCCGCCGCTGGTGGTGATGCGCATGAGTACCGGTACTCAACCCTGTTACCTCCGCGGACGCGTAGCGAAGACCAGTGCGTACGGGCTGGGCACGGCCGCTGCAGGGCGGGTGAGGCGGAACCGGTTCACCGCTGCTGGCGACGCCGGACGAGTCTCCGCCATCGCTGCCGCTGCCCGGGCAGCCCTCGGTCACCGCACCGACGCCGCGTCGGGCGACTGGACGGTGAGAAAGTGGTCGCATGTGCGGCCGATACGTCTCCACCCGAAGCCCGCACGACCTGGCGCAGCTGTTCCGCGTCACCGAGTGGCCCACCACGGAGGCGCTCCCACCGAACTGGAACGTCGCCCCGACCGACGACGTGTGGGCCGTCCTGGAGCACACCCCGCACGACGATGGCGATGCCGCAGCACCCGTGAGGGAGCTGCGGTCGCTGCGCTGGGGCCTGGTGCCGTCCTGGGCGAAGGAGCCGAAGATCGACGCGCGGATGATCACCCCCCGGAAGCCAGACGGTCGGCAAACCCCGTGCCGTGATCTGCCCGTCAGGTTGGGCCGCAAAGAACAGCGGTTCGGCCTGACCCTTCCGAAGGACGAAATCCTCACTGGCACACTGCCCTCCGCGATCATCAGAGACTGGCAGCGGCGAGACCGGCTCCTGGAACCCAGCCGGCCTGGCCTGTCGGCCTTGAGGACTTCCGCGCGGGTGTTGCCGCCGTCCTTGTCGGCGTCGACCCAGTGCTTGAAGGCGGTGCACTCGTAACCGGTACGGCCCTCGGTGCGCACCGGCAGGCCGGCGAGGGCATCCTGGACGGGCAGGCTAACGGCATCACCCCGTGCGGTGGCGGGCGGGGCGCCCGGTCGTCGGGGACGGCGTTCGCTCACTGAGTGACGAGGCGGAACGGGTGGTGCGGGTCGCGGGGGCAGACAGCGATGATCAGCCGCCCCCGGCCCGGTGAGACGCCTGTCGGCACGTTGGCGCCCATGACCCGGATGTCCTGCCGGTCCTCGTAAGGGACCCAGCTGGTGGTGGCGGAGTCCCATTCGTGCTGGTCGATGGTGAGCAGCGGAGTGAGCTCTGCGTCGCAGACCGAGCAGGCCAGGCGCGCGGGTCCGGTGAGGCTCCAGGCGATGTAGCCGCCGACCTTCCAGCCGGGGACCGTGGACAGGTCGCACATGTACTGTTCGTTCTGGTCCTCGCTCTCATTCTCTTCCTGCCCCTCCCACGCGTCGATGCGCTCCCGCACGTTCTCGGGGAGCTCTTCGAACCATGGGTGCTCGATGACTTCTTCGGGGTGCAGGGCACAGGGCGACGGGACGAGTTCGGGGCGGCCGACGACCTCGGGAACCGGCTGCTCGGTCAGCAGAGTGCCGGTGTCCCGCGAGTGCCGCCACCTCAGTTCGACGTGCATCTCGTGGCGGCTCTCACCGTGCCGTTCGAAGGGGCACCAGAACACTTGGAGCAGGTCTCCTGCCCCGGTGTCGGGCAGAGCGCGCACGTCCCGCCGGTACAGCTGGGTCACGCCGATCAGCGGGATGGGGTCGGTGTCGGCCAGGTGGGGCGCGTGTCGGCCTCGCTTGAAGCGGGAGAGCGCTTCAGTCTCCTCCGCGTTGGGGCCGGAACGCGGATCACGCCGCCAGGCCCGTTCCAGGATCTCCCGCTCGCGCAGCACGTCGGCGTAGCGGTGGCCGCTGCCTCGCTTGTGGGGGAGGGTGCACACGGGCCAGGGCTCGTCGGCGGGCCAGAGCATCGGGCCGCCGACGGAACTGTCCCGGGCCGTGGGGGTGCCGCGGCGTGGATGCAGCCGGGTCGCGGTGCGGCACAGCGCGGCCAGTTCGGGGACGACCGCTTCCACTTCGACGGGGCGAGGCGGGGTGGTACGGGGCATCGGCCGGGGCTTCCTGAAGGGGCTCGGGCGGGTTGGGGCGGCGGGGGCCGGGGCCGCAGGGAACTCTAGCGAGCCGGGGTGTCTCCCGGCCCTCGGTCAGGGTCTCCATCCGGTATGGCGGCGCGTACCCCGGCGGCGGTGTTGTCGAGCCAGCCGGTCAGTTCGAATCCGCGGTTGCCGTACGCGGCGTACTCGAGGCGGATGGGGATCGGGTTGGTCCCGATCGGCGCCTCGACCAGGTAGCGGAGGTACGGCGCGTTGGTGGGGTTGTTGGTCTGCGTCACCAGGTCGTGCCGGGCGTCGTGGTGGGTGCCCGCGCCGCGGAGGCGGTTGGCGAGGAGGTGGCCGCGGGCCTCGTTGAACGCGTTGCCGTTGCCGCGCCAGCCGGGCGGCCGAGATGGTCGTGCGGCTTGTAGCGGATGCTGCCGCCGAGTCCGCTCGCGCCGTCGGTCCAGGTGTACTGCTCCCTTGTGGCACGGGGCCAGGCCGATCGGGTCGTACAGGTGCAGCGGGCTGTCGACGTAGGCGACCGGGTTCGGTGCGGGCAGCAGGCCCAGCGGATCGGGGCTGACCTACCGGACGGTCGCCGGGTCGTAGTGCGGAAGAAGGTGTGGAAGAGGCCGGTCTCGGGGTCGAAGTACTGCCCCGGGTGCCGCGGCGGGGTGTGGGCGGTGGCGTCCGGGTTGACGGCTGTGGTGCCCCAGACGGTGGCGCGGCTGCGCCGGGCGATCGTGCCGCTGTCGTCTACGAGTTCGGTCGGGGTACCGACGACCAGGTCAAAGACCATGGCGAAGAAGCGGAAGTCGACCTCCTCGTCGGACCGCAGCATGCGCTCCTGCTGCACCAGCGGTCGGAAGCCGTCGTGCTCCCAAGTGTCGGGCCTGGGGACAGCCGCTTTTGGACGCGTTCGACGAGGCGTCCGGCGGCGTCGTAGCGGTAGTGGGTGTGTCCGGCGTTTCTGGCACGGTCGCCGACGCCGATGTCGTTGTGCTTGTGCAACCGGGAGGTGGCCTTCACCGCTACGACAAGACCGCCACCATCTACTCGCCGGACTCCACCTCGCCGCCACCTTCGTCCGGTCAGCGAGGTGATACCAAAGGAACGGCCCATGAGCGCCTGGGCCACCCCGAAGACTTCGCCCAGCTCGCCAGACACATGATCACAAACCAGTACGAGTCCAAGTCCGCCAACGCCTTCATGCCCGCCGGTAGTGAACGCAGGGCGCGCTTCCAGCCTCGATCAAGACGGACGCAGGTCCCTATTCCGGGGGCGTGGGCGTGTCATGAGTGCGATACATCGCCTGCACATCGAGCTCCAGTTGCACGGTTGGTCCCACCACCGCGATGCCACGAGCCAACATCGAGCGCCAGTTGAGGGTGAAGTCCTCACGGTGCAGTTCCGCCTTCGCGAGCGCCGCACAGCGGAGTTCCTGTTCGTAACCACCGTTCACGGTGCCCAGATAAGTGGTGTCGAGACTCACGGAGCGGCTCGTGCCGTGCATGGTGAGCGAGCCGTGCAGGGTCCACTTGGAGCCGCCTCGATAAGCGAACCGGGTGCTGTTGAAGTCGATGAACGGGTAGCGCTCGACATCAAGGAAGTCAGCCGAACGCAGGTGGTTGTCACGAGTGTTGTTACCGGTGGTGATGCTGGATGCGTCAATGCGTACGGAGACGTGAGAAGCAGCCATATCCGGCGCGATACGAATACCTCCTTCGAAGCGAGTAAAGCGTCCATGCACGTGAGCCATGCCCACGTGCTTCGCAATGAAGCGAATGGCGGTGTGCGGTGGATCAAACAACCAGGTGCCGGCGGGAGGCAGCTGCAAGTGACCGGCAGGCTCCAATGTGATGCGCGACGGTGGGGGTGTAACGCCGGCAACTATGTCGATGTTCTGGCGAGCCGGTGACAGACCGTCGGAGGCGATCAGCACGCTGTACGAGCCCGGTGGGAGGCTGGCCAGGAAGAGGCCATACGGATCGGTCATGCCCTGGACTACGACGCGGTGGTTGTTCCGCGTGCTCACCGTGACCTCAGCTCCGGCCATGGGCTGCCCAGTAGGGTCAGCCACCTCGCAGCCGAAGGCCCCCGCGCCGGGCGGGAGCGGGAGTGACAAGCTCTGCCCAGCACCTGAATTGCCGTTGGGGCGCCGACGTCGTAGTAGTCCGATGAGCATCTTGTGACCTTTGTTCGAACCAGTGGCTGCCCGCAGGCCGGCTCGATCACGCGCTGTCGCTAGGGCGCCGCAAACGGCGGGCACGCACGGGGAGCGGGTTACACAGTTGATCCTAGAACGAATTTCTCGGACCGGCGTGACGCGTGAAGACGAGCCGAGACACGGCACACGCCGGTTGTCGCCATCACATATCAGTACACGTCTGGGGCATACTCCCCAATCGACACGGACCTGCGGTGATACGCCACAGTGTTGAACAGCGCCCGTCCTCCCGACCGCCACCAAGACTTCGCACGACCTCCACGCTTCACCCCAGGGGTGGGTGGCCCACATCGCACGACAGGGGGTCCTACGGGGTGCTCCAGGCTGGAGTGAGTAGCGAGAGGGGCCGGGTTAACGCCGCACTCCCGGCCCCACGGCTGGCTCGAACAGGACACGACCCCAGCCAGAACGGGCGGGCCTGGACACGCGAAGGCCCCCCGGCGCGTGGGGGCGCGGATGTCTGCTCGTCGTACCCAGCGCACGCGCAGCCGACGGAAGCCGTGGAGCCAGGCAATGCCGACCGGTCTCGATGATGGTGCCGTTGCAGGTGAGGCGGTCTACGATCGCCGCGCAGAGGCGGGGATCGGTGAAGGTCTTGGTGCAGCCTCCGAAGGACTCGTCGGAGGCGATGACGACGCTGGTCTTCTCCTCGCGTTCGGTCAGGACCTGGAGGAGGAATTCGGCGCCGTGGCGGTTGAGTTCCATGAGTTGGGTCGGGGACGGGGCGCAGTGCACCGTTCCCGGCGTCAGTGTCTGCGGGGGCTGGTGGCCTGGGCAGCGAGCAATTCGGTGCACTCACGTGCGAGCGCGGCGATGCGGTACGGACCTACGCGGCGCGGGTCGGCCTGCTGCACCGGCTGAACACGGCTGGACACGGCTGGACACGTATCTTTCCGCACGGCACGCCCAGGAAGGCCCGGCCGTCGAGTAGCCTGGCCCACTGCCCATCGGGCCAGGCGGCCAGTACGTCACTGGTCTCGCCGTCGGTGAGGGTGACGCGGGCGTGGGGCATGCTGCCGTACTCGCCGACCCGGCGGCGGGACTTGTCCCGCGCGACCTCCTCACGGTCCCACCACCCGTGCTGCGCCGCCCGGCCCTGGAGACGAGCAGCAGGTGGTAGCGGCCGGCGCCGGTCATGCTGGGCGGACCCCTCACGACCGCCCCGACTCGCGGACGCCACCTCGGCTTACCCGGCGTAACATCCGGTGCGGTGATCACGCTGATGGTAGGTGACAGGTCCGCTCGCCCGTTGCGGACTGTGTCCGGCGTCGGGCGCCTGCGTCCACTCGTCCGAGTGCGAACCCCGCTCTCGTGCCCTACGTCCGGCATTCGGCTGACCTCGCTCTCGCAGGAACGGAGTGCACTCAGACCTACCTGCCTTGTGGGCACTTGCGCCTCTTCTCACCCGGTCCCTGATATGACCGCCACCACGGTTCACAGAAACAACACGCCCCTTTGATACCCACGAAAGTCCGGTCCGCCGGACCACGGCACGCCCGCACCGTGACCTACGGTCGGGTCCGCGGTGTCTATCTGCCGCGCCTCGCGGATGCCCTCGCCTCGTCCATGGCCACCTACGGCATCCCCTTGCTGGTACTGGGCACGACCAAGTCGTCGTCGCTGACCGGGATCGCCTTCGTCATGGCGTGGGCACCGCGGCTGTGCACGTTCGCTCTGGCCGGCCTGGCCGTCGACCGTTTCGGGCCCACACGGGTCTTCCGGCTGGCCGCCACGGCGCGGGCTCTCGTCGTCGCTCTTGCCGTGCCCGCCTTGGCGACGGCTGACGCCAGGACCGCCCCGGGGCTGGTGATGCTCCTGGCGGCGTGCGCGGGATGCCTGACCCAGTTCAGCTTCATCGCGGCCGAGAGTGTCGGCGCCGTCGCCAGCAGGGACGCCGGCGACGGAGCGCACCGCGTCCAGTCCGTCCTGCTGGGCATCGATCAGGCAGCCGCCCTGGCCGGCCCCGCGGCAGGCGGCCTCCTCCTGCAGTGGGACGGCTCCAGCGGCATGCTCACGATGATCGGTGGCTTGTCGGCGGTGTCGGCCGCCATCACTCCGCGCATGCACCAGCCGGCCGCGACGGTATCGGAAGCGACCGTGCCGGCCGCCAGAAAATGGCACACCGGCTGGGCGACCCTGCGTGCGCTGCCGACACTCGCCTGGCTGGTGGTGGGACTGGCGTTGTCCAACCTGGCGCTCGGCCTGCTGGAGGCGGCGACCCCCGTGATCGTGGTGCAGCAACTCGGCCGGTCCAGCGCCTCGGTCGGCGTGGTGTGGTCCTGCGCGGCCGCGGCCTCGCTGCTCGCGGTCGCCACCAGCCGCGTCGCGATCGACCGGTGGGGGCTGCCGGGGGTGGGCCGCTGCGCCGCTGTCGTGACCATCGTGCCGTGCTTCCTGATCGCGCACACGGGTTCCTACCTGGCGTACCTGGTCCTCATCGCCGTCTTCATGGCAGGCGACAGCGTGCTGGCCGTCGTACTGCGCACCCTGCGCTCCCACCTCATCCCCGCCGAGGTCTTCGGCAGCACGTTGTCCGTCACCGTGCTGATCCTGCTCATGCCCTACCCCGTCGCCGGCATCCTCATGGCCCTCATCGACCCCACCGCCCTGCACACGACGATCACCGTCTGCGCCGTCCTGCAATGCCTCGGCCTGGCCTGCGCGTTCACCCGCGGCACCCGCCCCCGGCCGCGCCACGCCAAGCACCGGAAATGAGGACGCCCAGAACCCTTGCCATGGAGAACGGCCGGCAGCGACAGCGGACCTGGAGGCTTTCCCGGCGCGGGGCATGCCCCCGTACGCGCCGACCCAGCGGCGGAACGTGTCCCACGCCACCTCCTCGCGCTCCCACCGGCCGGGCGGCACCGGCAGGCCGCCGGACTCGCGCAGCAGGTGGTAGCGGCCGGCACCGGTCGCGTGCGGCCGGTCCGGCTGTCGGACGTTCGGCCGGTCCGGCTCTCGGACGTTCGCCGCCGTGCTCGCCCCCTCTCGCCGCACCGGCCAAGCGGTCACGAGGCCCGGCGCAAGGGCACGAGGCACCACGAGGCCCTGAGCATTGCTCCCGGCGGTGATGCTGACGCGTCAGTGCTGGTTGACCGGCCAGACGGCCGCAGGATCGCAGCGGGCCGGGCACGCCAGCAGGTAGACCTCATTGCCCAGGAACAGCCAGTAAGTGTCGGCCCTGACGCTGTAGGGCTGTTCTGGCTGCCCGGGGTGGACAGCGAAGTCCATACCCTCAGGAACCTGGCAGACATACACCAAGTCCGCGCCGCACGCGCACGCGTAGGATTCGGGATCCTGCGCCCAGGACGGGGTACCGCCCACCTTGAAAGTCTGGGCCCCGACGCCCTTTTCGTCGGGGGCGTCCACGAAAGGCCGCAGAGCCAGCGGCAGCGGGCACAAGGACGGTTCGGCCTGCTGGTGCGGCAGCGCCGCGCGGCTCTGCATCAGCACACGCCAGAACGGAGCCGGGTAGGGCGGCTGCGGAGCGTCCCAGTACTTCGGTACGAGCCGGCCGTCGGCAAGCTGGGGCTCGGACGCGTCGTTGTGCGCACGGCAGTGAAAGACAAGCAGGTGGTCTCCGCCGAAAGGCTCCACGTCCCAAGGGATGTCGAACTGGAAGAACAGAGCCATCCGCTCACCACAGAAGCACGCGGGCCAGTCCTGGGTCTGGTCGAGGAAGGGCCAGCCTCCCACCGAGTTCCGCGCCGGACGGACCAGCGGTTCGGTTCCGACCTCGACCGAGTAAGCAGGCAGCACCGTCCGCATCCTCCTCGTATTGCGTTCGAACATTCCGCTCAGGCTAATAGCTGTCCTGTAACAGCTGGTCGCGGAAGAGAGCAGATGCCGGTGGCCTGATCCCTCGCCGGCGACGTCGGCCAGGGCCCAGTCGTAGTAGCGATGCCCCTTGGCTCCGGCCCCGGCGGAAAGCTTCTGCCAGGCCCGTTCCTTGAGCCTCTTGACCAGGGTGTCGGCGCGGGCTTTGCCCGCGCGGGTGGTGATCTGGTGGTCGCAGGCGACGGCGAGGACGTAGCCGAGCTGCCGGTGGTCCAGCGCGGCCCGCAGGTGCGGGTTGCTCCCGTAGACCTCATCGCCGGCCACCCAGGACACGAGGACGCCGACGTCCAGGGCGCGGCCGATCATGCGGGCGGCGAGTGAGGGTTGTGGCGAAGCGCATGGTCTCGGGTATCCCCGCGGCCTGGCACCGGGCCGCGTCCTGGGTCCAAGAGCGCCGAACATACGGTTCCCGGTCGATCGCCGCGTGACCGCGCCGGGTGGAGTAGGCGAGGTAGACGGCGACCTGGCTGTTGTCGATGCGCCCGGCGGTGCCGGTGTACTGGCGCTGGACCCCGACCGTGGCGGTGTCCTTCTTGAGATCGCCGGTCTCATCGACAACCGACACCGCCTCGTCGTCCTGCAGATGATCTCTTTGACCTGCGGCCACCGACTGATCTTCTGTCTTCGCACGCTGATGATCACCGGTGGCCGTACCGGTTCCCGGCCCAGCCCGTCGACACGATCATGATCTGCGAGCGAAGTGAGGCCCGGTCCAACCGGTGGCGGCAACTACCTCCCGCGCGATGTCAACGACGAGCCGTCCGTCCGTCGCCACTCGCACGGTCTCTGCAGGGGCACGCTGGTCCAGGAGCCGTGCCTTGCGGATACTTCCTTCCAGCTCCTGCTCCAGCTCTGACCCGAGTTCTCGTCTCACCAGCCGCTCGCGGGCGGTTACATCGGAGGCGGTGAGCAGGACTCGTATGATCCCCACTCCGGCTCCCATGGCACGCTCAAACATGCCCGTTGCCTCCGGCAGCACACTCATGGTGTTCGTGTAGATCAGGCGCCGGTAGCCTCGCTGGGCGAAGTTCGCCCACACGGCGGTCAAATTCATCTCGGTGATCTCCGCGCGGTGAGGGTCTCCCTCTGGAGCCGGATGCACCTGCCCCATGAAGTCACCATCGATGATCGCGTGAGCGACCGCCTCGGAGCGCAGCAGCGCCGAAACCTCCCACCCCACCGTCGTCTTGCCGACACCAGCTCGTCCTCCGATGAGCAGTACTTCTGCGTGATCCATGGGGGCAGCGTGCCAGCGGACGACCACCTCACGCGATCCGATATCGATCTGGTCGCCTGATCCCAGCCCCGGCCACAAGATCACCGCACCCGCCTCAGTGACTGCCATCGGCTTCGATAGTCTGCGCCAGTGGCTGATGCTTCGCTGAGATTCGTGATCGACGCTGATCATGGGCAGTTCTACGTCCAAGACCTTGCCCCTTATGAGGCGTGGATCGCCGAACACGCGACGGACCCGGACCTGGCACCCGCCGGCTGGACGAAAGAAGCCGTCTACGTCCATCGCATCGGCGTTGAACCGCATTCGATATCCGTCGGCACAGCTCGGGACGACATGGTCGAGTCGTTGATCACCGTTCACGCCTCGGCGCCAACGACGGCCCCGACGGCCGAGCACATCGTTGAGACCGACCTTGACGCCCCAACCGGTCAGCTCACCATGTCCAGCCCAGGTACGGATCCCGCAGACGGGCCGAGCCTGACTGTTCCCGCTGGATTGCTCCGCGTTCGGGTCTCCTACGTCCCAGCCGGACCACCGCCAGTCGACACCCATGGAGGCCCCGGTGACCACTTCCTGTATCAGGTAGATCTCTGGCCATCCGACCGGGGTCGCGGACTCGTTATCGTCAAGCAGGGGCCGGAAATCTGGGCAGGATAGCTCCTCGACTTGGTGGGGAGGCGTCTTGAACAGGTGATCGCCTCGTGGCACGTGTGCGGGGCGGAGGCTCCATCTGGCCCGCTGGACGTGTGACTGATCGACAGCGAGGCGGTCGCCACTCACGTCACGGCCGGTCCGGAAGGATGCCCAGGGCTGCGGGCGGCGCGTCCTGGAGATCACCTTCGACTCCGGTCGCGTCCGGTGTGAGACCTGGTCCGGGCAGCTCCGCCTGTCCAGCAAGTGATCAGGACGCTGGCACCTGCGGGAACCGCTCACCGGGGTGAGCCCGCGCTATTTCGACGCGTTGGTGGCACAGTTGCGGCGCGAAGGAGCTGACGCGGTCCGCAGAGGTCGGCCGTGGAACCTTCCGTTGGAAGACCGGGTGCCGCTGGTCACGGCGTACTGCGCACCAACTTGACGCTGCGGCAGCTCGCACCGCTGTTCGGCGTCTCGAAGTCCGCGGCCGGCCGCATCATCAGCCACCTCGGTCCCCACCCGCGACCACACCGTGGCCGAGCGGTCGAAGAACTACCGCTACTCCATCGATCACCAGGTCCTCATCGACGCCGACACCCGCCGCGTCGTCGTAGTCGGCCGGCCGTTGCCCGGCCACCTCAACGACTGCAGGGCGTGGGCACTGCCCGGAGCCAAGGACGCCGTCGGCCGCACCATCGTGATCGCCGACGGCGGCTACCGGGGCACCGACCTGGTCATCCCGCACCGCCGCGAACGCGGACACGGACGAACCGGCCCGTACGAAGAGGCGGCACCCAGGGACCCAGGGACTCCGGGTGACACAAATGAGCGTGTCCACCTGGGGAAACAGGGGGTATATGACACAGATCGGCCGGACTGTTCAGGCGCGGACCCGTGTTTCCGGGCCAATCCGGCTGCGTGACACCGGTGAGCGTGACAGCGTGACAGCCACCCTCGGTGATCACCGGCGCGATTGTCGCCCAGCTGTCCCGTCTGATGCGAATTGGCCGCTGTCTCAAGGTCCTGGGGCGATTCGCTCGTCGTCTCAGGCGATGTGGTCCGTTGGTGCTACTCATGTCACGCGAGACCTCGACCGGCACGGCGATGAAACCCCGCGCTCTCGGTGCACAGCACGCACCAATATGGTGGCCCGATGACGTCGATCAAGAAGTTCCAGGTCACCTTCGACTGCGCAGAACCTGAGCGCCTCGCTCGTTTCTGGTGCGAGGTGTTGGGCTACGTCGTACCGCCGCCCCCGGAGGGGTTTGCCACTTGGGACGATTTCAAGCGCTCACAGCCACCTGAGCAGCGGGATTCATGGTTCGCCTGCATTGATCCCTCAGGTGTGGGCCCGCGGCTGTACTTCCAGCGCGTCCCCGAGGGGAAGGCCGCCAAGAACCGGGTGCATCTTGATGTGCGAGTCGGCACCGGACTCGTGGGGGAAGAGCGCCTCGCCGCACTTGAGGCGGAATGCGCACGACTGGTCCCGCTCGGCGCGGTACACGTGCAAACGCTCTATGACGGCAATGATGCGTGCATCCCGATGCTGGACATCGAGGGCAACGAGTTCTGTATCGACTGAGGGCCCCGCGAACGTGTCCTCGTTCTGTCCCGGTACGACAGGACAAGGCTGTGGTCTCAAGTGATCTGGGCTTGCGCGAGGACCGGCGGCGGCACGAGGCCGGCGGCGGCCTGGCGGGCGGGTCGCCGTAGAGCCCGAGGCGCGCGGCCAGGGCGTGGGCGAGCAAGGCTTCGATGCCGCCCTGGCCGGGGCCGCCGTCGCCACCCTCGGCGTCGACATGGAAGTCGTCCAACGCACCCCCGGGACCCGGGGGGGCACGGGCATTGCTCCGGCGCGGTTCCAGGCGGGCCGAGTGCCGCGGCCGGACGGGCCTATTAGGCTGGGCGCTCCGACGGGCGGTCGCCCGCCGCCGGTGGGGTACGGCGTTCGTGCGGCTGCCCCGGACCACTCACCCAAGGACGGCAACCGAGTGTCTTTCTTCACCATCGGCCACCGCGGTGTCATGGCCGCCGAGCCGGAGAACACCCTGCGCTCTTTCCTGCGGGCCGAACGCGAGGGGCTGGACGGCATCGAACTGGACCTGCACCTGAGCAAGGACGGCGAGCTGGTCGTCATGCACGACGAGACCCTCGACCGCACGACGGACGGCTCCGGTCCGATCGCCGACCAGGAGTTGCGGCAGCTCAAGAAGCTCGACGCCGGCCTCGGCGAGCGCATCCCCACGTTCGGGGAGGTGCTGGACGCCGTCGGGCCGACACTGCCGATCCAGGCGGAGATCAAGGACGTGGCCGCCGCCCGGTCACTGGCCAAGGTGCTCGCCGACCGTGACCTGCTGGACCGGGTCTCGGTGCTGTCCTTCCACGACGCGGCGCTGATCGAGATCCACAACCTGTTGCCCCGGGCCCACACCGTGCTGGTCGCAGGCGCCAGCGCGCACCGCGACACCTTCGTCGACCGCGCCCAGAAGGTCGGTTCCACCCTGGTCAGCGTGGAGCTCCGCCAGCTGAACCGGGCCATCGTGGAGAAGTGCGGCGCCGCCGGCATCGACGTGATGGCCTGGACCGTCAACGACGAGCGCGACCTGGCGCTGGCCCGGACGCTCGGCCTGGTGGGCTGCGTGACCGACCAGCCCGGCATGAAGCGGCTCGTCCAGGCCACCGCCTGACATCAGGGGTCCGGAACCGAACCGGACGCCTGCCGACGGCAGAGCCACGCGGGGCACCGAGCGGGACAACCACCTGGATTCTGGCTGTCACTTGTGGTGACTTACCCGACGAGCGCGCAAGCTCTCATGGCCAACCGTCGCATTCAACAGTGACCCACCCGCCGCCGGACCAGCCAGTACGCCACAGCCATGCGCAGACTGCGGTGGCCGGTCACACCGCCTGACCGTAGCGGCTGCGCGCTGTGCACGGTGCGTGGCTGATGCCCCGACCTGAGCGCTGCGGGGCCGGCGGCCCGCTGTCTTCTTCGTGGCCGACTTCTTCGCTGCGGTCCTCTTGGCCGGCTGTTTCTTCGCGGCGGCCATCTTGGCTGCCCCAGCTGGTGCACCTCGGCCGGCCCGGCGTGCTCTCCCCGGGAGGCCTTCGCCTTCGACACCGATTCCCGCAGCGCGGCCATCAGGCCCAGCACGGCGGCCGGCTGTTCCGGCTCCGGTGTCTTCGGGAGCGGCTTGTCCTCCCGCTTGGCCTCGTTGACCCGGCCGGACCATGCGTACTTGGCGACGGCCACCTTCGACGACCGTGACAGGGCCTTCACCGGGAGCCGGTACGGCTTGGCCGCGACCTCGCCGGCGGGCGGGTTGCAGGTAGTAGCCCTCGGCGATCCGGATCGGGTCCACCGACTCCGGTGGACCCGGCTGGAGTGGTCCTCCGTGGCGCTGACCACCTGGACCGGCACCGTGACCAGGCCGAATGAGATCGCTCGGGACCAGATCGCTCGGGGCACGACACACCTTCCTACTCGCCCCGAGCACCTCCAGCCCGTGAACGCCACCGGCAACCCGCACGTATGAGCACAACCGCACCACCGCCCCCGCCCGCGCGGCGTACGCAGAGGGTGGAACTCGGCAGGTCCGATCATCCGGGCACCGTCGCCGGTCGTACCCTCCAGCGGTTGCTGGAGAACCTGGGAATACCCGCCGGTGGACCGTGCGCCGGTTTCCCGCCCTGCCAGGCCGTGGGCGGCCTGGCGGACCCGGTCGGCGCGTCGGGCCTCGCCCGGTGGCCGTACCCAGGGGTGGTCCGGCGCACGACCAGGTCGGGTTCGTCCGAACTGGCCGCGAAGCGCTTGGGGGAGGGGCCGCCGACGAGACCGCACACGATCGCGGAGACACCGGATTCATCGTCCAGGGTGTCCCCCTGCTGCGCCAGTTGGTCGACGGCGACAGTGACGGTGATACGTGTGGTGTGGTGCCCGCCTCCCCGCAGGTGCCGGCCGGGGGCCGCCGGGATCTCATCTGTCGCCAGGGCGTCGGACGGCGACCGAAAACCGACGACGGCCCACGGTGACCTGGCGCAGGTATAGCGATACATCCGCCCGGCGGTGCCCAGCTCCATATTTCTTCAAGCCATCGGGCCTGACGGTAGATCAACGGGCTGTCCTGGCGCATGATGGGGGCGCCCGTCCCGTCAGAAGCGAGGTGGCGCGTCCCGATGAACCGCAAGACCAGAATCCTCCTGGCGGGCCTGGCCTCCGTGGGCGGCGCCGTCGCCGGCGCGGGCCTGCTGCACAACCGCCGGCCTGACCGCAGGGAACGTCTCCACGTCACGGTCTTCAGTGAGCCCGGCTACATGGGCCGCAACGAGACGCTGACCTGGACCGGCGGCGAGCGCGAGGTCGTCCCGCTCACCCGGGTGCAGCTGCCGCGCATCGGCTCGATCAGGCTGGAGCGGCTCGTGTACCGCTTCCAGCCCGAGGTGCGGCTACCGAACATGGCCATCCTCTGGCACGCCCTCACCGACCGCCCGGACCGCACGGACCCCGAGGACGGCGTGGCCGGCTTCATCGCCACGCATCAGCTCGCCGGCATGTTCTCGGCGGGCTTCTGGGAGCCGGTCCGCGAGTCCGAGGCGCGGTCGCGAGTGCGGCTCTGGGCCGGGCGCCCCAACCACCCGCTGCCCGCGCACGACGACGACCCTTCCGGTGAGGCG
This sequence comes from Streptomyces sp. NPDC052721, assembly GCF_040678315.1. Taxonomy (NCBI): domain Bacteria; kingdom Bacillati; phylum Actinomycetota; class Actinomycetes; order Kitasatosporales; family Streptomycetaceae; genus Streptomyces; species Streptomyces sp. NPDC052721. Next base: position 70,446 of record NZ_JBFATL010000035.1, on the reverse strand, counting down.
GCTCGCGGCAAGGAGGCGGCTTCCGGCGAGGCGGTCGCACCCGGCGTCCATCGCTGGCACGACGTCCTGGCCGACACGCCCGACCTTGGCTCCTGGAGCACCCGCACCCGCTACCTCGAACTCGGCTACCACTACGGGAGCGGTCCCCGCGGCTGACCGGCCGCCCGCCCTGCCTACCCGCCCGTTTTCGGCGACGAAGGCTGGTGCTCGCCGTTGCCACGATCACCGGGATCAGCAACCACGGCGACCGGTACACCCTCGAAGGTGAACTCGCCGCTGCCTCTCCTCGGCTGTGGGAGGGCTCCATGGACTTCCGATCCATCCCCGCGACCCGCGGTCGGGCTCGTGGCCAGGGTCAGCGGCCGGACGGACTACATGAGCGGCCCGGCCGGGCTGACCTGCTGCTCAGGGCTTCGGAAAGCCGCGCCGAGCGGTGTTGATCCGGTGCTGGCCTGCGGCGCGGCCGAGGGGATGCGGTCGGAAGCCCCGATTGAGGATGTGTGAAGCATCGGCGGCCGTCCTCAGGACCGCGCACCGCCGACGAGTACGCGACAGCGGAGGGACCTCCGCCGTCCTGCGCGATGCCGCCCACACCCCGTTTCCGGGTCGAACCACTGCACGTCGACCTCAGGCACCGATCACCCCCCCGTATGTCGGCTCGTGATCACACGGCGTCCACCCGCGCACCACCATCGCCACACGGGCGCGGTCCCCAGCGCACGAGACACGCACCCGGTGCCCGTCGCAGCCGCCACCATTCCCGGTAGATGTGACCTACGTCACAGATGAATGGGAACAAATGAGGGCAGACTGGGGAACTCGCGACCGCGCAGCGGAGGAGTCTCACGCCGCATGACTCAGGGAGCCCGTCTCCATCCCCCTGCATCCGCTCATCCGGATCCGGCCCGGGCAGGCGACTGCGATCGCCGCCGTGGCCGAGGAACCGTCACCACCGGAACCATCGGATGCAGCTTTTCCCATCGCTCCGCTTCGCGGGGATCCGGCCGCTCAGGGGTTCACCAGAGCGTCAGAGAGGCGGCGTGAGTCCATGGTGTCGCCCTTTCGATCACCTTCCCGGCCAGCAGCGGACGCCCACAGCAGGGTGCTGCTCGCGCTGGTGCGGTGCCTGCCGTTCGTGATCGCGCTGGCCGTGCTGGCCATCGAGCTCACCCCTGCTCACTTCATCTACACGGGCCCTCTCCTCACCGCGGTGCCGGCACTGGCAGCGGTGACGGCGGATCCCAGGCGCACCGCCACGGCAGGGGCTCTCACGCTGGCGATCAGCGTGACCACGGCCACGTACAACCAGGCGTGGGGAACCCCACAGGTTTATACCAATTTCCTGGCGCTGACCCTGGTATCCGTGGCGGGATTCATCACGAGCAGCGCCGTGCGAGCGTACCGGCGCAGGGAGCTCGACCAGGTCCGCCGGATCGCCGTGTGCGCACAGGAGGTCATCCTGCGGCCGGTCCCCGAGCGTCTGGGCCCGGTGCGGGCGGCCAGCCTGTGTCTCGTGGCCGGCACCGAGGCACAGGTCGGAGGGGACCTCTACGAGGCCGTTCACACGCGGTACGGCGTGCGGATGATCGTGGGGGATGTCCGCGGCAAGGGGCTGAGCGCCATGCGCGCGGTCGCGGCGGCACTGGGCGCCTTCCGTGTGGTCGCACACTACGAGGACGACCTGGTCGAGGTCATGAACCACTGCGCGGCCGCATTGCGCCGGGAAGTCGCCGTGCCGGGCGCTTACTCCGAGGAAGTGCTGATGGAGGGATTCACCACCGCGCTCATCGCCCAGGTGCCGGACGACGAACCGGTGGTACAGCTGGTCAACCGCGGCCACCCGCCCCCGCTGCTCCTCCACGCGGGCCGGACCCAGCCCTTGCTGCCCACGTCGCCGCTCCCGCCGCTGGGCCTGGAGGACCTGATCGCCGGCCTCCCCGAGAAGCCGGAAAGCCATCCGTTCGTAGCCGGCGACCGCCTGCTCCTCTATACCGATGGCGTGATCGAGGCCCGCAATCCCGGCAACGACTTCTTCCCGCTGACTCAGACCATCGGCACGATCAGCTCCTCCACCCCTGAGGAATGCCTTCGCCAACTGCACCAGGCATTGATCCGCCACACGGAAGGTCACCTGGCGGACGATGTGGCGATGATCCTCGCCGACCGACTGGGCGAAGGAACCGGCAGACCGGTCACCTGACCACCGCGTCACCCCGAGTCAAGCGCCCTCCAGGGCGGAGGTCGGGGAGCCCGAGCCACAGAACGGAACGCCTGGCGCCGGCCCGGCAGGTGCGGCGCCGACGTTGTCGACCAGGACGTCGATGCGTCCCTTGGCCTCATGGATGACCGCTCGGCGGCCTGCGGCTCGCTGGTGCTCCGAGACGGGTCCAGCACTGGCCAGGGGTGCGCGGCGCTGGTGGCGGAGCTGAAACCGAACATGCTGCTCCAAGGCTGTGGCCACCCGGGCGTACGACGAGATGGCCGACGCGCTGGTGGCGAGAGCGGTCAAGGCGCCGCGCGATGGTCCCCGGCTCGGTCGGGGCGTGCTGTGCCACGGCCGTATGGTGATCAGGTCGCGCGCGGGCACCGGTACGTCGCGGCCGGCGGCCGGATCCGCGACTCGAAGCGGACGTCCTCCACCAGCTTGCCGCCACGTACGACTGCCATCGCGGCGACTTCGGTGGGCTCGGCTGGACCGCCCGCAGGAGTCAGCGCCTCGGAACCGATCACGACGACGGTGCGGCGCAGGCTGGTCGAGATGCCTACTGTGCGGCCTGCCGAGGATCGCGGCCACACGTCGTCTGCGCCCGGCCGACAGCGCCCGCTTCCCGGTACTCCGGCCCGCCCCGGACGCTGGCAGGTAGGTCAGCGGGGGCCACCGGGAAGGCGCGGGCGGTGTCGGTCGCGGCGCGGGCCCGCGCTCGGGTGTGGGCGGGGTGGGCCGGAGCGAGGGTGGTGGCGTAGGCGAGAGCGGTGTCGGGGTCGCCGGTCCCGCACACGACGGGACGGAACCGGCGGTGCTCGCCCACGTCGGCCGTCCGCTCGTGGAAGGCCTTCGGCTTGGGATGTACGGGCGGGCGGCGACGCTCCCCCGCCCCCTGGTTCGCCGTTCTCAGGCGTGACACATGCCGCCGCAGTCGCGAGTGATGCGGGGCGGGTGAGGGTCCGTCGCCCCCTGTTCGGGACAGCGGCAGGGCGTTCGTGTGGGTGTCAGCAGGGAGCGGTGACGTTGCCGCAGTAGATCCAGCCGTAGAAGTCGTGGGGCGTACCGTTGCCGGCCGTGTACCGGACGTAGTACCAGAGGTTTCCGGCAGGGTTGCGAGCGCTGTGGTCCCAGTAGAGCCACTCGCCGTTGTAGGTGTCTATGACCACATCGCAACTGGCCCTGTAGCACTCCCTGATCGGACCTCCCAGTGAGGTGGTCCGGGTCCACGTGGCAGCGGAGACGTCGCTGCCGCCGGGGCTGGGGTTGCTCTTGGCGGCGGTGGCCGGGGTGACGGTGAGCCCGGTGGCGAGTGCGGCAGCGGCGGCGGCGACGGCGAGTGCGCGTCGGATGCTCATGGTGTTTCCCCCTTTGCTGGACTGTATTCAGGTTGCTGAAGAACGGGAGGGTTGTCGTTATCAATCCGCGCCAAGTGTTCGCCGATTCGCGCCAGGCTTCAGCATCACCGAGGAGCCCCCGCGTCCTGACTTGGCCGCACTCCGCCCGCTGACCCGGCGGGGCGGAACGACAGAGCATCGCATGCGCCGGAACCCGTGGACGAAGCCGTCGACTCCGGTGCCGGCGCGGCTGGTGTCTCGGTCGCCCTCGCGTCCGGTCGGTGCCTCCTGACAGCACGCGCCGCCGGTCAGGGCTTCCTGGTCTGGCTGAGCTGGCGCTGGAGGCTCCTGGTGAGGTGCTCGGCCATGGCTTCCGCGGCGCGGTCGGGCTTGCGGCGCAGTATCGCGCGTACGACCCGTTCGTGTTCCGCCAGCGTCGGGTCGTCGGCGTTCCTGACACTTCTGATGCGGAAGACATGCAGATGGGAGTGGAGCCGCTCCACGGCATCGGCGAGGAGCGGACGGTGCGAGGCCACCGCGATCATGTCGTGAAAGCGCTGGTCCAGAGCGGCGAAGCCGCGGTAGTCCGCGTACCGGCCCGTCGGCCCCGGGTGGGTCTGCATCTCCTCCAGGAGCCGCTCGATGGCGTCGAGTTGCTCCTCGGTGGCGTTGACGGCGGCGAGAGCCGCCGCCCTCGGTTCCAGGAGGAGCCGCATTTCGAAGAGCTGCTCAAGGCCCTCGCGCGTCAGCAGCTCTGTCGCCCGGTACCCGGAGAGCGACCTCTTGACCACGAGCCCGTCGGACTCGAGCCGGGCCAGCGCCTCGCGGACGGGCGTGGGTGAGACTCCGAGAGCGCGCGACAGCGCTTCGATCCCCACGCGTGCACCCGGAGCGATCTCATGGTCCATGACCATGGCCTTGATCTGCTCGTAGACGCTGTCCGAGAGGACCTGGCGCCCAGCACCGGAGGATCGGCTTCTCCCGGACTCCGGGGCGCCGGCAGAGGAACTGTCATGCTGTGGCATCCGTTCTCCTGCTCCTGATGCTCCAGGTGGTCGGGGCGAACGCAGTTTACCGAGGTGAGGGCGTTGGCCGGCGCCGCATCGGTCGCGGGGCCGGGTTTCAGGGCATGAGGAACACCTGTTCCATCGAGGCCCACCACTCCCCCGGTGCCGCCTCCTCCACCGGCCGCTGGCAGGGTGCGGTGAGCCGCCACCAGGCCTGCGTCGCCTCCTCGGCGGCCATGCGGGCCAGGTCCGCGGCCAGGTCGTCACCGTGGTACTCGAAGTAGCCGACCAGCAGGTCGCCGAGGAGGTGGATCGAGTAGTTCCTGATGTGGCAGCCCCGCAGTGTGTCCAGCACAGGCTGGGGCACGTCGCGGTGCAGCGCGCGGTACTTCTCCAGCTGCTCCGGACGGACCCGGATCACCTGCGCCACGCGCCTCATTCCGCCTCCCTTGCCGCGGTCACCGCCGAGGGCGCGCGGTCGTGGATGACGCGGATGATCCGGCGGCTCATCCGTTCGTAGTCACCGTCGTTGTCGACCTCGCCCCGGATGCGATGGCCGGCCATGACGAGGACACGGTCGGCCAGCGTGATCACCTCGGTGAGGTCACTGCTGATCAGCAGGATCGGCAGACCTTCGCGGGCCAGCTCCCAGAGCAGCCGGTGGAAGCCGTGCTTGGTGCGCACGTCGACGCCCACGGTCGGTTCGTCGACGATCAGCAGGCGGGTGTCGGCAGCGAGCCACTTCGCCAGACTCACCTTCTGCTGGTTGCCGCCGGACAGTTCACCGGCGTTCTGCGCAAGGCCCGAGATGCGTATGCCGAGGCGGTCGACCAAGTCCTGTGCCACCTCTTGCTCCTCGGCACCGGAGACGAACCCGAGGGCTTTGGCCAGCTTCTTCCACACGGTGACCGTGATGTTCCGTTGGATGGGTTGTTCGAGGAAGACGCCCTCTTCCTTGCGGTTCTCGGTCAGGTAGCCGATGCCGAACTCGTGCAGCGCCTGGCGGGGCGAGGCGATGCGGGCAGCCTTGCCGTGCATCCTGATCTCACCGGCGGTGATCCGGCCGAGGCCCAGTACGGCCTTGACCAGTTCGCTGCGCCCGGCGCCGACGAGGCCGTAGAGGCCGACGATCTCACCGGGCCGCACCTGCAGGCAGATGTCCTGGTGACCGTCGGCGGTGGCGATGCCGTGGAGCGCGAGGACCGGGGCGGCCGTACGGTCCGGGGTGCGTGGCCGCATCTCGGTCGTCGTGTGCGCGCGGCCCACCATCAGGTTCACGATGTCGTCGTGGGTGTGGCCGGCGAGCGGGGAGGACTCCAGCACGGACCTGCCGTCGCGCAGCACGGTGACGGTGTCGCAGAGCGCGAAGACCTCTTCCAGCTTGTGGCTGACGAAGACGACGCACGTGCCACGGGCCGTCAGCCGCCGGACGACACCGAAGAGGCGGCCGGCCTCCCGCGGGGACAACGAGGCGGTCGGCTCGTCGAGCAGCAGCACCCGGCTCTCGGTGTGGAGCGCCTTCGCGATCTCCACCAACTGCTGCTGGGCCACCGACAGTTCGCGCACCGGCCGGAGCGGGTCGAGGTCCACACCCAGCTCGGCCAGGCAGCGCAGGGCGGGCTGGCTCATGGCCCCGCGGTCGACGAACCCGCGACGCGAAGGAGGGCTCTGCAGCGTGATGTTCTCCGCCACCGAGAAGTCGGGTATGAGGTTGCGTTCCTGGTGGACGACGCCGATGCCGGTCCGGGTGGCCTCCAGCGGCGAGCGCAGGTGGACCTCTTCGCCGCGCCAGGTGAGCCGGCCGCCGTCGGGCGCGTGGACGCCGGTCAGGACCTTGATGAGTGTGGACTTCCCCGCACCGTTCTCGCCCAGCAGCGCGTGCACGGATCCGGCCGTCAGACGCAGTCCGACGCCGTCCAGGGCCCGCACTCCCGGGAAGACCTTGACGATCTCCTGGCCTTCGAGAAGGACGTCGGTCATCGCTCACCTCCCGCGTTCGGCAGGGCGGCGTCGGCCGTCGGTCCTCGGCCGACCGGTGCCGGCGGGGTGCGCCCGTGCGCCTTCCCCTTCTTCTCCAGATGCGCCTGGTGGACGCGGCTGCCGATCACCGTGCCGAGCACGACCAGGCCGATGAGGAAGTTCACCCAGCTCGGGTCGAGCGAGAACTGGGCGCGCGCGGCGTCGATGAGCCGCATCACGAACGCCGCCAGCACCGTGCCGAACACCGCGACGGAGCCGCCGCTGAGCCCGACGCCTCCGATGATCGGGGCGGCGAAGCTCGGCAGCAGCCAGTCTCCGCCCACACTGCGGTTGACGCCGGGCAGTGACGCCGTGGCGGTCACGGCGGCGACGCCGACCAGGAGGCCGGACAGGGTGTGTGCGAGCACGATCTGCCGGTCGGTGGAGATGCCGGACAGTCTCGCCGCCAGCGGGTTGCCGCCTGCCGCGAGGAGTCGTCGGCCGGCGGTCGCGCGGTACAGGAACAGGGCCAGCAGGGCCGCCGCCGCGAGTGCGGTGAGGAACACCAGCGGGAGGTTCAGCGGAGCCGCCCGGCCGAGGTCCTTGAGGGCGGGCGAATAGCCGTCGACGGTGCGTGTGCCGGCCAGCCGGTACTGCACTCCCAGCAGGATGGTCATCGCCCCGAGCGTGACGATGAAACCGTTGATCCGCGTGGCCACGATGAAGGCACCGGTCACCAGACCGACCAGCGTCGCGGTGAGGACGGCGGCCGCTACCGCGATCGGTGCCGGGACGCCGCCGTCCGCCATCAGGACACCCATCAGACAGGCCGTGCAACCCCCCAGGGCACCGACGGCGAGGTTGAGCTGTCCGACACACAGAGCGACCATCTGGGCCAGCCCGATGAGGACCGGCGTGGCCAGGTACTGGAGGAAGGTCCGTACCGACGGTCCCTGGAAGAACTCGCCCGACGAGGCGATGCCCAGGGCCAGGTATCCGCCCAGCGTGACGCCCAGCAGCGTCATGGTCGTGGAGCGGGAGAAACGGCGCAGGGCCGCGCCGGTCCGGGCTCCGCACTCATTGATCGTGATCACGTGGACCGCACCACCTTGCGATAGGACACGACGGCCCGCACCCGGTCGGCCGACAGGGCCAGCAGGAGGACGCAGCCGAGGTAGATGTTCAGGCTCTCCAGGCCGACGCCGAGCAGATCCAGGCCCTTGCGGATGACCGCGACGAGGGAGGTGCCCAGCAGCGCTCCGAGTACGGAGACGACCCCGCCGGTGAGAAGGGTGCCGCCGAGGACCGCGCCGAGGAACGAGGGAAGCACGAAGTCGTCGCCGATGGAGGCGCGGAACGTGCCGGTGCTGACGGCGGCCATGAATCCGGCGAGCGCGGCGAGCAGTCCGGACAGGCTGTGCGCGAGGATCACTCGGCGGCCCGTGGGGATGCCCGACAACTCCGCCGCCGCCGGGTTGGCCCCCGTCAGCAGCAGTTCCCGGCCCATGCGGCTGCGGGTGTACAGGAAGCCGAGGCCGCCCAGTGCCAGCACCGTGAACTGCGCCATCTGCGGCACGGCCGGGGATCCGCAGACGCGACCGACGCAGATGTCGGCGAGTGAGGTGGAGCGCAGGTCCAGGAGACCGCTCGGCCGTGTGGTGAAGGCCGCGTTCTCGGTCAGCGCCGAGTAGAGCAGGGAGACCAGTCCCATCAGCGCGAAGTCCATGGCCAGGGTGACCACGAAGGAGCTGACGCCGGTCCGGGCGATGATCCAGCCCGTCAGGCCGCCGATGGCGGCTCCGGCGAACAGGCAGGTCAGCAGGCCGAGTTGGAGCGGCATATGGAGCCGGTCGTAGCCGAGGCCCGCGAAGAGAGCGCCGAAGGCAGCCATCCGGCCGACGGCGAGGTTCATGTGGCCCACGGAGAGGACGGCCATCTGGGCGAGCGCCACCACGGTCAGCGTCGAGATCTCCCGCAACAGGGGGAACAGCACGAGCCGCTGATCGAGGAACGCCGGCCGCAGGACGCCGAACAGGGCCGCGAGAGCGACGGTGAGCACCAGGAGGCCGAGCCGCTGGTCCACCTGGAACGGCAGCCGCCGCGGGGTGCGCTGTGCGCCGGCCGCTTCGTCGGCATCGTGCTCCGGTGGCGTGACGGGTGCCCTCATGCCACCCTCCTGTCGTCGATGGCGTCCATGTCCCAGTCGATCCCGATACCCGGCACGTCCGGTGCCAGCGCCAGTCCGTCACGGACCGTCAGGTCGGTGCGGGTCACCGCTCTCAACTGCGGGATGTACTCGACGAACATGCCGTTGGGCACCGCGGCGGCCAGGCTGACGTGCAGTTCCATCAGGAAGTGCGGGCAGACCATGGCGTTGTGGCTCTCCGCCGTGTGCGCGACCTTCAGCCACGGGGTGATGCCGCCGACGCGCGCGGCGTCGGCCTGCACGATGGAGGCGGCGCCCGACTCCAGATATGTGCGGAACTGCATGGCGGAGTACAGGGATTCACCGACGGCGACGGGAATTCTCGTCGCGGCCGCCAGGCGGGCGTGTCCGCTGACGTCGTCGGCCGGAAGAGGCTCCTCGAACCAGTACGGCCCGTAGGGCTCAAGGGCAGCCGCGAGCTGGAGGGCCGAGGAGAGGGTCTGTGACTGGTTGGCGTCGGTCATGATGTGCATCGACGGGCCGACCGCCTCGCGGACGGCGCGCAGCCGCTCGGCGTCCTCGGCCACGTGCGGCTTTCCCACCTTGATCTTGACGCCAGCCCATCCGGCCTGCTGAGCGGTGCGTGCCGAACGGACCAGGTCGTCGGTGCTCAGGTGGAGCCAGCCGCCCTCGGTGTCGTAGAGCGGGACCTCCTGGCGGTGGCCGCCGGCCAGCCGCCACAGCGGTTCGCCGGCGCGCTTGCACCGCAGGTCCCACAGGGCTGTGTCCACGGCGGCGAGGGCCAGGGAGGTGATGGCTCCGGTGGTGGTGGCCCGTGTCGTGGCGAACAGCCGCCGCCACAACGCCTCGACGTTACGGGCGTCCGCTCCGGCGAGGAGAGGCAGCAGGTGCTCCCGGAGCAGGGCCAGGACGGATGATCCTCCGGTGCCGATCGTGTAGGCGTAGCCGGTTCCTCTGAGGCCGTCCCCGGTGGTGATCTCGACGAGGATCGTCTCCTGCTTGACGAAGGCCTGCACGGCGTCCGTGCGGTCCTTCTCCACCGCGATGTCGGCGAGCAGCGCGGTCGCGGTCGTGATGATGGTCATCGGGCGAGGTCCGCTTTCGGTAGGGCCGTCGGTGTCACTCGCAGGCGAGGAACGTGTCTGCGAACGCCTTCTTGAGCTGCTCGGTCTTCGCTTTCCTGGCCGAGTCGTAGGTGCCCGCGTTCGCTTTCGTGACCACGAACGAACCGGAGTCGATGGTCTGGCCCGGGTGGCGCATGGTGCACTGCCTCGTCTGCAGCAGTGCCAGCGCCCAGGTCCCCACCTCGGCCTGTCCCACGGGGTTCTGCGCGACGGTCGCGGCGACCGAGCCGTCCTTGATCGCGCCGAGGATCCTGGCGTCGTCGTCGATGGCGACGACCTTGGCCGCGGATCCGGAACTCCTGACCGCGTCGGCGGCGGCGACGGCGGGGTTGTAGGCGGTGGTGACGATGCCCTGGATCTGGTCACCCTTGGCCGCGAGCAGGTCGGAGACCGCCTTCTGCGCGGTCTGGAGGTCCTTGTCGACGTCGGTGACGGTCTGCAGCAGCCTGACCTTTCCGCCGGCCTCCTTCACCGCCCTGGCCACGCCCTTGATGCGCAGTTGCGTGTTGGCGTCCACGTTGTTGCCGGTGAGGTGAACGAGCGTGCCCTTGCCGCCCATTGCGTCGATCGCGGCCTTGGCCGCCTTGTAGGCGGCGACCTCCACGTCGGTGGACAGGCAGAAGTCGGCCTTGTCGGTGGGGCCGGCCGGGCAGGAGGCGAGGGAGGCCACGGCGAAACCTTGCGCTGTGAGGTCCGCGAAGGTGGTGTTGATGTCGGTGGGCGACACCCCGAAGATCCCGAACGCGTTGTATCCGCGGGCCGCGAGCGTGGAGACCAGGTTGTCCTGCTTCTGCTGGTCCCACTCGGAGGTCTCGTCGAAGGTCACGTCCCCGAGGCCGTACTCCTTCTCCGCGGCGGCACCCGCCGCCTTCCAGGGCTGGAAGTACGGGTGGGCGCCGCCGGGCACGAGGGCCACCTTGACGGCCGACCCGTCGGTCAACTCGGCGGTGCCCGTGCCGGACTTGGCGGACGCGGGGGCCCGGGTGCCGGACTCGGCGCCGGAGTTCTTGATGGTGCAGGCCGCCGGGGCCGCCATGAGCACGGCGGCGGCAAGCCCTGAGAGCACGGAACGGGTCGGGGGACGCATCTCCACCACTCCCCAGAATCAAATAGGAAATCGGTAGGGCGATGCTTGGCCAACCAGCGCTGCCCGTCAACCCCTCGAACCGCACAATCAATGCCGACCTGCTCCGGAAGGCGTACGGGTCCGGCTACCACGGTCCACCGATCGGTCATCGTCGCTTCGGGTCGGATCAAACCCTATAGGAATCATGAAGTCAGCGGCGGACCCCCAGGCCCTACCGGGAACGGCCGAGATGCTGCTAGTGCCACCCGACCGCATCCTTGGATCCACCGTCAGCAGCCGTGCACAGCCCGCCGTTTCAGAGGTTCAGCACCCCTCCAGTAAGCACTTCCGAAGAAGTATGGTTTTTTCATTGACAGCGGAAAAGAGTCACCCCTAGGTTTCCGGCCATGCGCCCGACCTCTCTCCGTGAGTCGGTCACCACCATGACTCCGGCCGCTTCCCTGGTCTTCACCACGCTGCTCTCCCACGGTCCGCTCACCCGGGCCGAGGTCGCGCGGCGGACCAGCCTCTCCGCCGCCGCCGTCACCAAGGCGGTTCGTCCGCTGATGGAACTCGGCTATCTGGTCGAGGGTGTGGACGAAGAGGCGCCGCCCGCGGTGGGACGCCCGGCCAGCCTGGTGTGGGTGGACGGGGGCAGGGCACTGTTCATCGGGATCAAGGTGACGGGCGACGAGATCATCGCCGTACTGGCCGACCTGTGTTGTCGTGTCCGGATGTCCCGGCACGTACACCTCACGGGCCGTGAACCGGAGGCGGTGCTCCCGGCCATCACCGCGCTGGTACAGGAGTTGCTCACCGAGGCCGTCGGATTCGGCGTGCGGGTACGGGGGCTGGGCATCGCGATCTCGGGGGACGTGGACCGGGCCGACGGTGTGGTCCGCTACTCGCCCTTCCTGGAGTGGCGGGACGTACCGCTCGCCGAACTCGCCACGGCCGCGACGGGGCTTCCGGTCACGGTCGACAACGACGTACGCGCCCTGACGGTCGCCGAGCACTGGTTCGGGGCCGGAGTCGGACTCTCGGACTTCGCCCTGGTGACCGTGGGCGCCGGCATCGGCTGTGGCCTGGTGGTACACGGACAGGTGGTGTCGGGCGCGCACGGCGTGGCCGGCGAGATCGGGCATCTGTCCCTCGACCCGCTCGGCCCGCCGTGCCACTGCGGCAACCGGGGCTGTGTGGAGGCGATCGCGGCGGACCCCGCGATACTCCGCGCGGTGCGCGCGGCCACCGGCAAGCAGGTGGCCGACGCCGCCGAGGCACTGGATCTGGCTCACCGCGGGGACCCCGGTGTCCGAGCGGTCTACGCACGGGCCGGCGAAGCCATCGGCAAGGCGATCGGCTCCCTGGTGAACCTCCTCGGTCCCGAGCGGGTGATCATCTCCGGGGAGGGCCTGGCCGCCTACGACCTCTTCGCCGAGGGCATCCGGGACGCGTTCGCCGCGTCCGCCTTCGGTACCGCTGCACGGTGTGACGTGGTGACACGTCCTCTGCCCTTCGAGGAGTGGGCGCGCGGGGCCGCGGCCACCGCGATCCAGTCCTTCATGGGATCGGACACGTACGAGGAGCAGCCATGACGCTGCACAGCCGCAGCCCGTAGACCGCCGACGGGGCCGGCCGCCGAACGGTGCCCCAGCCGTCGTCCGGGGCCGGGGCCGTCAAGAACCCGGCCCCGGCCCGCTCTCGCCGTCGGCGGCGCGGGGCCCGGCCGAAGGCGGTGTCTCCCCTCCCCACGTCCGTCGCGGCAGGTGCTCTCATGACCGCGGCCCTCGCGCTCCTGGTGCACTGCACGCCACGGCGGCAGCGCACCAGCGGCTCACCATCGGCTCGGGCACGGACCGGGCCGCCCTCCGACGCTCCGGCGGCCGGCCGCTCGACCGTTCCACCCGGGCGTCCTGCCCCGTACCGCACCCGTCCCCCAGCGGGTACCACCGCACCCTTCCGCTCACCCCACCCCCAGGAGGCGACCCATGCGGTCATCCCCGTACACAGCCCTGCGCGGAACCCTCCCCGGCTTCCCGCGCCGTACCCTCAGAACGACGCTGGTGCTGGCCGTCACGGCCGGACTCGCCACAGCGGTCCCGGCCGTCGATCAGGCCATGGCCGCCACCTCGAAGTCCACGACAGCGGCCGTCGATTCCGCTTCGGCCACGGCCGACGCCACCTCCGGCCTCGCGGCCAAGCCCTACATGGGCTGGTCCAGCTGGAGCATGCAGTCCTCCCAGTACCCGGGGCTCAATCCCAACGGCAGCTACAGCTACCTCACCGAGGCCAACGTGCTGAAGCAGGCGGACGCCTTGGCCGCCACGCTGAAGAAGTACGGCTACGAGTACGTCAACATCGACGCCGGCTGGTGGATGGACCAGAACTGGACGTCCGAGTTCGACCAGTACGGCCGGCAGACGCCCGACCCGGTCCGGTTCCCGAACGGCATGAAGTCCGTCGCCGACCACATCCACTCCAAGGGCCTCAAGGCCGGCATCTACCTGCCCGTCGGCCTGGAGAAGGGGGCGTACGGCGACGGCAAGGTGCCGATCCTGAACGCCCCCGGCTGCACCACCGCGGACGTGGTCTACCCCGACCTGCGCACCACCAACGGCTGGGACAGCGCCTACAAGCTGAACTTCGACAACCCCTGCGCGCAGAAGTACATCGACTCGCAGGCGCAGATGCTCGCCGACTGGGGCTACGACTTCCTGAAGCTCGACGGGGTGGGTCCCGGCTCGTTCAAGTCCGGTGACAACTACAACAACGTCCCGGACATCGCCGCCTGGCACAAGGCCATCGGTGACACCGGGCGCCCGATGCATCTGGAACTGTCCTGGTCTCTCGACATCGGCCACGCCGCCGACTGGAAGAAGTACTCCAACGGCTGGCGCATCGACACCGACGTGGAGTGCTACTGCAAGACCCTGGTCACCTGGGAGAACTCGGTCAACGACCGTTGGAACGACGCCCCCGCCTGGAGCGGCAAGGCAGGCCCGGGCGGCTGGAACGACCTCGACGCGATCGACGTCGGCAACGGGGAGATGGACGGCCTCACTCCCGCCGAGCGGCAGAGCTACATGACCCTGTGGGCCATCAGCAAGTCGCCCCTGTTCACCGGTGACGACCTCACCAGACTGGACGACTACGGCCTCTCCCTGCTGACCAACCAGGAGGTCATCGCCGTAGACCAGAACGACTCGCCGGTCGCACGTCCCGTCACCCCGATGGGCGACCAGCAGGTCTGGGGAACCAGGAACGCGGACGGCAGTTACACCGTCGCCCTGTTCAACCTCGGCGACGCGCCGGCCTCCGTCAGCGCCGACTGGGCATCGTTCGGCTTCACCGGCGCGGCCTCCGTGCGCGACCTGTGGAAGCACCAGAACCTCGGGACGTACAAGAACAGGATCACCGCGACCCTGCCCGCACACGGCTCACGGCTGTTCACCGTCAAGCCGGGCGGCCCTGCGCTGGCGACCACGCGGTACGAGGCCGAGGCCGGGAACAACACCCTGACCGGGAACGCCTCCGTCACCTCGTGCGACTCCTGCTCCGGCGGCAAGAAGGCCGGCAACCTCTACCTCGACAGCAGGCTGCAGTTCAACGACATCACGGTGAAGAAGGACGGCATCTACACCATCGACGTCGCCTACGTCAGCGGTGATCCCCGGTCGGTGACCGTCTACTCCAACAGCGGCAACGGCACCCGCCTGAAGTTCCCCTCCACGGGTGACTGGAGCACGGTCGACACCGTCAGCGTCCAGTTGGCCCTGAAGGCGGGCTCCAACACCATCACGTTCGACAGCGGCTGGGACTACTCCCCCGACATCGACAGGATCGACGTCCCCAGGACCGCCTGACCCCGCCCGCCGGGCCCCGGTCCCCCTCCGGCTCACCTGCCGGGTCCCGGCCCCCCTCCGGCCCATCCGCCTCGCACTACCCCGACGGCTCCGCATCCGTCGATCCCGCACCGTCGATCCCGCATCCGTCGTTCCCGCATGCGCCGTTCCCCGGACATGGAGTGCACCACGTGGACACCCAGCACACCGAATCGCGCGACAACCGTCCCAGCCGCAGAGGCTTCCTCGCCCTCGCCGCCACCGCCGGCGCAGCCGCCGCGCTCGGCGGTCTGCCCGCCTTCACCGCGTCGGCGGCCCCTTCCCGCCCCACCTCCTCGCCACTGCTGTCCGCAGCCGCCGCCGCGAAGAACCAGCTGTGGTGGCAGACTCCCGGCTCCTCCCACTCGATGATCCAGCAGGGCCTGCCGGTCGGTAACGGACGCCTCGGAGCGCTCGTGAGCAACGACCCGTCCAGCGAACTGCTGACGATCACCGACGCCACCCTGTGGACCGGTGGCGCCAACGACACCCTGCAGAGCGACGGCCAGTTCCCCTACGGGCGGGACGACTTCGGCTCCCTGACCCTGCTGGCCCAGCTCACCGTCGACATCCCCGGTCACGACCTGGGCTCCGTCGACACCTACCGTCGCACCCTGGACCTGGCCCAGGGCCTCGTCAGCGCCTCCTACGACCTGTCCGGCGTCACCTACCAGCGGCAGATCTTCGCCAGCCGCCCCGACGACGTCATCGTCCTGTACTTCTCCCAACTGGGCGGCGGCACCTACACCGGCACCGTCACGCTGGCCGGCACCCACGGCGAGCACACCACCGCGAACGGCACGGGGCGCTACGCCTCGTTCGGCGCGTCCCTCGCCAACGGCCTGAAGTACGGCGCCGCCGTCACAGCGACCAGCAGCTCCGGGACGGTCGCCGTCACCGGTACGTCGATCTCGTTCAGCGACTGCAAGGACCTCACCGTCGTGGTCAGCGGCGGCACCAACTACGCGCCCGACGCGGCCACCGGGTTCCGCGACCCGGCCCTGGACCCGGAGCGCCTGGCCCGCACCAAGGTCCAGGACGCGGCCGGCCACTCCGCGAGCACCCTGCTGCACACCCACGTCGCGGACTACCGCCCCGTGTTCGAGCAACTGGACATCGACCTCGGCACATCGTCCACCGCACAGCGCAAGCTGGACACCTGGCAACGCGTACAGGCCCGCTACCGGGACAACGTCCCGGACCCGGAACTGGAGGCGGCCTACCTGCAGTTCGGGCGCTACCTGATGATCTCCGGGTCACGGGGCGTCCTGCCGATGGGGCTGCAAGGCCCGTGGCTGGACGGCAACGACCCGGACTGGATGGGCGACTACCACACCGACATCAACCTCCAGATGAACTACTGGATGGCCGATCGCGCCGGCCTGTCGGACTGCTTCGACGCGTTCACGGACTACTGCCTCGCGCAACTGCCCTCGTGGACGGAGATCACGCAGCGGCTGTTCAACAGCCCGGCCAACAGGTACCGCAACTCCAGTGGGAAGATAGCCGGATGGACCGTGGCCATCTCCACCAACCCCTACGGCGGAGGCGGCTGGTGGTGGCACCCGGCCGGCAATGCCTGGCTCTGCCAGAGCCTGTTCGAACACTACGAGTACACCCAGGACCGCACCTACCTGGAAAAGATCTACCCCCTCGTCAAGGGCGCCGTGGAGTTCTGGGAGGCCCGCCTCGTCACCACGACCGTCACCGACGCCTCCGGGTCCTCACGCGAAGTCCTCATCGCCGACAGCGACTGGTCCCCCGAGCAGGGTCCGCTGGACGCCAAGGGCATCACCTACGCCCAGGAGCTGGTGTGGAACCTCTTCGGCAACTACCGCACCGCGACCCGGGTACTCGGCAGGGACACCTCCTACAGTGAGACCGTCGAGGGACTGCGCCGACGCCTGTACCTGCCCGTGGTCAGCCCCAAAACCGGCTGGCTGGAGGAGTGGATGTCGCCCGACGATCTCGGCGAGACCACACACCGGCACCTGTCCCCGCTCGTCGGTCTGTTCCCGGGCGACCGGATCCGCCCGGACGAGTCCACGCCGAAGGACATCCTCGCCGGCGCGACCGCCCTGCTGACCGCGCGCGGCATGAACAGCTACGGCTGGGCCAACGCCTGGCGCAGTCTGTGCTGGGCCCGGTTGAAGAACGCGGAGAAGGCCTACCAACTCGTCGTCAACAACCTGAAGCCTTCGGCGGGCGGCAGCAACGGCACCGCGCCGAACCTCTTCGACATCATGGACATGGGGCAGGGCCGGGGCATCTTCCAGATCGACGCGAACTTCGGCACTCCCTCCGCGATGATCGAGATGCTGGTCTACTCGCGGCCGGGCCACGTCGAGTTGCTGCCCGCGCTGCCCGCCGCCTGGGCGGCATCCGGTTCGGTGTCCGGAGTCGGCGTGCGGGGCGGCTTCGTCGCCGACCTCAGGTGGAGGAACGGCAAGGTCACCCAGGTGACGTTGAAGAGCGTCGGCGGCCGTGACACGACCGTGTTCGCGGGCGGCACCTCTCGGAAGATCAGCCTCAAGCCCGGTGGGTCCGTCACGCTGAGCAACCTCGGCTGAAGTCACGCTGAGCAACCTCTTCTGAGGTCGTGCCGAGCGATCCCGGCTGAGGTCGTGCTGAGCAACCTCTTCTGAGGTCGTGCCGAGCAATTCCGGCTGAGTCCGGTGCGGCGCACACGGTCAGCCCGAGCCAACCCCCGATGACCTGTCGTCCGCGGACCGTCCCGCCGTCCGGAATCCGTCCGTCTTCGGCGGAGGCGGGACCGGGCGGGACCCCCCGCGGAGCCGGCCCGCCGCGGACGGCACGGAGAGTGGAGAGAACAACGATGTCCCCCGAAAAGGAAGGCACGGCGGCGGATCGCCGACCGCGTCGCAGATCCCTGCTGTCCGTGTTCGGTGCGCTGACCGGAATGATCCTCACGGTCGTTCCGTTGAGCACCGCGCAGGTGGCAGGCGCCGCCCCGTCATCGTCGCAGGGCAAGGGGACCAGGGTCAGTGCCTGGTCGCCCAGCATGACGACCGGCGGCCCGTCCTTCGACAACCAGACCATCCGGATGGTGGTGCACAGCAGCGTCGCGGGTTCGGGCGTACGCATCACCCTGTCGAACCGGTACAGCACCACGCCGCTCGATGTCGGCACCGTGGACGTGGCCGTCCAGGCGAGCGGCGGCGAGGCGACGCGCGGCACCACTCGGAACGTCACCTTCGGCGCCTCCCGCCACGTCACGATCCCCGTCGGCGAAGAGGCGGTCAGCGACGTCATCCCGATCTCGGTCAGCGCCGGCGAGAACCTGCTCGTCAGCCTCTACATCCCCGGCGCGACGGGGATGTCGACCTGGCACTCCGACGCGTTCGACACCACTTACATAGCCTCCGGCAACCACGCCGGTGACGACAGCGCCGCCTGGTTCGGCACCACCACGACGTCCTGGTACTACCTGGCAGGGCTGGACGTGCTGTCACCGACCGCGAGGGGCACCGTCGTCGCCTTCGGCGACTCCATCACGGACGGCTACCACTCCTCGACCGGCACCTACACCCGGTGGCCCGACTTCCTCGGACGCCGGCTGGGCTCCGGACCGGGCCCGCAGAAACTGAGTGTCGTCGACGCCGGTATCGGCGGCAACCGCGTTCTCACCGACGTCCCGAACCTGTGGCAGGGGGTCAGCGCTCTCAAGCGCTTCGGCCACGACGCCCTCGGCCAGCCGGGCGTCAAGGACGTCATCCTCTTCGAGGGCATCAACGACATCGGCAACAACGCGGGCCCCGGCGGCCGGCCACTGACCGCCGAGGACCTGATCAACGGCTACCGCACCCTGATCGACGAGGCACATGCCGCGCACGTCGACATCATCGGCGCGACTCTGATGCCCGACGAGGGAAACGGGTACTACACCCCCGACGCCGAGCGGATCCGGCAGAGCGTCAACCAGTGGATCCGCACCAGCGGCGCTTTCGACGGCGTCATCGACTTCGACCAGACCATGCGTGACCCCGCGAACCCGGCAGCGCTCAACCCGGCCTACGACTCGGGGGACCACATCCACCCCAACGACGAGGGGATGAAGGCGATGGCCGACGCGATCGACCTGCGGCTCCTGCGCACCTGACACGTGTGGGTACCGGTCGCCTCCGAGGTGGCACCCGCGAGCCGGGAACGGCTCGCGGGCTCCCCACCGACCAGGCGGCCGGCGGCGCCCACCTCCGGCGCGCGATGGCCCTGCCTCTGGTGATCGGGGCATGGGGAGCCGCCGTCCCGGCAGTTGGCCGCTGCAGACCAGCGTGCCCGACGTGCCGGTAGACGGTGGCCACCCCCACCTTGGCGAGGCGGGCGACGTCGTTGAGCTGCCACCTCGGGGTGCGAGGCGAGGGCACGCCCGACGTCGGCGAGGGCGGCCGGGGCGACGGTGCCAGCTAGGTTTCGCAGCGGCCACCACCGGCCAGTGCTGGATGCAGGGTGGCGGCGACGATGTTGGCCGGCCCGTCACTGTCACGTTCATGTGGGAGGGGCGCGAAGAGGCAGAACGCGCGGTGCTGGTGCCCGCGGCCACGCGGGAAGCGCAGCTGACCGACCCTTCCATCACCGCCGTGCGCGCCGCGCCGCAGCACGTCCTGCCCCGCACGACGGAGCTCGCCACCACGCTGGCAGCAGCCACACCACAGCAAGTGCCGCATTTGCCCGATTATCCTGGAGCTGTGGAGTCGTACCCAACTCCTTCGGGCAGCGATCATGACGACCCGGCGCCGCCTGCGGCCGGAGTGCGCCCGGAGATCCTCGCTTCCTGGCAGCGCTCCCAGTCTCTCGGCATCGACCGCGAGCGGGCGGCGCTGCCGATCGAGAGTGACCTGGATCCCGACTCCCGGCTGACCCGGGCGGCCGCGCCGGTGCTGGCCCGCCTGTGCGAACGGTTCTCGGGCATACCGGTGACCGTGACACTGGCCGACTCACGGGCGCACATCGTGGACCGCTGGGGCGACCCGGCGGGGCTGGAACTGATGGACGCCGCCTCCCTCGTGCCGGGCGCCAATGTCGACGAGCGGTTCATGGGAACCAGCAGCGTCAGCATGGTGCTGAGCACCAGGGCGCCGTTCGTGGTCGTGGGCCACGAGCACTTTTTGCACGACCTCAAGGAGCTCACCTGCATGGCCGCGCCGGTGCGCGACCCGGTGGGCGGCACCGTGCGGGGCGCGGTCAACCTCTCCGTACCCAGGGCGCTGGCCCACCCCGGCATGGCGCTGGCCTTGCAGGACGCCACCGAACGCATCGGGGAACGCCTGCTGGAGCTGAGCACGGCCCGCGAGCTCCAGCTCACGCATTCCTTCCGCCGGGCCATGGAGCGCGGCGGGCATGCCGAGCTGGACGTCGAGTCGGGAGAGCTGTCCCGGCGCGGGGGACCGCCGCCCCGGCTGGCCTCGCAGGAGCGGCTGATCCTGCTGGAGCGTGCCGTCGAGCTGATCTCCTCGACCGGTGAGGCATTCGCCGAGGTGCCGCTCGCGGGCAGTCGTGTGGCCGTCCTGCGCCGACGGGAGCTGCACCACGGCGATGCGGAGGGGGCGGCTGTCGAGGTCAGTTTCGAGGACACCGGCGGCACGGGTACAGCAGGCCCGGCCACCTCGACCGCCTCCGACGGTCGTCGTGTGCCGCTCCTGGGCCGTCCCGCCGAGGCGACGGCGGGAGCGAACGTTCCCGGCGCGACGGCGGAACCGCACGCCACCGGAGCGGCCGACGCGTGGCTGCTGCTCGTGGGCGAGCCGGGCGTCGGCCGGCTCGCCGCCGAGGCGCGCGGACGGCTGGCCCTGCTGAACGAGGCAGGTGTGCGACTCGGCACCACCCTGGACCTGTGGCGTACCGCCGAGCAGCTGGCGGAGATCACCGTGCCGCGCTTCGCCGATCTGGTCGTCGTCGACCTGGTCGAAAGCGTCCTGGCGGGCGAAGAGCCACGGCCCGGACCGCTGAGCCCCGACGTACCACTGCGGCGGGTGGCCGCCTGGGCCGGCGAGGACTCCCGCGACCTCCCGATCGGCGGTGTGAACGAGCCCGCCTGCTACCCCGCCGGTACACCCCAGGCCCGGTGCCTGGAGACCGGGCAGCCCGTCACGGACTCGGTGGTGACCGCCGCCCTGACCGGGCAGCCGGCCGGCCGGGCGCACCCCGTCGACTTCCTCGGCGAGGGAGTGCACTCCTACCTGGGCGCTCCGCTGTCCGCGCGGGGCTCCGTCCTCGGCCTGGCAGGGTTCTACCGCCGCGGCAGGACGAGGCCGTACGAGCAGGACGACCTGACGCTGGCGGGCGAGCTGGCGGCCCGTACCGCGATCAGCATGGACAACGCCCGCCGCTACCGCCGGGAGCACCACGCCTCCCTCACCCTGCAACGCAGCCTGCTGCCCCACGCCCTGCCCCGGCTGAGCACCGTCGACCTCGCCTCCCGCTATCTGCCCGCGGACACCAGGTCGGGTGTGAGCGGGGACTGGTTCGACGCGATCCCGCTGTCCGGTATGCGCGTGGCGCTGGTCGTCGGTGACGTGCCCGGAAACGGGCTGCAGGCGGCAGCGACCATGGGCCGGCTGCGTACGGCGGTACGGACGCTGGCCGGTCTGGACCTGCTGCCCGAAGAGGTGCTGGCCCACCTGGACGACCTGGTCAGCCGCACCCCCGACGAAGAGGCCGACGAACAGGACCCGGCAACGGGGACGACCTGCCTGTACGCGATCTACGACCCGGTGTCCTGCCGATGTACGGCCGCGACGGCCGGTCATCCACCGCCCGTTCTGCTGACGCCGGACGGGGAGGCACAGCTGATCGACCTCCCGACCGGTCCGCCCCTCGGGCTCGGCGGGATCCAGCCGTACGAGTCGGCCACGGTCGGCCTGCCTGCGGGCAGCCTGCTGACGATGTACACCGACGGCCTGCTGAAAGAGAGCCGGGGCTACGAGGACACCGACGCGCGCACCGCGCAACTGCTGGCCTCCCTGAACCGCGCCGGTCCGGAGCTGGAGGACACCTGCGACCAGGTCACGGACACCCTCCTGCCCGGCGGCCCGTACGACGACGTGGCCCTTCTGCTGGCCCGTGTGCACGCGCTGCCCGAGGACCGGATGGCGTCCTGGGAGTTTCCGTCCGACCCCGCGGCCGTGGCCAGGGCCAGGGCGCTGACCCGCGCTCAGCTCGCCACCTGGGGCATGTCGGAGCTGGACTTCAACACCGGGCTCGTGGTCAGCGAGCTGGTCACCAACGCCGTGCGGTACGGCGGCCCGGGACCGGTGGGCCTGCGGTTGCTGCGCGACCACTCACTGATCTGCGAGGTCTCCGACGGCAGCAACACCTCTCCGCGCATCAGGCGCGCGGCCACGACCGAGGAGGGCGGGCGCGGCCTGTTCCTCGTGGCGCAGTTCACCACGAGCTGGGGTGCCCGCTACATGCCGCAGGGCAAAACGGTGTGGGCCGAGCAGATTCCGCAGCCGGAGCAGCCTGCGGCCGAGACGGGCGAGCAAGCGCTGCTGGCCATGTTCGACGACCCCGGCTGACCAGCCCAGGACACGAGGTCTCACAGGGTGGGGTTTCGGTCTCGCTGTCGTGACGCAGGTCCGATGCCGGTTGCGGTCAGTCAGTCGGGGACGGAGTCCGGGCTGGCGTAGCTGTGCAGTACCTGGTCCGCTCCGGTCAGCGCCAGCATGCGCCGTACGCGTTCGCTGGGTGCGATCAGCGCCAGGCGGGCTCCGGTGCTCCGGGCCGTGCGGTAGACCGCGATCAGGCAGGTGAGCCCGGTGGAGTCAAGGAAGGCGACGTCGGACAGGTCCACCAGCACGCTGTGCCCGCAGGTGAGCAGCAGGGGTTGCAGGGCGTCGGCGAGGTGTGAGGCGGTGTGCAGGTCGAGGTCGCCTACGACTGTGACGAGGTGACGGTCAGTCCTCAGAGCACGGACGTGCACCTGCAGGGTGTGCTGCTGATCGCGGGATGCGGGCCGGTCGGTGTTCATCGCCGCTCCTTTCCGCGTGGGCCGGGGTTCACGGGGTCAGCTCCTGCTGGTGTCCGCGGCGCCACTCGGTGAGCAGGACGGTGGCGTCGTCGTCGAGTTTGCCGTCGTGGTGTTCCATGATGGCGGCCATCAGCCGGCGCAGCGTCTCATGGACGGTGTGATGGCCGGAGTGGTGACGGAGGATGAAGTCGACGAACCGGTCCCGGCCGAATTCCGTCCCGTACCTGTCGCGGGCTTCGACGACGCCGTCGGTGTACAGCAGCAGGCGATCGCCGGGTTCCAGCTGTTCGGTGGCCATGGTGACCGGCAGGCCGAGGTCGGCGCCCATGGGACCCGCCGGGGGGCAGGCCAGCTCGGTGGTCCAGCGGTTGCCGCGAATCAGGATGGGCAGGTGGTGACCGCGGTTGATCCAGGTCAGGCAGCCGCTCTCCATGTCCAGGTCGGCCAGGATGCCGGTGACGTAGCGGCTGGTGCCGAACTGCTCGATCAGCGTCTCCTCCACCATCCGGCTGGTCTCGGTCAGCGGGGCACCCTGGCGGCGGGCGTTGCGGCAGGCGGCCACGGCGACGTTCGCGGTGATGCCGGCGGTGGTGTCGTGGCCCATGGCGTCGAAGACGCCCAGGTGGAGGGTGCTGCCGGCCACCGCGTACTCGAAGGCATCGCCGCCCACCTGGTAGGCGGGTTCCATCACCGCGCCGACGGTGGCGTCGTGGCCCGCGTAGGCGGGTGGCGGGGTGAGGTTCCACTGCATCTCCGCGGCCACGTTCATCGGCTCTGTACGCACAAGACGCGCGTAGGAGTCGCTGAAGGACCGCTTGCTCAGCAACAGCAGGGCCGTCATCGACGCCAAGTCGCGCAGGGCTTGGCGGATGGGTTCGTCGTCGGTGTCGGTGTCGGCCCGCAGCACACCCAGGCGCTCCACACCATCGGTGATGGCCACCCACCACCGTCGCCCGCCCGGACGATCACATGCCCCTTCCCGTCCGGGTTCGTGCAGCATTTCCACCCGTCGGTAGGCCTGGCCGGGCAGACTGCCCGAAACGGTGAACTCCTGCCCGCTGTCCCCGGCATCCGGCCCCTGGCCGGTGAGGCGGCGCAGCACCGTCTCCCGGATGTCCACCACGTAGAGGAGCACGTCGTGCATGCCTGCCCCGGCTGCGTGCTCGGCGATCATCCTCGGAAGCTGCTCGAGCGTAGCCGTATGGCTGGCCTGCATCAGTCGCAACAGCGACGCCGCGCTGCTGTCAGTCACACCCTGTACCCCCTCGCCGGGCAGGTACGGCTGGGCACGCCATGGGCAGATGTGCCACTGCGCGCCTCTTTCATGGCCGCTCAGGTCATACCCATCCTCGGACACCACACGGGTACCCGCTCCCGGACAGCACGCGCGGCCCAGCAGCGGACATCCGTTTTCTCGCGCACTCTGGCGCTCGGCGGGCGTACCGGTGCGGCAGCCTCGCCGTCACGCCAGCAGGAGGGCACCGGTCCTCGCCTGCGTCCGCCTGCGCCTGCGCGGTGCAGGCACGTCTCATGCGCCGGTGACTCCGTCGATCCGCTCGCGGATGAGGTCGGCATGACCGTTGTGACGTGCGTATTCCTCGATCATGTGCACCATGATCCAGCGCAGGGAGACTCCCTGATCGCCGACGTGACCCGCTTCCTGTCCGGACAGGCGGCCGGAGTCGTCCAGGGATGCGTCAGCGATCAGCTCACGGCCTCGGGCGATCTCCGCTCGCCACGCGGCCATCGCCTCGTCGAGCCCTCGTTCCGGCTGAAGGGCAAAGCCGTCGCGGTTGCTCTCCCCAAAGACTGGAGGAACGTCCTGATCTGCGAATACACGCTGGAACCAGTTGCGCTCCACCTCAGCCATGTGCTGAACGAGACCGAGCAGCGTCATCGACGACGGCGATGCCGCGGCAAGCCGTAATTGATCATCTTTGAGGCCGGAACACTTCACGGCCAGAGTCGCACGGTGAAAGTCCAGCCACGCTTCCAGCATGGCCCGCTCGTCGGCATGCGCGGGAGGGACAGGCCGTCCATCCGGTGTCGTATTCATGAGCACACCCTGGCAGCAGCAGCCGTGGCCCACGACCGTGTTCACCGGCGACGAACATGCGTCTCGTCCCCAGGCATGCGGGGCGCGCGTTGTGCGGCGCCGGACGCTGGGTCAACGCACCCCGGCGAGAGACCGCGCCCGCGTTCACCATGCCGCCGTTGGGCGGACACTCGGTTCCGATCCCTCCCCCTTCCGCCAAGCGCTCTACGGCGCCGGCTCACCGCGGTGGTCATCGGCCAGGTCGCCGGCATCACGTACGGCTCCCACCGGACTGACCGGGGACCTCGCCCCGCTCCGGTACGGCACCGCAACCGCCCGGTCCTGACCAGCTCCCGACGGCGCTTCACGGTCTCGCCTTGCGTCGTCGCGCGCGCGGCCCGTGGCCAGGGCGCAGCCGAGGAGCAGGCGCTGACCCGGGAGGGCGCGCACGTCGACGTCACCGACGTGACCGAGGCGCCCGGCTGCCGCCCGCTCTGCTGTCGGACGAGGTCGTTCATCACCGGCGCCGAGATCCCCGTCGACGGCGGGCTCACCGCGCACGGCGGCGTGCTTGTCCCCGGCTTCGTCGCGGATCCACCCGTAGCACCCATAGCTGCTGTGGTTCCCTGTTACACCAAGCCCAGGCCCGAAGGAGCAGCCCAGCCCATGACCAGCTCCCCTGTCCCTTTCCAGGTGTACGAGGCAGGAACCTACCTGCACGGTACGAAGGCAGACCTGGTTCCGGGGGATTTGTTGACTCCCGGCCACACATCCAACTTTGAGGAAGGGCGCACGTCCCGCCACGTCTACGTTTCCGAGACCCTGGATGCCGCCGCCTGGGGCGCCGAGCTGGCAGCCGGCGACGGGCCGGGTCGGATCTACGTCGTGGAGCCGACCGGCGATCTGGAGGACGATCCCAACGTCACCGACAGGAAATTCCCCGGCAACCCCACCCGCTCCTATCGCACACGCGAGCCCGTGCGCATCGTGTCGGAGCTGAAGGGCTGGGTCGGGCACTCCCCCGAGCAGATCGAGGCCATGTTGAACGGGCTGGCCGACCTTCGCCGCCGCGGCATCGCCACGATCCTGGACTGACGAGGGCCACCGAGGCGGCGGAACCGGCTGTGGGCTTTTCTTCCGGGCCACCGGCGCGGCAGAGCCCGCACGGAGGCCCGCATCCGCCACCGCACATCCGCACGGGCGAACCGCCCCCGTCCGACCGCTCAGGACGACCGGGCGGCTCGCGTGCTGCGAGACGTGCCGGCTGGCGGAGCCGAGCAGGGCGCGCGAACCTGCCCATCCCCCGGCTGCGACGACCAGGACCTCGGCTCCTTCGGCGGCTCGCAGCAGGACGTCGGCGTGGGTCAGCTCCTGGGTCGTCTTCTGGCGCGTCTCGTCCTCGTCGACGTCCGTGTCGACGTCCGTGTCGACGTCCGTGTCGACGTCCGTGTCGACGTCCGTGTCGACGTCCGTGTCGACGTCCGTGTCGACGGCGGGCCCCGACCAGCCGTACAGGCCCGGCAGCACCCACACCGCGAGCGCACCGCGGCCCCTCGACACCGACCACCACGCGGTGCTCCGGCGGTACGACGGACGGCTGTGCGCCGTCAGCGCTCATGGAGGGCCACCCAGCCGGTTCCACGTGCTCCCACCCTTGCTCCCGGCGTTGTGCGATTCGGGCCCGCCCGCGGGTACACGAAGAGGGATGCTGGTGGGTAGCCGACGGCTGTCCGCGCATCGGGGCAGGCCCGACCGCCAGAAAGGGCCCGGCGCTCCCAAGGGCACCCGGTACTCGCGCATTGGAGGGCTGATGAGCCGACGCACTCAAGCTGATACGCGGGCCGAGCGGACCTGCCGCGGTCCGGTGCTGCCATCGGCGAGGAAGACGCGGCGGCGAGCGGGGCCCCGGCCGGCCGGCTCCGGCCGGCTGAGCGCTCGCAGCGCCGACGGGGAGCGGATGCTGCTGCCCGGCGGCACATGGCGGCGCGTCGAGACCATCAGGGTGCGAAGCCTGTTCGGTTGAGTCAGCCGGGCAGGCGCTCGCCTTGGTGGCCGGGGGCAGCGAACGACCGGGCGTGGCGGATGAGGGCGTCGGGCTCGGGCCAGTGTGCCGGAGAAGTCACGGCTGCGGCGACCGCGCAGGGGGCGTATCGACGGCATGCCCCACGTAACCTCTTCGTGTGCCAGCCTCCCGCCTTCGTCGCGTCGCCGTCCTCGTGCTCGAGGGTGCGAAGCCGCTCGACGTCGGAATTCCCGCGCAGGTTTTCACGACCCGCGCGAGCATGCCGTACGAGGTGCGGGTGTGCGGGGCGACACCTGGTCTCGTGACCGGCGGCGACGGCCTCGCGTACCACGTCGCCCACGGTCTCGACGCGCTTGCGTGGGCCGACATCGTCTTCGTCCCCGGCTACCGGTTCCCGGACCGCGACGACCCGCCGCAGACCGTCATCGAGGCACTGATCGCCGCCCACGACCGGGGCGCGCGGCTCGCCGCCATCTCGACGGGCGCGTTCGCGCTCGCCGCCACGGGCCTGCTCGACGGCAGGCGCGCCACGACGCACTGGCACTACACGCGGGCACTCGCGGCCAGGCATCCGCTGGTCCGGGTCGACGAGAACGTGCTGTTCGTCGACGAGGGCAGCGTGCTCACCTCGGCCGGCGCCGCCTCCGGCATCGACCTGTGCCTGCACATCGTGCGCGGCGACCTCGGAGTGGCCGCGTCCAATCACGCGGCCCGGCGCCTGGTCGCCGCCCCCTACCGCAGCGGCGGCCAGGCCCAGTACGTGCCGCGCAGCGTGCCCGAGCCGCTCGGCGAGCGGTTCGCCGCCACCCGCGAGTGGGCGCTGCACCGGCTCGGCGAGTCCCTCACTCTGGACGTACTGGCGCGGCAGGCGGGGGTCTCGCCGCGCACGTTCTCCCGGCGCTTCGTCGAGGAGACCGGCTACACGCCGATGCAGTGGGTGATGCGCGCCCGCATCGACCTGGCCCGTGAACTGCTCGAGCGCTCGCAGCGCAGCGTCGAACAGATCGCCGCCGACGTCGGGCTCGGCACCGGCGCGAACCTGCGCCTGCACTTCCAGCGCATCCTCGGCACCACTCCGAGCGAGTACCGGCGCACCTTCACGCGGGGCGAGTGACCCGCCCGGTACCACGCCGGCTGGCGAGATCCTTTTGGACCATGGCGATCCCGCCACTGTCGAGGGCGCTGGCGGCGGGCGAGCCTGGTGGCGAACGGAAGGGACATCATTCATGACTCGCATCGCCATCAACGGTTTCGGCCGCATCGGACGCAATGTGCTGCGCGCACTGCTGGAGCGCGACAGTGCCCTGGAGATCGTCGCCGTCAACGATCTGACGGAGCCCGCCGCTCTCGCCCGGCTGCTCGCCTTCGACAGTACGGCCGGGCGGCTCGGGCGCCCGGTGACGGCCGACGGGAACGCCCTCGTCGTCGACGGCCGGCGGATCACGGTGCTGGCCGAGCGCGAACCGGCGCAGCTGCCGTGGGCCGAACTCGGTGTCGACGTCGTCCTGGAAGCCACCGGCCGCTTCACCTCGGCCAAGGCCGCCCGCGCGCACCTCGACGCCGGTGCGAAGAAGGTTCTCGTCAGCGCGCCGTCGGACGGAGCCGACGTCACGCTCGCGTTCGGGGTCAACACCGACGCCTACGATCCGGCCGTGCACACGATCGTCTCGAACGCCTCCTGCACCACCAACGCGCTCGCGCCGCTGGCCGCGGTCCTCGACGAACTCGCCGGTATCGAGCACGGGTTCATGACGACGGTGCACGCCTACACGCAGGAGCAGAACCTGCAGGACGGCCCGCACCGCGACCCCCGTCGTGCCCGGGCCGCCGGCATCAACATCGTGCCGACCACGACCGGCGCCGCCAAGGCGATCGGCCTGGTGCTGCCGAACCTCGACGGCAAGCTGTCGGGCGACTCGATCCGCGTGCCGGTACCGGTGGGCTCGATCGTCGAACTCAACACGACCGTCGCCCGCGATGTGACACGCGACGACGTGCTGGCGGCGTACCGCGCCGCAGCACAGGGGCCCCTCGCCGGCATCCTGGAGTACTCGGACGACCCGCTCGTGTCGTCCGACATCACGGGTAATCCCGCCTCGTCGATCTTCGACTCGGCCCTCACCCGCGTCGACGGCCGCCACATCAAGGTGGTCGCGTGGTACGACAACGAGTGGGGTTTCTCGAACCGTGTGATCGACACGCTCGAATTGCTCGCCACCCGCTGACCGGACGCCGGGGTGGTGCCCCGTCTCCGCGACCGCGCCGGCCGGCCTTTCCGCTGGGCGCTTCTGGGTGCACTGGTTGACCGATCGGGCCGGCCAGAGCGCCCGGTGGCCCTGATGGAACTCCAGCAGCGGTACCTTGCCTCACCGAAAGGGACTGGCAAGTCCAGAACGTATCCGGCGTCTGCCGGACCACGTCCTGATCGCCGGTCGACGCGGTGATGTCCTGGGCGACGCGTTCGCCCGCCGCGACGTCCCGCACGGCGAGGGTGACGGCCGCGCCGGTCGCGGCCAGGGCGCGGGCCGTGTCGGCCCCGGGGCCGGAGGAGGCGCCCGTGACCACCGGACGCGGAGATCCTCGGCGAGGCGGGCGACGACGTCGGTGTCGGTGACGTCCAGGGCGAACGTCATGGGAGGGGTGGCGGTAGTGGGCCACCCCTCCCACCGGTTGACAGGAATCAGATCAGCACGGACCTACCCAGAGGTCAGCGTGCGTTCGCGGGACCGACGGGGGTGTCCCCACGCAATGTGATGCGGTGCATGACCCGGTGACGGTCGCCGTAGTCACGGTTGGCGTAGTGGGCCGTGCTGCGGTTGTCCCACAGGGCGACGTCACCGGGCTGCCAGCGATGCCGTACGACGTGTTCCGGCTTGGTGAGGTGGGCGTACAGGATGTCGAGAATGCCCCGGCTCTCGTGCTCCGAGACGCCCACGATGTGCGAGGTGAATCCGGGGTTCACGAACAGACCCTTGCGACCGCTCTCGGGGTGTACGCGCACCACCGGATGCTCGACCGGCGTCAGGTCGGTGAAGACCTGGCCCTCCCAAAGGTTTCCGCGGCCTTTCCGACGCTGGGCGAGGTAGTACCCGAACTCGCGGGTGCCGTCGTGGACCGCGGTGAGTGAGTCGGCCAGCGTCCGCAGGCCCGGCGCCAGCGACTCGTAGGCGAGTTGGCTGTCGGCCCAGTTCGTGTCACCGCCGTTGGGCGGCAGCACCACGGCCCGCAGGAGGGAGATCGCGGGCGGTCGTGGTACGAACGTCACGTCCGTGTGCCAGACGTCGGCGAACCCGTTGTCCTGGCTGTCCAGGGAGTACACCTCGGGGGCCACGTCACCGGAGTCGTGGATCGGGTGCCCGACGGTGACCTCGCCCAGGCGTCTGCCGAACTCGATCTGCCCGGCGTCGTCGAGGCTGTCCTGGCCGCGCACGAAGAGCACCTTGTACTTCACGAGTGCGTGCCGGAGCGCGAGGACCTGGTCGTCGTCCAGGCGGCCGAGATCGATGCCGTGGATCTCGGCTCCGAAGTGCGGGCCGAGTTCGGTGATCGGCAGCTGTGCCGCTGCGGGCCGTTCACTGAGGATGCTCATCTGCCTGTGTTTCCTTTCCTTGATACGGAGGTCAGGCCGCGGCGGCGGCCTTCACGGCGTGGGAGACCTCCGTGCGCAGCTCGGCGAACTCGCGTGAATTCCGGAGCGCTTCGGCGTCGACATCGCCACGCGGCAGGGAGACCGGCAGGTCCAGGGCCACCGTCCCCGGCCCCTTCGTCAGCACCACGATGCGGGAGGCCAGGAACACCGCCTCGTCCGCCGAGTGGGTGACGAACACCGTGGTCCGCCCGGTCTGTGCGGTCACCCGGCGGACGTCCTCCTGGAGCCGTTCCCGGGTCAGCGCGTCCAGCGCCGCGAACGGCTCGTCGAGCAGGAAGAGCGGGTTCTCGGCGGCGAGGGCCCGGGCGATGGCGACCCGCTGCCGCTGGCCGCCGGAGATCTCCCAAGTACGCCTCCTGCCGGTGCCTTCGAGCCCCACCCGTGCGAGCAACTCCGCTCGCCGCTCGGGCCGTTGGCTGCGGTTCACCCCCGCGTACCGCAGTGCCAGGTCGATGTTGCCCCGCACGGTACGCCACGGGAACAGCCGAGGCGTCTGGAACACCACGCCGGCCGACTCACCGGGCCGCGGCTCGGCGCCGGACACCCGCACCGAGCCGTGAGTGGGCTGCTCGAATCCGGCGATCAGCCGCAACAGCGTGCTCTTGCCGCAGCCGGAAGCGCCCACCAGGACCAGGAACTCGCCTGCGGGGACGGTCAGGTCGACCGGCCCGACGGCGGTGACGGTCTCCCCGCCCCGGCGGTACTGGTGGGTGACGTGGTCGAGGCGCACGGACCCGGCACGCGGGGTGTCCGTTCCGTCGTCCTCGACTGCCTGGTGCAGGGCTTCACTTGAGGACATCGGGCAGCCCCTTGAGATAGAGCGCCTCGCGGACGACGTCCTCGGACGGTGCGGCGTCGATCTGCTTCTGGCCGGCCAGGAACCGGCCGGTGTCGGTGACGTACGACAGCAGCTTGCCCGGGGTGCCGTCAGTGCCCAGCCAGTCGGCGGAGGCCACCTCCTCGGGGGTGAGGAAGACGCCTTGCGCGAGCTGCGCCCGGGCGTCCGCGGTGCTGATGCCGAGTTCGGCCGCGACGGCCTTGACCGAGCCGTCGGGGTCGGACTTGAGCAGGCGGAGCGCCTTCGCCTCCGCCTCGCGCCAGGCGTCGATCGCCCGCGGGTCCCTGGCGATCAGTTCGTCGGACACCACGGCGAGGTCCAGGGTCGGTTTGCCTGCCGCGCCGATCTCCTTGCTGCTGGTGAGCTGGGTGCCGGTCTCGCGTAGCTCGTCCAGGGTCGGCAGCCAGACGTAGGCGGCGTCGATGTCCCCCCGCTGCCAGGCGGCGAGGATCGCCTGCGGCTGCAGGTCGACGAGTTTGACGTCGGACGTCTTGAGACCTGCCTTCGTCAGCGCGGCCAGCAGGCTGTAGTGCGAGGTGGAGGCGAACGGAGTCGCGATGGTTCTGCCCTTGAGACCGGCGACGTCGAGGACGCCGGTGGCCTTGCGTGCCACGAGGGCCTCGTTCTCACCCGCGACGTCGAGGATCCACGCGACCTTGTACGGGATCGGCGAGGTCCCGGACACCCCGCGGGCGAACGGGCTGGAGCCCAGCGCGGCGATGTCGAGGGACTTGGCGATGAAGGCCTGGTTGACGCCGGCACCCGAGTCGAACTTGATCCAGGTGATGCTGTAGTCCGGCAGGGCCTTCTCGAGCAGCTTCTTGTTCTTCACGATCAAATCGCCGCTGGGGAAGGCGAAGTAGCCGATGCGCAGCCGCTTGGATCCGCCGGACGTCGACGCCTCACTGTCCGAGGAGCAGCCGGTCACGGCCGCGGACACGGCGGCCAGGGCACCGGCGAGCAGGAGCCGGCGGGACGGTCCCCCCGCGGGGGAGCCGACGGGAACTCTGGGCAGTGAGCGAGACATGGTGGAGCCGTTTCTGTGCGAGAGGAGGGGAGGTGAGGCGGGCTTGGCTAGGAGTGACCGCGCCAGGGCACGGCGGTGCGTTCCAGCCGCAGCAGCAGACCGTCGATGATCAGGCCGGAGACTCCGATGGCGATGACGCCGACCAGCACCACGGGGGTGTTGTTGTAGTTGGCGGCGTCCTTGACCATGCCGCCGATGCCGGGCAGTCCGTTGACCAACTCGGCGGCGACGAGGGAGGAGTAGGCGACTCCCACGGCGAGCCGGACGCCGGTGAGTGTCTCCGGCAGAGCGGACGGGAGGACGACGTCCTTGACGACGTCCCACCGCGAGGCGCCGAGGGCGCGGGCGGCTTCGATGAGGCTCCGCGGTACGGCCGCCACGGCCGTCGTCGTGGACACCGCCACCGGTGGGAAGGCGGCCACGGCCAGCAGGGTGACCTTCGGCTCCTCGTTGATGCCCAGCCAGATGATGAGCAGCGAGAAGTACGCCAGCGGCGGCAGCGTTCGCAGGAAGGTGATCCAGGGTTCGAACAGCGAGCGCAACCAGCCGACGGTGCCCATGGCGAGCCCGAAGAGCACCCCGAGGGCGATGCCGGCACCGGATCCGATGGCGATGCGCCGCAGGCTGATGCCCAGGTGCTCGATGAGGTAGGTCCCGTTGTAGCCCCGTACGCCGTCGTGTGTCGTGGAAACGTCGATGAACGCGTCCCACACCTGTGCCGGCGGCGGAACCAGCGTCTCGCTCCACGTCCCGCTCGCCGCCAGCAACTGCCACAGCGCGAGGAACAGGAGGAGCGAACCGAACGGCAGGGCGACACGGCGCACGCGCGCCCACGCGCCCCGTGGGGACCGTCGAACCGGCGGTTCGACGGCTATGGGGGTGAGATCGGCTTCTGGCAGACGGGATGTCGTGGACATGGGGCAGCCTCCAAGGGCGCCGCGCATGAGCGGCTGGGGTCAGCGGAGCTGACAGACGCGGAGCAGGCACCGCCGGGTACAGGGGACACAGCTCCCGCCGGGTGACACGACCGGACAGCGGGAGGGGAAGAGCCTCAGAAACGCTGAGTCAGCGACAACACGAAGCCGGGCGCCGGCACAGGTCGATGACCAGGCGTCGCACCAAGAACCCGTGAATCATGGGCCTATTTCTACAGCAGTACCCGCTCCCCGCAAAGAGCGTCCCACTCTCTGGACCAGGCCTCTTACCGATCGTTTCGGCCGTGGGTCGCCGTCGCGGAACGCCCTGCCCCGTGGGCCCTCGAAGAGCGTGCCGATCCCGCCCGTCTCGTCGCGTCCCGCCACGGCCTGCCGCCCGACCGGGTCGGTCCGTGACCGCGCTGCTGCCTGAGGCGCGAGTCGCGAACCTCTGTCGTGAGGTCTCGGCGATCCCGCCCCACCGGCTCGGGGCAGGCCTGTCGGCGGATCGGTTCCCGGCCGGACGTCGCGTCAGCTCCGGCTGCCGCCCAGGACCGTGCCGATCAGGGCCTCCGCCGATCCTGGGTCGCGGGCGAGCCGCCCGGCTTCCCGTATCTGTTCCTCGTCCAGCGCTCCGGTCTTCGCCAGCTGGATCGCCTCGTGGACGCCGTTTCCGTCGCCGTGCGCGAGCATGACGAAGAACCAGCGCACCGCCTGCACCGGGTCCGGGGTGGTACCGAAGCCGTCGCGGTACCAGCAGGCCGCCGCGTTCATCGCCCCTGTATGCCCGCGCTCGGCCGCCCAGACGTACCAGCCCAGCGCTTCCTCGTCGCGGTCCAGCGCCGACAGACGGTCGCCGAGGGCCGCGCCGGCGGCCACGATCCCCTCGCGTGCGGCGGTTTCTAACAGCCGCAGGGACTCGTCGAGGTCGTCGGCCAACTGCGCGAGGTTGAACATGCCGTAGGCGTCCCCGCCCTCGGCGGCCGACCGGAACAATGCAGCGGCACCCGCGCGGTCCTCCGCGACGCCGCGACCCGTCATCAGCATGTGCCCGTAGGTGCGCTGACCGGCCGGGAGCCCGGCCTCGGCCGCCGCGCGGGCATAACGCACGGCCATGGGCAGGGCCGACTCGTCGAAGTACTCCAGGTAGATCCCGGCGAGCAGCGCGGCGGCCTCCGCCGACCCGCCGTCCGCCAGCGGTACCAGCTCGACGGTCACCCGGGCCGCCAGCTCGGCACCCTCCGCACTGCCCTCCATGGCAGCCCGGACGAAGGCGTGTCCCGCGCCTACCCAGTCCCCGGCCTCGGCTGCCCTGATCCCCTCGTCCACGTCCATGCGGGAACCCCTATGCCGTCGTCCGGAGGGTCATCCTCGGAGCCATGACCCGATCGGAGCGGTGGCGGCGGTGCCGTGGAAAACCTAACGCCCCCGTGGAGCGCCTACTGCTCGGCGCCTGTCACGGGCTGGGCGTTCCACGAGGCGAGGATGCGCAGGGAGGCGTGGGAGGGCGTGCCGGGCTCCGCCGTGAGGACCATGAGGCGCTGGTTGCTGCCGTCGGGGCTGGCCCACATGTCGCAGTCCAGGGTGAGGTCGCCGACGACCGGATGTCGGTAGTGCTTCGTCCCGTTGCTCGCGCTGGTCGCGTGGTGCGCTGCCCACCAGGTGCCAAAGTCCCTGTCCTGTACGGAGAGTTCGCCGACGAGAACCGCGAGCTCGGGGTCATCCGGACAGGTCGCGGCTTCCATCCGCAGAGCGGCTACGGCGGTGCGGGCCGCGGATTCCCAGTCGACGTGCAGGGCTCGTACCGCCGGATCGGTGAACAGCAGTCGGACGTAGTTGCGGCCGGCGGGACGGAGCGCGGCGAAGTCGGTGTAGAGGGCGTGGGCCATCGGGTTCCAGGCCAGGACGTCCATGCGGCGGCCCAGCACGATCGCTGGGGTTTCGGTGAGCTGGTCGAGGAGTCTGCGCATCGCCGGGCGAAGCCGCTGAGGGGTGCGGCGCGCCGGGCGGGTCAGGGGCTTGCCTGCCAGTAGGTGGAGGTAGGTCTTGTCGTTCTCGTCCAGTCGCAGGACGTCGGCGAGGACGGCCAGGATCGCAGCGGATGCCGGCTTGCGGCCCTGCTCCAGCCGTGTGTAGTAGTCGACGCTGATCGACGCGAGCTGCGCCACTTCCTCACGCCGCAGCCCACGGACGCGCCGGGGACCGCCGTCGGCCAGGCCGACGTCCTTCGGGGTCAGTGCGGCACGTCGTGCCTTGAGGAAGGCACCGAGCTCGGCCGAACCACCGGTTGAGGGCTTCATGGGTCCAGTGTCTCTCCGAGAGGGAACCGGTTGGGAGGGCCGAAATCGTCCCGGGCAGCCCGTGTCCTACGGACGAGAAAGGCTTCTGGTACGGATCCGGCTGCCGCGTCAGGCTGAGGTCATGAAGACGAACGTGACCTTCGACAGCGCCGGGATCAGGATCGCCGGGCATCTCTACCTCCCCGACGACACGACGGCCGGCCCGTACCCGGCGGTCGTGGTGGCCCACCCCGCCGGCGGCGTCAAGGAGCAGGCCGCGGGTCTGTACGCCCGGCTCCTGGCCGAGCGGGGCTTCCTCACTCTGGCCTTCGACGCCGCCTACCAGGGGGAAAGCGGCGGCGAGCCACGCGGCCTGGAGGATCCCGCCCACCGGGTCGAGGACATCAAGGCAGCGGTGTCGT
Organism: Streptomyces sp. NPDC052721; assembly: GCF_040678315.1. Taxonomy (NCBI): domain Bacteria; kingdom Bacillati; phylum Actinomycetota; class Actinomycetes; order Kitasatosporales; family Streptomycetaceae; genus Streptomyces; species Streptomyces sp. NPDC052721. Next base: position 34,528 of record NZ_JBFATL010000035.1, on the reverse strand, counting down.
ACCTGAGCGCCCACGAACGGGTGGACGCCGACCGCATCGGCGCGCTGGGCATCTGCGCCTCCGGCGGGTACGTGGTGCCTGCCGCGGTGGGCGACCACCGGATCAAGGCCGTCGGGACCGTCAGCGCCGCCGACGTCGGCCGGCAATTCCGGCAGGGCCCCGACGACGAACAGGATCCCGCGATCATTCAGGGCATGCTCGATGCCGCGGCCGCGTCCCGCACCGCGGAGTTCCGCGGCAGCGAACCGCACACCTTCCCGATCTTCCCGAGCACCGAGGAAGAGGCCCGGTCCGGCGGTCAGCACGTGTACGAGGGCTGGGAGTACTACTGCACCGACCGGGCCCGGCATCCCCGCTCCGCCAAGACGTTCACCTGGAGCAGCATCGACCGCATCGTGGCCTTCGATCCCTTCAGGTTCATCCACCTGATCGCACCACGCCCGCTCCTCATGATCGCCGGGACCGAGGCCGTGACCCGCCACATGACGGCCCAGGCGTTCGAGAACGCCGGGGACCCCAAGGAACTGGTGTGGATCGACGGCGCCAGTCATGTCGACCTCTACGACAAGCCCGAGTACGTCACGCCCGCGGTCGCGCGGCTCACGGACTTCTTCCGCGCCCGGCTCACCCGCTCCGCCGACGTCCCCGAGGTGGCATCGCCGAACAGGTAGCCGGACGGGCGTGGCCTCGCTGGGCGGTTGGTCCGCAGGGGGAGCCGGGACGCTGCCGGGCTCCTGCGCCGCGGTGCACGGGGTTCAGCCCTCCCGGCAGGGTCCGGCACATCCGTGTGCACACCGATGTCCGCACCGTCCGGGATGCGCGAGCCGGCCGCCGCGGCGGCACGCGATCGGCTTCGGCCTGTCCGGTGCAGGCCGAATTCGGCCATGGCGGCGACCCGGACCGGACCCGGATCCCGGCAGCCGCGGCGCTGCGCTGCGCGCAAGAGGTGGGGGACGCCGTAGCGGACTCCCCGACGGCAGCCTGTTCCGTACCCTGGCGGCATGCGTATGCGCCCCACTCTGCGTTGGATACCCACCGAGGACCTGCCGCCCGGCACCACGGATCTGGAGCCGGTCGCCGATGCGCTGAGCGCCGGCGGTGTGCTGGTGCTCAGCGGGGCGGGCATCTCCACGGAGTCGGGCATCCCCGACTACCGGGGCGAGGGCGGGAGCCTGAGCCGGCACACCCCGATGACCTACCAGGAGTTCACCGCCAGCGCCCGGGTCCGGCGCCGGTACTGGGCGCGCAGCCACCTCGGATGGCGCACCTTCGGCCGTGCCCGCCCCAATGCCGGGCACCGGGCCGTGGCCGCGTTCGGGCGGCACGGCCTGCTTTCCGGCGTGATCACCCAGAACGTCGACAGCCTGCACCAGGCCGCCGGCAGCGAGGGCGTCGTGGAACTCCACGGAAGCCTGGACCGGGTCGTATGCCTCGGGTGTGGCGCGTTCAGCCCGCGCCGCGAACTCGCCCAGCGGCTGGAAGCGGCCAATCCGGGCTTCGAGCCGGTGGCGGCGGGAATCAACCCGGACGGTGACGCCGACCTCACTGACGAACAGGTCAAGGACTTCCGCGTACTGCCCTGCGTGATCTGCGGCGGCATCCTCAAGCCGGACGTCGTGTTCTTCGGCGAGGCAGTTCCCCCGCAGCGGGTCGAGTACTGCCGCGAGCTGGTCCGTGAGGCAGCCTCACTGCTGGTCCTCGGGTCCTCGCTGACGGTGATGTCCGGGCTGAGGTTCGTCCGCCAGGCGGCCGAGGCCGGGAAGCCGGTGCTCATCATCAACCGGGACCAGACCCGAGGTGACCGCCACGCCCTCACCCGGGTCGCGCTCCCGCTGGGGAGAGCCCTCACCACCGTGGCCGGCCGGCTGGACATCCCCATCGACGTCCAGGCCTCGCCCCGGGCCTGACCCCCGACCGGGACACGGTCCCCGCACGGGACCGCCCGGTCGTCGTTCACCGTTATGGGGACGGGGCGGTGGGTGATGAGTACGGATGATCTCCGCCTCGTTGACCTGCGTAAGCGATCAAGAGGGAAGGCCGGAACGCCTGACCGGGTGACAGGTTGGGCGACTCGTCAGGTTGCGGAACTGACGGACTGTCGGTTGCCTCGTGAGCGGAACACACGAGATGTGCCGCGCAGCAGGCCGGACACTGTTCCGTTGGAGGATTCGCATGCGCTACAGACACATGGGTGCGGGTATCGGCCTGGTTCTCGGTGCCCTCGGGCTGCAGATCCCGGCCGCTGCCGCCGCTGATGACTCAGATGTCCGTATCGAACCCTGGAACGCCCCACCGGGTTCCACGGTCACGGTCAGTACGAGGGCCTGCGACGCTGACGCGGACTATGGCAAGGGCCGGTCGGAGGTGGCGGGAGAGTTCCACCTCTTCGCAGGCGAGGAGGAGGGGGTGCTCACGGGCGAGTTCCAGATCCCGGAAGGAACCCGGCCGGGCAGCGACACAGTCACCGTGAAGTGTCCGCCACTGACCAAGGTCACGGAGACGTACCGGGTCATCGGACGCCCTCCGAGCGGCTCGGTCAGCGCCGGCTTCGGACCGGCCGAAGACGCGGGTGCGGGGCTCGCCCTGGGCGGTGGGCTGCTCGTCACGGCCGCCGTCGGGGGTGCGGTCTGGCTGCGCCGCCGCCCGAACGGCAACCGCACCTGACCGTCCCGATCCGCCGGCCGGCCGGAGTCCCCTTCGGCCTGTGACCGGCCCCTGGAACGGCTTCGGACCCGGTGGCCGCGAGGCCCGCCCACCGCAAGGCACCACCCGCTCCGACGCACCCGCCGTGCAGCAAAGACCGAACCGCGATGGCAGCCAGACACCACACCAGCTCGTCCCGAGACCCGTCCACTCCCGCGGTGGTCCTTCTGGCCTGCGCGATGACGGCAGGTGTGGTGCTGCTGATCAGCGGGGTGCGCGACGGCGAGTCACCACCGCAGCCGTCGGCGGCGCGGGCCTTCTCAGCCTCGGCAGACCCCACCCGCCCCACCGTCCACCCGCTGCCCCCCGCAGATCCTGTCCGGCTCCGGATCGCCGCCATCGGGGTGGACGCCCCGATGACACGCGTGGGCCTCGATGCGGCAGGGGCACTGCGGACCCCACCACCTGACAAACCCGACTACGCCGGCTGGTACGGCGACGGCACGCCTCCCGGCTCGGAAGGCACCGCCATCGCCACCGGGCATGTGGACACACCCACCGGCGACCCCGGTGTCTTCTACGACCTCGGCGCCCTGACCGAGGGCGCCACCATCGAGATCAGCCGGGCCGACCGGCGGACAGCGGTGTTCACCGTCCGCGCCGTCGAGCTGTACGACAGGGAGAAGTTCCCCAGCAAGAAGGTCTACGGCAGTTCCGGCCGGCCCGAGCTGCGGTTGATCACCTGCGGTGGCGGCTACGACAAGCGCACCGGCTACCTGGGCAACGTCGTGGTCTACGCGACGCTGACCGCGGTGACGTAGTCGGCCGAACGGGCCATGACCGCTGGACGCGGACGCCGACCACCGCGTACGCGCAACGTCGCACGCCATCCGCTCAGCCGGCTTGTTCAAGAAAACTCGACCGTCGCTCACGGTGGCCGCGTCACAGAAGGGGAGCCAGAACCCGAGACGTGACGGCACCCCCGTCCGCAAGGGTGTGCGCGCCGATGACGGAGCTGACCAGCGCCTCCGGGAGGGTCAGCCACGGTCATCCCGGGACATGTCCGGGACATCGGTGGCGCACTTCTACGACGAACTGGCCGACGACTACCACCTGATCTACTCGGACTGGGACGCGAGCATCCGTCGGCAGGGCGACGCTCTGGCCGCCCTGATCGGCCAGGATCGCGCGGCGGTGCTCGACTGCTCCTGCGGCATCGGCACGCAGGCCATCGGCCTGGCGCTGCGCGGACACAGCGTCACCGGGACCGACCTCAGCCCCCGCGCAGCCGCCCGCGCTGTCCGTGAGGCCGCCCGCCGGGGCCTGAACCTGCACACGGCCGCCGCCGACATGCGGCGCCTCCCGTTTCCCGATGGCCGGTTCGACACCGTCGTCTGCGCCGACAACTCGCTGCCTCACCTGCTGACAGAGCAGGATGTGCGCGTCGTCTTGGCCGAGATGCGCCGCGTGTTGCGTCCCGCCGGCCTGCTGCTGGTCAGTACACGCCCCTACGAAGATCTGCTGCGCGACCGCCCCTCGTCGACGCCTCCACATGTGCACCGGGCCGCCGACGACGGAGAACGGACCGTCACCTTCCAGCTATGGCACGGGCACGACGACGGCGAGCACTACGACCTGGAGCATTTCCCACTCCTTCCGGGAGGCGGAGCATGGCGCGTCAAGGTCCGCCGGACCACCTACTGGGCACTCGGCCAGGGACGGCTGGCCGACCTCGCAGCCGAGGCCGGGTTCGTCGCACCCGGGTGGCGGACGCCGCAGGAGACAGGCTTCTTCCAGCCGCTGCTCGTGGCCCGCGCCGGCAAGTAGTCAGCCGGGAACAGCAGGTGTCAGCCTGCTTCGGCGGTAGCTCCCGGTGAAGGAAACGGCCGCTCAATCGGACGGCATGACCGAGGACCACACACCGAACCACTGCTCGGCGCCGTACTCCTCGAACCGCTCCACCTCGGCGAACCCCAGCTTCGCCGCGAGGCGCATCGCACGAACGTTGGCGGTCTGGGTGGTGAGCACCACCGGCTCACCGGGAAACACGTCCGCGAACCAGTCGAGTGCCGCCGCACACGCCTCCGCGGCATACCCGCGTCCCCATGCCTCCGGCAGGAACATGTAGCCCAGCTCGGCCTCCCCGCCCTCCGGACGGACGCGCCCCGGACGCTCCGCGTCGCGCCGTTCGAGCGTGATCATTCCGATCATCGCTCCGTCGAGATCAACCACGAAAAGGCCAGGGCGCCGCCCGGGCACCTCAGGCACCGCGCGCTCGAGCTCATCACGCGGTCGAGGACCACCGACATAGGTGCCCACCTCTGGCGATGCGAACAACTCGATGAACGCCGCACGGTCCCGGGCCTCGGACTCGCGGAGCACGAGCCGTTCGGTGCTTATCGGGGCAGGCGGCCAGAGGACGGACCCGAGTTCAGTCATGACGGGCAACCTATTACTCGCACGTGAGAGTGATCCAGAAGAGAAGGTCAGTGGGGTTGAAGCTGCGATCACCGGGCGTACCGGGGGCGGCGCGACTTCAGTCGGAGAAGGAGCGGGCGAAGCCGGCCAGATTCCGCGGGCAGGCCCATATCTCCCGCGTCATGCGGCCCTCGTACCAGGACTGGGCTCCTTCCTCGTCGGGCCAGTTCTCCTCATCGGCCAGGGCCGCTTCATGGGCGGCGTCCCGCTCCGGATGGGCCAGCATCTCCAGGACCCACCGGAAGTTGTCCAGCCCGGCATCGAGCGGCATGTCGTCGCACGGATGCGCCTCGTGCGCACAAGCCGCCTGCCCCAGAGCACGTTCGACCGCGCCCATCGCCTCCAGCACCCGAGCCTCGGCCACCGCGTCCGGGCGGGCATCGATCACGTAAGGGCCTATCAGCACCAGCCCGAGGGTCCACAGAGCGGTGTCCGGTCCGCCGGCCGCCACGCTCGCCTCAAGATTCTTCGCGCACTCCAGTACCGTGCCTGGCGCGTCGCCGAGGTAGTAGCCGTGCCGGATCTCGTCCCACTCGTCGATGAGGGCGTCCCACTCGGCAGGGGTGGTGGGCGCCGGAGTCGGGGGCAGCTCATCGTCGTCGTACCGGTCCTGGACCGTCTCCGTAGGGGTCATGATCAGAGGATGACATGAAGGCCGGAGGCGTCGCCCGGCGGGCGCCCATGTCCGAGACTTGCAGCTTCTCACTGACTGACATCGAGGTGGCGAGGATGCTGGACGAGCCCATCGGCGACAAGGAGTTCCGGCGGGGCGTCCGGCTTCTGCTGGAGGCCGGCGCGGACGTGGCACCCCGCATGCCGAGCGAACTGCGTGACCTGTTCGAGGAGTTGCGCTTCGCCATGCGCCGACGATCTCGTCCCACTCCAGCCGCTGCCACCGCAGTACCGTGCGGAACCTCAGCCCGGCCGGCCCCGCCTCCGCACGGCGGCCGAGCGCCGCGAGGGCGCTCACAACGGTCAGCGCATCTATGGCTCCGGAGAGGATCGGTGCTCAGAGCGGCCAGCTGCGGCACTCGATCAACAAGCGGGTTGCGCCGGCCCCTCGGGGTGTCGTCAGGGCGCCGCGTCAGGACGGGGCGAGGACGCAGAACTCGTGGCCCTCCGGGTCGGCCAGGCATGTCCACGGGACGTCGCCCTGGCCGAGGTCGAGGTCGGTGGCGCCGAGGGCGCGCAGGCGGGTCACCTCCGCTGTCTTGTCGTCACCGGGGTACGGCAGCATGTCAAGATGGACGCGGTCTGGCACGGTCTTCACCCCGGGCGTGCGGAGGAACTCGAGATACGAGCCGACGCCCCTGGCGGAACGCAACACCGCGCGGTCGTCGGTCACCTCGTGCAGGGTCCAGTCCATCGCCTCGCCCCAGAACCGGGCCATGGCCCGCGGATCCGTACAGTCGACCACCACCCGGGCGATCGGCCCGGTGTCCCGGTAGATCTCCCGAGGCTCCCGTACGCAGAACTCGTTGCCCTCCGGGTCGGCGAGAACCGTCCACGGCACGGCGCCCTGGCCCACGTCGACGGGTGTCGCACCGAAAGACTTCAGGCGCGCGACCAGCTCCGCCTGGTGGGCCGTAGACGTGGTGGCGAGATCGAGGTGCACACGGTTCTTTGTTGCTGTCTTGGGTTCCGGGACGGGAACGACGTCGACGCAGACGGCGACCGGGTCCGGCCAAACGGGGCCGCCGGCGGGTCCGACGTAGGTGGTCACACCGGGGCTGTAAGCACTCCAGCCGAGCGCCTCCGCCCAGAACCGGCCGACCGCCGAGGCGTCAAGAGCCTTGATGTTCACCTGCACAGGTCGCAGTGTCATGCCGGCGACCCTATGCGCCCGTTCCGCAACGACATCCGCACCGCCGCCGAACGGAAGAGCGGGCGCTTCACGACAAGGCACTGATCCGGTCCGCGAGGATCGTGACGGTCCCGCACCCACGGCGGACGCCGCGGCGAGCGCCGTACACCAGGGCAGTGCGGCTCCGATGTCGAATGCGCAGGTCAGATCATGGTTGGTTCGCGCGCTCGGAGGTAGGCCGCCAATTCGGCGGCCCCGGTCAGCATCGCTCGCCCGCGGGCGGACAGCCTCCCGTGCCAGTCGCACAGTGCGGCCTCCAGTGGCTGCAGCCCGCCGGCCGCCCGCACCTGGGCGATCAGCGGGGCGATCTGCTCCAGCAGGTAGCCGCCCCGCCTGAGCTGGTGGGCCAGCCGGGCGTCCCGTACGTCGGCCTCGTCGTAGACGCGGTAGCCGGTCCGCGGGTCACGGCGCGGGCGTACCAGTCCGGCGCGCTCCCATGTGCGCAGCGTCGCGGGCCGGATGCCGAGTTTCGCTGCCAGCGGCCCGATGAACGTGCTGCCGGGCCTCGGCACCTCGGTCGGCTCGGACCGCGCACCAGGCTCGGGCGCCGTGGTCGACTCCAGTTCGCGCAGGGCGCTCTCCACGGCCTGGAGGGTCCGCCGGTCGTCGAGAAGCTGGGCATGGCTCTCGTCGATGAGGCGGAACGCCTCGTCGACCGCGTCCTGGTTCACGGCTCGCATGATCGACGTCGCCGTCTGGTGACCGTGGCCGGGCACCAGGGCGAGAAATGCGCGCAGGGCCTGGGCGTGCAGCGCGGTGTAGACGCGGTAGCCGTGGGGTGTGCGACCGGCGGCCGGAAGGATGCCGGCCTCCTCGTAGTTCCTGATCGCCTGCGTGGACAGACCGCTCCCACGGGCCAGATCAACCGGCCTGAGCCTGTCACCGTTAGGACGGTCTGGCCGGTGACGAGGTCGGCGTGGTCGAACAGGCCCTGCCCGGCGGTCGGTCCGGAGATGGGCAGTGCGGCTGCCACCGTGTGGCCGACGTCGGCGGGGAGCGGGGCGATGTTGCGGGCTTCCACGGCGACGTGCTCGGCGAGCGAGCCGTTGCCGATCCAGTGGGTCAGTGCGAAGACACGCTGTCCGACGGTGAGGCCGGTCGTTCCGTGGCCGAGTTCCGTCGCCACCCCCGCGACCGACCTCGCGGCCGGGCACGCTGGGGGTGCGGCGCGGCCGGCGAGGTCGGTCCGGCGTGCGGGCCGGTCGAGCGCTCCTCGGGTGAGGCCCGCGGCGTGCGCCCGCACGATGACATCGAGGTGGAGGGCGTCAGCGGACCTTCGGCGGGGAGCCGTCGCCGCTCGCGGGTGGGCGATGTGCGACAGTCGGCCCCGCCTGACCGGAACGGCCGGCGCAGGCGGTGAGGGCGTCGGCGCCCCGCGGGGATCCGGTGTCGCGCCCCGTGGGCCCGTCGGCCTGCGACCGGGCCGCGTGGACCAGTGCGAGCAGCGACAGAGACCCGACGAACGCGACGTAGAGGAAGCTGGTGGTCCTCAGACCCCATGCCGGTGCCAGCAGGCCGGCCGCGAGGGCGGGAAGACTCAGCGCCGCATAGCTGACGACGTACACGGCGGAGAACACCTCCGATCGGGACTGCGCGGTGGTGACCTCGCCGATGGCTCGCAGGTTGCCGTTGTACGTCAGGCCGACCCCCAGACCCGCCACGACGGCCCCGCACGCGTAGACGACCGGGGACGACAGGGCGATGGCCACGGCCAGTCCGGCCGAGCCCAGGGTCAGCAGGACCGCGCCCAGCAGTGTGGCCCGCCGCACCGTGTGCCGGGCGGACCACATGCCGCCCGTACCGCCGGCGAGGAACAGCGCGGCGATGTCGAGCCCGCCCGCGGCTCCCCAGGTGACGTGGAGGACACCGGCGACCACGGAGGGGGTCAGGGCGAGGAACAGCCCCGTGACGGACCAGCCCGCCACGAGGGCGGGTACGGCGGCCAGGAACCGGTGCCGGGATCCCTGCGGGATGCCCACTCTCGGGCGGAGCCTGGCCGGCGCGCCGGCCGGCGGTGCGACCGTCTCGGGGATGTACCAGACCGCCACCGCGAGGAGCAGGAAGACGCAGGTGAGGACGGAGAAGACGTACGTGTCCGGGTGGGCGACCGACTGGACCAGCAGTCCCACCACAGCGGCGCCGGCGGCCAGGCCCACGCTCGTCCCCACTGCCGTCACCGTGGTCCCCGCGTGCGGGCGCTTCACCGGGGAGAAGTCGACCAGCCCGGCGGCCAGCCCTCCGATGGCGGTTCCGGTGGCGACGCCCTGCACCGTCCGTGCGATCACCAGGGACAGGACACCACTGGCCGTCCAGAAGATCGCCGTACTGGCCGCGGCCAGCAGGAGCGCGGTGAGCAGCACGGGACGGCGCCCCAGGCGGTCGCTCACCGGCCCCAGGGTCAGCAGGGCTCCGAGCAGCCCCACGACGTACACGGCGAAGACGACCGTCACCGTGGTGACCGAGAAGTCCCAGCGCTCCCGGTACAGGGGATAGATCGGTGAGGGCGCGCTCGCGGTCGCCATCAGTACGACGGTGGTGGCCGAAAGCACGCTGAAGGCGGCGCGCCGGCTCAGACGAGGAGGGGTGCGGCGAGAACGCGGCGGTTGCATCGATTCGTTCCTGGCCGTCGCCGGGTCACCGCGGCCAGGGAGCATCGTTGATGCGCTCGACCATGGACACACGGCGGAATCCGGGAACGAAGTGTTCCAGGATGTCCGCGTTCATGGTCCCGTAGGTGGTGTCCGGACGGTCCTTGAGGCCGTCCAAGAAGGCCTGCAGGAACTCCTTCTTGAAATCACCACGCGGGTGCGCGGCGACGATCTCGTCCATCTGGTCGCCTTCGAGCCTGTCCATCCCCCAGCCGATCGCGTCCGTGAGCACGCCGTAGGTCGTGGCAGCGATCTCGGGGCCCAGCCGGCCGGGAATCTCCGGGGTCGTGTGCAGGGCGATCGCCATCCAGACCACCTCGGCGGCGCTCTCGGAGAACCCGCGGTCGAGCAGGAACTTGCGCGCGTGGTCGGCGCCGTCCACCTCGAAACGCTGTTGCGTGTCGGAGAACGGGATCAAAAGGCCCGCGTCATGGAACATCGCGGAAATGTAGAGCAATTCGGGGTCGGGCCGGAGGTCCAACTGCCGCGCGTGGAGGGAACCGAAGAGAAATACCCGCCGGGAGTGGTGGAAGATCAGGGGATTCGTCCGCTCCCGAAGAAATTCCGTGGCCTCCGCGACAGCCGAGGTCTCGGGTATTTCCACCCCTGCGATGATGTCGGTCATGATGTCCGTGCTTTCTGGTGCGATGTGCTACGAGTGGACCGTGCGTCCGTTCTCCACAGTGCCGACCCCGCGGCCCCCGGCGCCGCCTCGGTCCGGCCATGAACCACTCGAATCCAGTCACCTCAGGATGGCGCCGTGAGCTCCGACACGCATCGTGTGGCGATCCTCGTCTACGACGGGGTCAAACTGCTGGACGTCGTCGGTCCCGCCGAGGTCTTCGGGGAAGCGAACCTCCTCGGTGCCGACTACAGCATCACCCTGGTGTCGACGACGGGCACGGACGTCGCCTCCTCGATGGGCATGCGGATCGCCGTCGACGGCAGCGCCGCCACGGAGCCGGCCCCGGACACCTTCCTGGTGCCGGGCGGAGACGTCTACCCCAGAACCCCGGTCACGCGCGATCTGGTCGAAGCCGCCAGGGATCTGGCGGCCCGTTCCGGCCGGATCGCCTCCGTGTGCTCCGGCGCCTTCGTCCTGGGCGCGACAGGCCTTCTGGACGGAAAGCGGGCGACCACCCACTGGAAGATCGCGAGCGAACTCGCCGCCCGGCATCCGAAGACCCGCGTCGAACCCGACGCCATCTACGTGCGCGACGGCACGACGTACACCTCGGCGGGAGTCACCGCCGGCATCGACCTCGCGCTCGCTCTCGTCGAGGAGGACCACGGTCCCGACGTCAGCCGGGAGGTGGCCCGCTCCCTGGTGGTCTACCTGCAACGGGCGGGCGGCCAGTCACAGTTCTCCGCCCCGCTGCAGGGGCCGCCGCCCCGGTCGCCCGCTCTGCGCAGGGTGGTCGACCTGGTCACGGCGGATCCCACCGGCAACCACTCCCTGACCGAACTCGCCGGGCATCTCAACCTCAGTACGCGTCACCTCACCAGGCTGTTCCGGGAGGAACTGGGCACCACGCCGGCCCGGTACGTGGAGTCGATCCGGTTCGACATCGCGAAGTCGCTGCTCGACCAGGGGTACACCGCGACGCAGGCGGCGTCCCTGGCCGGTTTTCCGAGTTACGAGAGTCTCCGCCGCGTCTTCGCACGGGAGTTGGCCATCTCCCCTGCCGCCTACCAGCGCCGGTTCGCGACCGCCCGCCGCGCGCAGGCCGAGTAGCGTCCGGCCGGCGCCGGCGGGAGTGGCTTGGCGACGCCGGTGGTGTGCCCCGGCGGCGCATCGCGGTCGCCGCGCCCGGTCGTCCGGCCAGTGCAGGCGAGACCCGGGCTCGCGGCGAGCGGGGCGCGGATGCCGACGGCCGGGACGGCGAGGTGGTCGCCGAAGTAGCCGCCCGGTACGGGAGGACGCATGTGGTTGACCATTGAACGAGTTGGTTTAAGATTCACCTACTGCGTCGGGCAACACACCCGCACGACACCTGTACCGCAGGTGAACTGCGTCCGCCATGACGCACTGCACGCATTCCCAGGATCGGAGACGACGCCATGACCACCCCTGTCCGCCTCGCCGTCATCTACTACTCCTCCACCGGCTTCTCGGCCGAAATCGCCAAGGAGATCTCGGAGGCGGCCGAGAAGGCGGGCGCCGAGGTGCGCCTGCTGAAGGCCGCCGAGCTGGCTCCGGAGGCCGCCATCGCCTCCAACGAGGCGTGGGCCGCCCACGCCGCGGAGAGCGCGGGCGTCCCCGTGGCCACGACCGCCGACGTCGAGTGGGCGGACGCGATCGTCTTCGGCACCCCGACCCGCTTCGGCAACATCTCGTCCCAGCTGAAGCAGTTCATCGACACCCTCGGCGGCCTGTGGGCGCAGGGCAAGCTGGCCAACAAGGTCTACAGCGGCTTCGTGACCACCGCCACCGCGCACGGTGGCCAGGAGTCCACGCTGCTCGCCCTGTACAACTCCATCCACCACTTCGGCGGGATCATCGTGTCCCCCGGCTACACCGACCCCGTCAAGTTCGTCGACGGCAACCCGTACGGTACGTCGCACGTCGACGCCCAGGGCAACAACCCGGTCGGTGAGCAGACCCGCAACGCGGCCCGCCACCAGGCCGAACGCGTGGTCCAGGTCGCCGCCGCCCTGAAGGCCGGCCTCGCCTGACGCACCTGGCGCGCGGCTTGCCACATGTGAGTGCCGTGCGACCGGGCGTTCCTTCCGGGGATGTCCCGGAAGGAACGCCCCGCACGGGGTGATTTCGCCCCGGTGCACGACGTGGTGGAGTGCACACGTGCCGCCGCGCCGCCTGCGGCGGGTACGCCGGACGGTCGTACCCTTACGCGTGGACGTCTGCGGCGATCAGGCGTCGCCGACCATCATCACGGTGCTCCGCATCACCTGCGCCCGAGAACCCCAGCCGGCCGAATCCGTCGAAACCCGGTAGCTCTCCGGGGCCGGCTCCGCGTACGTTCGGCCCTATGGCTGACGCATGCTTCGCGCATCCACGACTCGCCGCGATCTACGATCCGCTCGACCCCGACCGCAGCGATCTCGATGCCTACCTCCGGATCGTGGAAGAGGCCGGGGCGCGCCACGTTCTGGACATCGGCTGCGGCACAGGGGTGTTCGCACTTCTCCTGGCCGACCGCGGGATCGAGGTCGTCGGCATCGATCCCGCCCAGGCATCCCTCGATGTCGCCCGGGCCAAACCGGGCAGTGACCGAGTCCGCTGGATCTGCGGTGACGCGACAGCCCTCCCGCCGCTGCGGGCCGACGTCGCGACGATGACAGCGAATGTCGCCCAAGCGATCGCCGATCCGCACACATGGCGGGAGACACTGCGGGGAGCGTACGAAGCCCTGCGGCCCGGCGGGCACCTGGTCTTCGAGACCCGTGATCCGACCGGACGGGCCTGGGAAGAGTGGACCCGCGAGAACTCCTACCGCGTGACGGAGATCCCGGGTGTCGGCTCCGTCGAGAGCTGGGTCCAGCTGACCGAGGTGAGCTGGCCTCTCGTCACCTTCCGCTCGACCTACGCCTTCGCAGCGGACGGACAGGTGCTGACGTCGGATTCGACCCTGCGCTTCCGGGATCGGGACGAGGTCGAGGCGGACCTGGTCGCGCACGGCTACGTGGTGCAGGACGTTCGCGACGCACCCGACCGGCCGGGAAAAGAGTTCGTCTTCCTCGCACGACGCCCCTGATCCCTGGCGATCCACGCCGCTCAGGAACCGCACACCGCACAGTCCAACGTCAGCGCCCGGATCCACGCGCTGGAGAAGAAGCTCGGCGCTCCGCCGTTCCGTCGGCACGCCCGTGGCGTGGCACTGCCGAAAGTGCGGCGAGGCGAGCAGCTGCTGCCGTACGCCACGCATCAGCCGGCCCGTCGAAGAGGCGGGCAGGCCATCGGCGACGAGACCGATCCGTTCGGGTGCGCTGCGGACCCGTTCCGTGCCGCTCACCACACAGCATCCGACGCAAGGCTGCTTCGCGCCGACCTCAGCTCGCCGTACGAGCCTGCGTTGTCCTGTGCGTGCACCGACTTGATCCTGAGAGTGCACGGCTTTCATGAGTGTTCCCGGAGGCGTGACCGCAAGAGCGAGAGGCCGTTCCTGCGCTCAGGGCAGGAAGCGGTGCACTCCGGGACTACTTCCCGGGGGTTTTCCGGGCTCCGGCACGGTGCCGGCACGGCCGTTCCTCCTCATCGGGCCTTTGCCCGTTACGTCCGGTGACGTCTGACGCGGTCTCCGCACCCTGTCGAAGATTTGAACCGCCCCTTCCACGGCTTGTAGAAAGACCGCGTTCGAGAGAGGGGGCGCAGCATGGCTGAACGAAGACAACGTGTCCGGGTGGGCAGCGACGCACTACAGGAGCTGATCGAGGAACTGGCGGTGCGGCTGCAGCGGTCGGTGGTCGTCGACGACCCGTTGGTGCGGCTGATCTGTTCCAGCCAGCACTTCGGGGACGCGGACCCGGTCCGCATCCGCGGCCTGCTGCAGGGCCGGGCCGACGACGTCGCCATTCGGTACGTCCTCGACCAGGGCGTGGCCCGCTGGCACAAGCCGGGCTTCGTCCCGGGCCGTGACGAACTGGGACTGCTCACCCGCTACTGCGTTCCGCTGCGTGAGCGCGGCGAACTGCTCGGCCTGCTGATGGTCATCGCGCCGCAGGGATCACTGACGCACGAGGAGACCGACACCATCGCGCGGGCGGCGCCGGCGATCACCGCCCAGCTCCGCGCGGACCAACTGTCCAGCGACACCGGGGAGCTGGACATGCAGCAGACGCTGGACATCCTGTTCGGCACCAGCGAGGGGGGGCCGTACCGCCGCCCGTCAGCAGATCCTCGACAGCGGCATGCTGCCGGACGATCCGCACGCCGTGGTCACCGTCGTCCAGGTCTCCCGCTCCTCGGAGCCGCCCGGCCAGGTGGAGATCGCCCTGCGCGCGGCCCTGGATCCGTTCCTGCGCACCCGTTCGGCGAGCGGCCTCCTGTCCGCCACAGCGGACGGCGCCGTCCTCCTGCAGGTCTCGTCCAAGCCCCTGCCTGCGCTGGAGCTGGCCGACCAGGCCATGGCCGTCCGCGAGGCACTGACCACCTATCTCGACGCCTCGGCGGCCCCCGTACTCGGTATCGGCGGCACCCACGACGGCCTCGCCGACGCCTGGACGTCACGTGCGCAGGCGCTGGTCGCGGCCCGCGCCGCACGCCGGCTGCCCCACCTCAAGGGCGTCGGCGCCTGGGAATCACTGGGCGAACTCGCCGTACTCCTCCAGGTGCCCGAGCACGCCCTGACCCCGTCACTGCTGCCCACGCCGCTCCGCCTGCTGCTGGACAGCCCCGGTAGCCAGCGCCTGCTGGACACACTGCGGTGCTTCCTCGAACACGCCGGGTCCATCCCGCGCACCACGGAGGCCCTCCAGATCCACCGCACATCCCTGTACTACCGGCTGCGCCAGATCCAGGAGATCACCGGCCTCGACCTCGACAGCGGGGGCGACCGCCTGGTCCTGCACCTGGGCCTGCGCACGCGCGACCTGCTCCAGGCACAGGCCGCCGAACCCGCCGTCTGACCGAGCCCGGCCGTCCTGCAAGCGGGGACACGGAACCGGGTGACACGCTCGGCACGCTGCATCACGGACCGCCGGGCCCCCGGCACCGTCCAGGCACAGGGCCCTGGTCCCGAAGGAGAACGACGAGCCGGGTCGGCCCGCGGGTGCGTTCGGCTGCGACATGTGGCCGGGATCCGGCAGCCCGCGTCCGGTCCACGCCGTGAGAGCGCGGCACATCGGCGAGGACGGCAACCGTGTCGAGCCCTGGAGGGCGACGAAGGAGGGCGCTTCGGTCAGCCGCTCGCGGAGAGCCGTCTCGACGCGTACGCCGCGTGAAGTCAGGCGTTCGGGCAGGTGGCGCAGGACCGGGATCGCGGCGCCGTCGTCGCCCGGCTACGTCGCCCATTCGGTGAACTCGTCCGGGATCGGAAGGCACGAGCTGGAGCAAGCGGTGAAGCAGGCCGCACGGCACGCCCAGGAGGAATCCGGCCGTCGAAGCAGCCCGTCCCGGCGTGCACGGCGACGGCCGCCGGCACCTCAGGCGGCCATGCCTGTCCCTGACCGCCTTGCGTCCGACAGCCCGTACACCAGCCATTCGCGGGGTGTCACACCGTAAGCCTGCCGGAAGGCCCGGCTGAAGTGGGCGGCGCTCACGAAGCCCCACCGTCGTGCGATGACCGCCACCCCGGTCTCCAGTGCCCGCGGGCGGAGCAGGTCACGGCGGCACCGCTCCAGGCGCTGCGCCCGGATCCATCCGGCCACCGTGGTTCCCTCCTGCTCGAAGAGCTTGTGCAGGTAGCGCACCGACACGAAGTGAACGGCGGCGATCGTGCGGGGTGAGAGGTCGGGGTCGCCGAGGTTCCTCATGATGTGGTTCTTGACGCGCACCAGAGTGGCAGCGGCCGTCGTCGAGGGCGGCCGGGACAGACGGCCGCGGCGCTCGTCGATGAGCAGCGCCAGCAGATCCAGCGCGGTGACGGCGAGCTGACGGCCGACGGCGTCGTCGACATCGGCTGCCACGCCTGCCAGGCCCGCGCAGTACTGGGCCAGGACGGCCGCACTCCCCTCAGTGCCGGTGAAGGTGGTCGCGGTCAGCGACCGCAGGTCCTCGGGGCGCACGGAAAGTACTTCGCGAGGAAAATGGAAGGACGTGAAAGCGAATCTTTCATGGAGCGTTTTCGTGAATGTGCGGGAGGAATCCGAGAGGGAGAACTGGCCGGGCCGGACCACGCATTGCCGCCCGTCCTGTTCTTTCATCGCGGTACCTCGCTCCTGGAGAGTGAGGATGACGAATTCCTGGTCTTCGCCGGCTATCAGGCGCCTGCTCCGCGTCACGGTTTGCGGCCCCGCCTGGACACGGGAGATCCGTAGGACGCCGAGCCGGTCGCTGACGATGTCCCCAGGTGACGGCTCCTCCTCGAGGAGATCGACACCGAGCGGTATGAAGGTGTTCGTCACCGCTTCGTGCCAGCGCTCCACCCGGTCGGCGGCGGGGAGCTCCGCGGTGGACACAATGACGGGCATCGGTCTTCCTCCACAAGTTGTGCAGTGAGCAGGAGGCTGTGGCCGGCATTGGGCCCACCCTTGCGCCTGGTGGCTGGAATGTCCACCCAGGGGCCGGGCAAGAATTCCCCATATGCGCTGCCGCCCCCGATGCCGAGGCGGAGAGGGCGATCCTCGGCCGGCGTTGCGCGACGGGGCGGCGGCGGTGGCCGGCTCGTTCCGCGCAGCAAGGTCCCGGCGGCCTGATCCACAAACGAGTCCGGCGCGCGCATCATGACCGCGGTGCCCGCGCTCTGCGAGCGGTCCCCCCGGTCCCGGCCCGAGTGGTCAAGCCACCGTCATGGTCCGAGACTGGAGAAGGACCCCCTCGCTCCCCCCCCCGTGGCGGGTCATATCGCTCAGGAGATGACGTTGACTTCCTTCTCACCCGGCTTCCGAGGGCGACCCCACTCGTTGACGGAGCGGCTGCCGCCCGGACAGTATCCGACCGAGTCGTTCCCCGTCCTGTCGGCCGGTCCCACCCCGCGGGTGCCGACCGAGGCCTGGTCGTTCACCCTCGCCACGGAGCTGGGCGAGACGCGGAGCTGGTCCTGGGAGCAGATGATGGCCCTGCCCCAGCAGGACACGATGACGGACATCCACTGCGTCACCCGCTGGTCCAAGTTCGACACGCGCTGGCGCGGAGTGTCACTCGACGCCTTCTTCGAGGGGCTGGAGACGACCGCCGAGTACGTGGTGGTGGACAGCTACGGCGGCTACACCACCAACCTTCCGCTCGCGGACCTTCTCGACGGGAGGGCATGGATCGCCCACACCTACGACGGCTACGCGCTCTCGCCCGAGCACGGCGGGCCGGCCCGGCTGCTGGTCCCCCACCTGTACTTCTGGAAGTCGGCGAAGTGGGTGCGCGGACTGCGGCTCACGCACGAAGACGACCCGGGTTTCTGGGAGTCCGCCGGTTACCACAACTACGGCGACCCCTGGCGCGAGCAGCGTCACTGGGGTGACTGACCATGGCTCTCGCCTGGCTGCCGGCACGGCTGGTCGGGCGCCGCGCGCAGAGCGCAACCGCCCGCACCCTGGTGTTCACCGTGCCCGGCTGGCCCGGTCACCTGCCCGGCCAGCACGTCGACGTGCGTCTCACGGCCGGCGACGGCTACCAGGCCGTCCGCAGCTACTCCCTGGCCGCGCCCGCCGACGGCGACCGGCTGGAGCTGGGCGTGCAGGCCGTGGCCGATGGTGAGGTCTCGCCCTACCTGGCCGACCAACTGCCGCCGGGCGAGGAGGTCGAGATACGCGGACCGCTGGGCAACTGGTTCGTGTGGCGCCCGGAGCGGACCGAACCGGTGCTCTCGGTGGCGGGCGGCTCCGGTGTCGTACCGCTCATGGCCATGATCCGTGCCCACCGCTCGGCCGGCTCGCGCGGTCTGTTCCAATTGGTGTACTCCGTGCGCGGTCCCGAGGACATCTGGTACCGGGAAGATCTCGTCGACGGCGACCCGTTCCTCGACATCCGGCGCATCCATACCCGTCGGATCCCGCCCGGCACGTCCCGCGCGGCCGGCCGCATCACGGCAGCGGACCTGCGGGAGCCGACGGCCCGCCTGGAGCCGATGAGTCCCGTCTACGTCTGTGGTTCCACCGGATTCGTGGAGACCGTCAGTGACCTGCTCGTCGAACTGTTCGTCGGCCAGGGGAAGGAACCCGCGACCATCCGCACCGAACGCTTCGGCTGACCCTTCTGTTCTCGACAGGGGAGATTGTCATGGGAGACCCCGCCGCCTTCCTCGACGGCAACAGTCTTGCCGGTCCGTTGTCGGAGATCCTCTCCGTGGAGCCCACCACGGCCTGGTGGCGATGCCCGAACTGCAGGCAGGCCGGGCCTTTGGCGCATCTGCACATCTACGGGCCCGAACCAGGGATGACCGCTCGCTGCCCGGGGTGCGCGTATGTGGCGCTGCGCCTGGTCAGGGAGGAAGACCACGTCTGGCTGACCCTGGGCAGTGGGACCGGCGCCTTCCGGTTCCGCACGGCCTGAAGGAAACACCGCGGTCCGTGTCGCCGTTGAGACATGTCGCAGCTGTGACAGCTCGCACCAGTGACAGGTCCTGCCTTCTCGCCAAATGATTTCGGACAGTTGTGATCTACGGCTGTTCGAAAGGTGTTTCCCTGATGGCAAAGTTCCGCCTCATGGCGGCGATATCAACAGGATTGATACTGCTTGCTGGAGTCGCGCCCACCACCGCCGTGGCGCGGACGGCGACCATCGGTACCGTCACTCGTCCCGCGGCCGAGCCGGGGGCTCGCTCCACGACCGTACGGCTGATCACCGGCGACCAGGTGACCGTCACATCGCTGCCGGGCGGACGGCGCACCGCGTCGGTGCGGCCCGGCCCCGGTCGCGAGCACATCCCCTTCGAGACGCTCGAAGAGGACGACAAGTCGCTGACCGTGCTCCCGTGGGACGCCGAGGCCCTGGTGTCCGCGGGCACACTGGACCGCCGGCTGTTCGACGTGACCGCCCTGATCTCTCAGGGCTACGACGAGGCACACACCTCCGCGCTTCCGCTGATCGTCTCCTCCGAGCCGTCCCGTCAGGGGGCCAGGGTCACCGCTGAGGCGGCACGGGCCGCCGCGGCCACCGCCGACCGGCTCGTGGCGCTCAACACGCGGGGGACTCCCTCCCGGAACCTGCCGAGCATCCACGCACGGTCACTTCGGGTCGCCGGCCGTCAACTGGGGACGTTCTGGAAGACGTTGAACCCCGGCGGCAGGGCCGGCGTCGCCCGTGCCGCGCTGACTCCGCGGGTGTCGCTGGACGGCAGGGTGAAGGCCGTACTGGACCGCAGCACCGCGCAGATCAACGCCCCCACTGCCTGGAAGGCGGGTGACGAGGGCCAGGGAGTCAAGGTGGCCGTGCTCGACACGGGTGTCGACGCGAGCCATCCCGACCTGGCCGGCCGTATCGCGGAGGCCGAGGACTTCTCCGGCAGTTCCAACACGGACGACCACTTCGGTCACGGCACGCACGTCGCCTCGATCGTCGGCGGCAGCGGCGCCGCGTCGGGCGGGACCCGCCGCGGCGTGGCGCCCCGGGCCGACCTCCTCATCGGCAAGGTCCTGGGCGACGACGGCTACGGGACCGAGTCGGCCGTCATCGACGGCATGCAGTGGGCGACGCGCGAGCACGCCAAGGTCGTCAACATGAGCCTGGGGTCGGGGTCTCCGACCGACGGCACCGATCCGCTCAGCCAGGCGGTCGACTCCCTGACCGCGTCCACCGGCACACTCTTCGTCGTAGCGGCGGGCAACGAGGGGGAGTCAGGTCGGTCCAGTGTCAGCTCGCCAGGCGCGGCCGAGGCGGCGCTGACCGTGGGGGCCGTCGACCGTGACGACTCTCTCGCCCCGTTCTCCAGCCGCGGCCCGCGTCTGGGCGACGGCGCGGTCAAGCCCGACGTGACCGCTCCCGGAGTCGGCATCACCGCCGCCCGCGCGTCCGGCACCACCCTGGGCGACCCGGTCGACGCGCACTACGTCGCGCTGTCGGGGACGTCCATGGCCACCCCGCACGTCGCCGGCGCCGCCGCGCTCCTGGCCCAGCAGCACCCGGACTGGGACGCCCAGCAGCTCAAGGACGCGCTGATCAGCACCGCGCACACCGTGCCCCACACCCAGGTGACCGAACAAGGCGGTGGCCGTATCGACGTGGCCGCGGCCCTCGGCCCCGTCAGGGCCAGCGGTTCCGTCTCCCTGGCCCCGCTGCGTACGGGTGGCTCAGAGGGGCGGCAGCGGTCGGCCACCGTCCGCTACACCAACTCCGGCGACCGTCCGGTCACCCTCTCCCTGGCCCTCGGTCTGGCCACCGAATCCGGGCGGGCGCTCCCGGACGGGGTGGTCAGCCTGGACTCCGACACCGTGCGGCTCGCCCCCGGCGCGACGGCCGAGGTACCGCTGAGCACCGACGCCCGGCACGCGGTCCGCGGCACCTTCTACGGATACCTCACCGCGAAGTCCGCGGACGGTACCGTGCTCGCCCACACCACCGTCTCCCTCGCGGTCCACGCCCCGCAGCACCGGCTGACCGTGTTCTACCGCGACCGCGACGGCAAGGTGATGCCGGACTGGCTGCCCACGATATGGGGCCCTGACGGATTCGTGGACTACACGGACAGGCAGGCCCATGCCGCCCTCGTGGAGGAGGGCACGTACTACGTCAGTTCGGCCTTCTACGAGATGACCGATCACGGCGGCGAGGCGGGCACCGTCGTCGCCCCCGAGGTGAGGGTCACCCAGGACCGGACGGTGACGCTGAACGCCGCCGAGGCCACCCAGGTGCACATTCGCACACCACGCCCCGCCGAGCAGCACGGCATCCTCAGCACCACCGTGCACCGCCGGATCGACGGTCGCGGGCTGATCCAGGGAGTCATGTACTTCGACGACGTCACACGCCTCTACGTCAGCCCGACTTCCCGGGTGACCGACGGCGCCTTCGAGTTCTCCTCGCGCTGGCAGATGGTGGCCCCGCAACTGCGGGCCAAGGTCTCCGGCAGCTCCCGGGAGTTCGTCCCGTACTACGACCCGAACTCCCCCGCCTTCCCGGACCGCGGCGCGCGGCTGACCGCCGTGGACGCGGGCACGTCGTCGGCGCCCGACTTCCGCGGCGCACGCGGGAAGCTCGCCGTCGTACGGTTCGACTTCTCCGTCACCGAGCCGGAACTCGCCCGGTCCGCCGCGAAGGCAGGGGCCAAGGCACTGCTGATGGTGTGGCCGCAGGAGCAGCGCAGTGCCTGGACCCGGTGGCAGCCGACGGGTGACCGGACGGCCCTGCCCAGCATGCGAGCCGCCTGGAAGGACGGCACCGCCCTGCTGGACCGCGTCAGGAAGGGCACCACGACGGTGACATTCTCCGGCACGGTGCGCAGCCCGTACCTGTACGACGTGATGCAGGTGTCGAAGGGCTTCGTTCCCAAGCGGGTCGTGCACACCGTCTCGGAGCGGGAGAGTGCCGTGGTGCGCAGCACGTACACCCGCACCGGTGCCTCGCGCTGGGCCAGCGAGCAGCGTTTCGGATGGCGCCCGTACCAGGCGACCGCGTGGAACCAGTACAGCCGCTACGTCCCGGTGGGCCGGGAGCGCGTCGAGTACGTGACCGGCGGGGACACGCTGTGGAACCACGTCGTGCACCACAACGTCGTCGACGTTTCCGACGTGCCCTTGGCGGCCGGCATGCGGAACGCGCCGCGTGCCTACCGGCCCGGCCAGCGCACCACGGAACGCTGGTTCCAAGCGCCGGTCCGCCCCTCCATTCCCCGCGGCTGGACCCGGCCGTCGGTCCGCAACGGCGACACCCTGTCCGTGTACGTCCCGGAGTTCACCGATTCCGACACCGGCCACTGGGCGTTCGCGGAGAGGGGTGGCTTCGGCACCAGCCGGGCGACCGCTGCCGACGACGTGGCATCGGCGGTGCTGTACCGGAACGGGGAGCAGATCGCGGTCTCCGACAACGGTGCGTGGGGCGATTTCGAAGTGGCCCCGGGCGATGCCCGGTTCCGCCTGGACCTGACGACTGCCCGTGTCTCGGAGGACTGGCACCTCGGCGTGCGCACGCACACCTCGTGGACGTTCCGTTCGGACACCACGGCCGGCGCCGTCCCACTGCCGCTGCTCCAGCTCGACTACGACGTACCGGTCGACGCGCAGGGCGCCGTGAGCCGGGCACGCGCACACCACCTGGGCCTCACCGTCCGCACGCAGGACGGCATGGCCGCCCCGCGCGGCGTGCGGGTGAAGGCCGAGGCGTCGTACGACGACGGGAAGACCTGGACCACGGCGCGTACGGTGGGGCACGGCGGCCGGCCGTTCACGGCCACCGTGGAACGGCCGTCGAAGGTGCGTGGCGACGCCTATGTGACGCTCCGCGTGACCGTCACGGACTCCGCCGGCAACAGCGTGCGGCAGACCGTGGAGCGGGCGTACCTGCACCGCGGTACGGCGTGACGCGCGGACGACGCTGACGCGCTCGTGCCTTCACTCGGCGCGGCGGGTACCACGCCCATGGGCCTGGTGCCCGCCGCGCCTGTGAAGGCACGAGCGGGGTGACTTCATCGTGGCAGCGATCGGCACCCGCCTCGCAAGCGCGTGCCCGTGACGTACGACCACCGGCGTTCCGCACGCCGGGCGAGCCCGTTCACAGCCAGCCGCGTCGCGACGCCTGCCAGGCGAGTTGCATACGGGTCACCGCGCCGGCGCGCTCCATCATCCCCTGGATACGGCGCTGGACCGTCCGGCGGCTCAGCCCCATCTGCGAGGCGATCGCCTTGTCGGCGACTCCCGCCACGAGCAACGACAGCAGCTTGCGGTCGGTGGCCGAGAGCGAGTCGGCCGGACCGACTCCGTCGGTTCCCGCGAGCATGCCGGTGCCGTCGATGTCCAGGGGGACGGCGTCCTCCCAGTAGCAGTCGAAGAGGGCGATCAGGGCGGCGAGCAGATTGCTGTCCCGGACCAGCGCCGTGGTCGGCTCTTCCGGACTGCCGTGCGGCCCACCGGCCACGAGGGGAAAGACGGCGACGGAGCGGTCGGCGACGGCCAGACGCAGCGGCAGGTGCGGGACGGCCCGAGCCACCTCGCCGGCCCGTACACCCGCCACCACGTTCTCCAAGGCGCCTTCGTCGTCGAAGAACGCCTTCTCGTACAGCACCCGGTAGCGCACGCCCCGGGCCAGCGCCTCGAACTCCTCGGCATTGGTGCCCGACGGCATGGCCACGTACTGGGCCTTGCAGAACCAGAGCATCTCGTGGCGCGCGCTCGACTGGATCTGCCGGAGCTGCTGACGCAGGGCCTCCGCCCCGGTGATCACCTCCAGCAACTGGCCGGCGTCATGCCTGCGCATCGTCTCCCGATAGGACTCGATGAGACGTGCGGCCTCGAATCGGGCCAGGTCCAGCGCGTCGGCGCTGCGTTTCAACCGGGGCAGCAGTGCCACCTCCGGCGGAGCGGGACGGAACACCCGGGGTGTCCCGTCCGTATGGGTGGCAAGGCCCTTGGAGACCAGTGAGTCCAGGATCCGCTCGGTCTCCGCGTCGGTCAGGCGGGCCCGCTGGGCGAGGTCCCCTCGGGTGGCCCGGCCGGACGTCACGAGCATCTGGTAGAGGGATTCCTCCTCGGGCGAGACGCCAGCCGCCTCCAGCGCCACGGACGCCTCCCGGAATCTTGGAATCCAACGGTTGAATAGCGTACTACGCCGGGGGGTGGCGCCGGTGCCGGTACGGAGACCGGCGGCGCACTCCTGTACGACTGGCGAGTCGGCGGGAGTCAGGCCACCGGGAGCATGTCCTCCCGGGTGGCCGGTACGGTCCGGGCGATCGCCGGTGCCGGCGTGGTGGCGGTGGCGACCACCTGGCGGTACACCGCCTCGTACCCGGCCGCCATGGTCTCCGGCTGGAAGCGGTCGACGACATGGTCGCGGCAGTCCCGGGGATCGAGCGCGCCGACCGCCTCGATCGCCTCCGGCAGCTCGTCGGCGCCGCCGCGGACCAGGCCGGTCACCCCGTCCACGACGACCTCGGGGACCGAGCCGCGGCGCAGGGTGACGACCGGGGTGCCGCACACCATCGCCTCGATCATCACCATGCCGAACGGCTCCTCCCACTGCAGCGGGAACAGCAGGCAGCGCGCCCGGGCCAGGAGCTGCTTCTTGCGGTCGCCGGCGACCTCGCCCAGCCACTCCACGCCCGGCCCGAGCCGGGGCTTGATCTCGGCCTCCAAGTAGGCGTGTTCGGCGGGCTCGCTGCACTTGGCGGCCAGCTTGATCTCCCGGCCGGCGGCGACGGCCGCGTCGATCGCGAGGTGGCATGCCCTTGTCGGGCGTGCAGCGGCCCAGGAAGAAGACCCAGTCCTCCTTGTCGCGCCGGTAGGGGAAGTCGTCGGCTCTCAGCGCGTTGTGCACGGTACCGGCCCAGTTGAGGTCGGGTGCCTGGCCGCGCTGTGCGTGGGAGATCGCCACCAGGTGCACGCTGTCGCCCAGGTGCCGGTAGTACTCCCCCGGTTCGCCGTCCAGCGGACCGTGCGTGGTGACGACCGTGGGTGCCCGGTGACCACGGGCGAGCAGGGGTCCGGCGAGGGTGTGGTCGTGGATGACGTCCACGTCGAGGTCGTCCAGGAACCGGGCGGCGGCAGCGGAGTGCAGCACCTCCGGAAGCGGTTCGCCCAGGCGCCGGCCCTGCGGCATGTCGTAGGTGCGCAGCATACGGTGGGCGCGGGTGCCGTTGCGTCCCGCCGCTACCAGGGTGACGTCATGGCCGCGGGCCACGAGCGCGTCGGTGAGATCGGCGCACATCGCCTCGATGCCCCCGTAACCGCGCGGCGGGAGCTCGAACCACGGCGGCGCGACCATGGCGACACGAAGCGGCCGGTCGTTCACGAGAGGACTCCTTTCCCGTCGCGCCCGTGGTGGACGCGCACGGCACGGCTCCACCGCGCCGCGGCGTGCCGTGTCGTGCCCGCGGGGACGGGCGAGCGGGTGAGGGCCGGACCGCGGGCAGCGTCGGCCGCGGCGGCGAGTCGCACGCGGCGGCCAGGCGTCGGCCGCGCGCTGCGACGGAAGAGGGAAAATCTGAAGAAGAGGGAAATCCTGAAAAGGGTGAACGCTCAGGGGGAGCCGGGGGGTGCGGCGTCGACGGCCGTGCAGGGGCACGGGGCGTCCGTCAGTCGTACGTCGTCGGGCAGTCCGGTGACCTCCGGGCGGCCGTCCCCGGACACCGTCAGCGTTGCCAGGGCCTCCCCCAGCGGTACCCCGGTCAGCCGCAACGGTCCGGAACGGGGCGGAAGTTGGGGGTTCACCCGGACGACGCGGTGCGGCAGGCAGACCTCCGCGCCCAGCAGCACCCGCAGGACGAGCAGCGGGGCGGCCGACGCCCAGGCCTGCGGGGAGCAGGCGGCCGGGTACGGCACCGGCTGGGCGTACTCGGCGCGGTCGAAGCCGCACAGCAGTTCCGGCAGACGCCCGCCGAAGGCCGCGGCGGCGTCCAGCACGGCCTCCGCGAACCGGCGGGCGTGGTCCGCGAAGCCGTACCGCATCAGGCCGGCGGCGACGATGGCGCTGTCGTGCGGCCACACCGAGCCGTTGTGGTAGCTCAATGATGTCGGTGAGGTGGTCGGCCAGTGTCTGCCAGCACCAAGGGCCGTGCCACGCGCCGTGCACGAGCAGAAGGGCGGGGAGGTTGCTCATGGGGCTCTTTCCACGGCTTCTGGGCCAGGGCTGCCGCTGGTCCGGCAGCGCATGTCCCGGCGCGGGCGCGTACACATCCGTCACATGCCCGTTCGTCACCGATCACATCTGCAACTGCCCGGCGGATTCAGGGCGAGCGCCCGCTGCACCTCGCGCGGTCTGCCGAAGTGACGCCCGACACCACAGGAGGCCGCCTGGCCGGAGTTCGACGCCGTAGGAACATGGTCAAGCCCCCACACCCCGCACCGACTCCCGCACAGCACGCCCCGAGCCACCCGCACGCACACGGACCGACGACCACACGCTTCCCGCGTTCGCTACAGCCACGATCCACCAGAACCCGTCAGATGATGACGGAAGCGGTCAGGCGCCGATCCACGTATCAGGGGTTGACATGAGCCGCCGCGCCACCCAGCCTTTGGCAACGTTGTCATTCCTACTGCGGCAGGCCCGGAGCGGTCCGGACCGCACCGCTTTTTGATGGGACGTCACGCTCATGACAGATCAGTCGGATCCGTCGCGCCATCCGTCGCGACGGGCCATCGTCACCACGGGTACCACCCTGCTGGCCGGATTCGGCCTCGGTCCCTTGCTTCCTGCGGCGACCGCCGCCGCCGCGCCCGACGGCGCTCCGGTCAACTCCTCCGCCGCACCCGGTGAGCTGGCGCTCCACCGGCCGGTCTCGGTCTCTTCGACGGCCTACGCCGCCACCCCCGGCTCCTTCGTGGTCGACCGCCTCTCCTCCCCCGGCGTCAAGGGCAGCGGCTGGCGCGCCGAGGGCGGCGATCCGCAGTGGATAGCCGTCGACCTCCAGGCGGCCTGCGAGGTCACGCGGGTCCGTCTGACCTTCGAGGCGGACGCCTCCGACCCGGTGTACACGCCGCCCACCACCGGCAATGTGCACAGCGGCACCACCGGCGACGAGATCCAGTCGAGCTTCTCGCTGGTCTTCGTGGTCGAGACATCCGTGGACCACACGTCCTGGACCACGGTGTACAGCACCACGGCCGGAACCGGTGGCGTCGTGGACATCCAGCTTCCCCGCCCGGTGTCCGCGCGCTGGGTGCGCATGACTTCGAGGAAGCGCTCCAGTCCGCTGCCCCTCGGCCTCAACGGCTTCGAGGTGTACGGCACCGCCGAGGGCCACCGCCCCTCGGCCACCGGTTGGACCGACTGGGGCACCCGGCACGACGAGGCTCCGGCGCTCACGGTCGCCGACGACGGGACCGTGCCCGTGGAGTCGGGCTGGAGTCTCACCATGGACGACTGGGCCGGCGCGGACGGCGCCGGTCTGTCGAAGACGTCCGTCGACACCAGCACCTGGCTGCCCGCGACCGTTCCCGGCACGGTGCTGGGCTCGCTCGTGGAGCAGGGCAAGCTGCCCGACCCGGTGGCGGGTCTGAACAACCTGCACATCCCGGAGGCGCTGTCGCGCCACTCCTGGTGGTACAAGCGGGACTTCGCGCTGCCGCGCGGCCTGCGCACCGGCACCGGCCGGCACATCTGGCTGGAGTTCGACGGCGTCAACCACAAGGCCGATGTGTGGCTCAACGGCAAGCAGGTGGGCGACCTGACGTACCCGTTCGCCCGTGCCGCTTTCGACGTCACCCGGCAGCTCGGCGAGAGCGGCGAGAACGCGCTGGCGGTGAGGATCACGCCGATGCCGGTCCCCGGCAGCCCCGGTGACAAGGGTCCGCTGGGCGAGTCCTGGGTGGACGCCGGCGCGCAGCAGATGAACCTCAACTCCCCGACGTACCTGGCGTCCTCGGGCTGGGACTGGATGCCGGCCGTGCGCGACCGCGCGGCGGGCATCTGGAACCACGTCCGGCTGAGATCGACCGGGCACGTCGTCATCGGCGACCCACGTGTGGACACCGTGCTGCCCGCGCTGCCCGATGTGTCGGTGGCCGAGCTGACCATCGTGGTGCCGGTGCGCAACGCGGACACCGCCGACCACCAGGCGACGGTCACGGCCGCCTTCGACGGGGTGCGGGTGTCGAAGACGGTCACCGTGAAGGCGGGCGAGGACCTGGACGTCGTCTTCGCGCCGGACGCCTTCGGCCAGTTGAGGCTGCGCGACCCCCGGCTGTGGTGGCCGAACGGTCTGGGCGAGGCCAACCTGCACGACCTCACGCTCACCGCCTCGGTGGGCGGCCAGGAGAGCGACCGGCGCACCACCCGCTTCGGCATCCGGCAGTTCGGCTACGAGTACGAGGTGCCGCTCGCGTTCACCGCGTCCGGCGACGCTTGCACGCAGAGCGTGACCTTCGACCGGCAGCAGGCCCGGCACGTCCGCATCAGGTGCCTGACCCGGGCCACGTCCTGGGGCTGCTCCCTGTGGACCCTGTCCGTGGGGGACAGCGCCCGGCCGGGTACCGACCTCGCGCTGCATGCCCACGCCGACGCGTCGAGCACCGATCAGGACAGCAACGGCGCGGCCAATGCCACCGACGGTGACGCCGGCACCCGCTGGTCCTCCGCCTACGAGGACGACCAGTGGATCAGCGTCGACCTCGGCTCCCTCCAGTCCTTCGACCGGGTCGACCTCACCTGGGAGCAGGCGTACGCGAAGACCTTCGTGGTCCAGGTCTCCTCGAACGGCTCGGACTGGACCGATGTGAAGTCGGTGGACAACGGGGCGGTGCCGCTGCCGTTCAACAACGGCAACGCCAGCCTTCAGGTCGAGGACTTCGACCGGCGCACCGCACGCTACGTCCGTCTCGACTGCGGGCTCCGGAACACCAGTTGGGGCAACTCTCTGTGGTCGTTCGCTGTCGTCGACCGCAGTGACCCCGGCACCGACCTCGCCCTGCACCAGAAGGCCACCGCCTCCACGGAGGAGTCCGACCACCCGGCGTCGCACGCCACCGACGGGGACCCGAACACCCGCTGGTCGTCCGCCTACGAGGACCACCAGTGGATCCAGGTGGACCTCGGCTCCTCGCGGACGTTCGACCGCGTCGCCGTCGTCTGGGAGACCGCGTACCCGAAGTCGTACACCATCCAGGTGTCCGACGACGGCGGCACGTGGACCGACGTCAAGTCCGTGTCGAACACGCCGGATCCGCTGAAGATCAGCGTCAACGGCGTGCGCGTGCTGGCTCGCGGCGGCAACTGGGGCTGGGACGAACTGCTGCGCCGGATGCCGGCGGAGCGCATGGACGCGGCGGTGCGGATGCACCGGGACATGAACTTCACCATGATCCGCAACTGGGTCGGCAGCAGCGACCGGGAGGAGTTCTTCGCCGCCTGCGACCGGCACGGCATCCTGGTGTGGAACGACTTCCCCAACGCGTGGGGCATGGACCCGCCGGACCACGACGCGTTCATCTCGCTCGCCCGTGACACCGTGCTGCGCTACCGCGTCCACCCCTGCGTGGTGGTCTGGTGCGGCGCGAACGAGGGCAATCCCCCCGCCGCCATCGACAAGGGGATGCGCGAGGCGGTGGAGCAGCAGGTGCCCGGCGTGCTGTACCAGAACAACTCGGCGGGCGGCATCATCACGGGCGGCGGCCCCTACGGCTGGGTGGAGCCGGAGAAGTACTTCGACCCGATGACGTACGGCAGCCGTGACTTCGGCTTCCACACCGAGATCGGCATGCCCGTCGTCTCCACCGCGGCGAGCACCCGCAGCATGACGGGCGACGAGCCGGAGTGGCCGATCCGGGGCGCGTGGTACTACCACGACTGGAGCGAGCACGGGAACCAGGCGCCGCAGAACTACAAGGCCGCCATCGAGGCCCGCCTCGGCGAGTCCGGCGACCTGGACGACTTCGCCCGCAAGGCGCAGTTCGTCAACTACGAGAACACGCGCGCGATGTTCGAGGCGTGGAACGCCAACCTGTGGGACAACGCCTCCGGTCTGATGCTGTGGATGTCCCACCCGGCCTGGCACAGCACGGTCTGGCAGACGTACGACTACGACTTCGACGTCAACGGCACCTACTACGGCGCCCGTTCGGCCTGCGAGCCGCTGCATGTGCAGGCCGATCCGGTGAAGTGGCGGGTCATCGCGGTGAACCACACGTCGGCGGACCTGCGGGGCGCCACGGTCACCGCCCGGCTGTACGACCTGTCCGGCCGGCAACTCGGCGGGAACAGGACGGCCCGGGTGGACGTGGAACGGGCGGCCACCGCCGAGGCGTTCACCGCGGCGTGGACGGACGGCCTGCCGGACCTGCACCTGCTGCGGCTGACCCTGGAGGATTCCCGGGGCAGGGAGCTGTCGCGGAACACCTACTGGCGCTACTGCGAGGCCGCCGCGCTGCGGGGGCTGAACAAGGCGAAGCAGGTGAAACTCACGGGTGCGATCACCCGGTGGTCGGGCTCCGGTGACCGTCGGGAGCTGACGGCGGTGATCCGCAACCAGGGTTCGGCGGTGGCCGCCATGGTCCGGCTGTCGCTGCTGGAGGACGCGCACGGCCGGCGGGTGCTGCCGACGCTGTACAGCGACAACTACCTGTGGCTGCTGCCCGGCGAGTCCCGGACCGTCCGGCTGTCCTGGCCGAAGGGGGCCTGCTCGTCACGGCACCCGGTGCTGACGGCGGAGGCGTACAACAGCCCGGTCGCGACGCTGCGCGGCTGAGCCACTCCGCGCAGCGGGCCGCTGCCCGGGCCCGGCAAAGCGCCGGGCCCGGGTGTGCCGGACAGCTTGACTTCTGTTCCTGGTCCCTGGGTGCTACCGCGCACGACGGCCGGACGTGCGGGCCCACAGCACGGTCGCGAGTGCGGTGACGCCGAGGCCGCTCAGGCAGACGCCGGTCCAGCCGGTCCCCGCCCACACGAAGGACGCCAGGGCGGAGCCGAGAGCACCGCCCAGGAAGTAGAACGTCATGTAGATGCTGTTGACCCGGTTGCGGGCCGCCGCGTCGACGTCGTAGATGACACGCTGGTTGAGCACGTGCAGCCCCTGGACGCCGATGTCCAGGACCAGCACGCCCGCGATGATGCCGCCCAGGGTGTCGCCCGCGACGAGCAGCACCGCGTAGGCGATGGCGATGAGGGCGATCGCGACGGCGGTGGGCAGGGGGTGGGCGTGCCGCTGGACGCGGCCGGTGAGGTTGGCGGCCGTCGCGCCGGCGGCGCCGAGCAGTCCGAACAGGCCGATGACGGCGGGCGAGTAGCCGAACGGGGCCCGGCTGAGCTGCAGGGCGGCGGTGGACCAGAAGATGCTGAACGCGGCGAATCCCAGGGCGCCGTAGGCGGAGCGGACGCGGACCGCGGCTTCGGTCCGGTAGATGCGGACGGTGGAGCGCAGTACCTCGCCATAGCCGACGGGCCGGCCCGGCACGGCGTCGATGCCGTGCAGAGCGCGGCGCAGAACCACGTTGACCAGGACCATCAGCACCGCGGCACCGAGGAACAGGGGGCGCCAGCCGACGAGTTCGGTCACGATGCCGGCGACGGTCCGCGCGAGGAGCATGCCGGTGAGCAGGCCACTGATGACGGTCGCCACGGTGCGTCCGCGCTGGGTGTCGTCGGCGAGGTGGGCCGCCACGGGCACGAGAACCTGGGCGGCGACGTTCGCGAGACCGAGGGCGGCGAAGGCGACGAGAGCGACGGCCAGCCGGGGCGCGAAGCCCACCGCGGCGAGCGCGATGGCGTCGGGCAGCAGCAGACCGCTCGTCAAGGAACGGCGTGTGACGATGTCGGCCAGCGGGAGCACGAACACCAGGCCCACGGCGAAGCCGAGTTGGGTGACGGTGACGATGACACCGGCGGCGCCGGTGGAGGTGCCCAGGGAGCGCGCGATCAGGGCGAGGAGCGGCTGGGCGTAGTACACGTTGGCGGCGATCGCCCCGGTGGCCACCGCGAGGAGCAGGGTCAGGGCGCGCGAAATCCCGGGGTGCCCGGGAGCCGCCGTGGTGGCGGGCCGCGCCGCGGCGGTCTGGGACATGGGGCATCTCCTTGGGGCATGGCAGTCGGTCCGCATCCCACGCTCCGGGCGGGGCCCGCGGATGTCCAAGACCTCTTCCGGCGTCGGTGATGCCTGCCGGGCATCAGCCGTCGACGGCTACGACACCCCCGGATCGGTGATGCCCTTCGGGTATCACAGACGGCGGAAGAGGTCTTGGACGGGGATCCGTCTCCGAGCGCAGGCTGGTCAGCGAAGTCAGCCAAGTCACCGAGCTACGGAGATGGGAGCCATGACCATGAAGATCTTCCTCACCGGCGGATCCGGATACATCGGCAAGGCCACGATCGGCGCGCTGATCCGCCACGGACACACCGTCGAAGCGCTGGCCCGCAACGACCACGCCGCTGAGACCGTCACCTCCCTCGGGGCGACTGCGGTGCGCGGCGGGCTGGGGGATCTCGGTGTGCTGAACGCGGCGGCGGCCCGCGCGGAGGCGGTCGTCCACCTGGCGCAGGCCGAGACCGGGGACGAGGACCTCGCGGCGGCCACCGCCATGCAGGACGGCATCGGCACCGGCACCTACGTGCACACCGGCGGCACCTGGGTCTACGGCGACACGGACGGGGTCGTGGACGAGACCGCCCCCTGGAACCCGCCGTCCCTGGTCGCCTGGCGCAAGCCGGTGGAGTACGCCGTACTGCGGCGCGCGCAGCAGGGTGGCCGGCCGGTCGTGGTGCAGCCCGGCCTGCTGTACGGCGGTGAGAACCGCCTGATCGACATCTTCTACGCCGTCCCGGGCAAGGAGGCGGGCGCCGTCCCGTACATCGGCGACGGTGAGAACCGCTGGGCGCTGGTGCACGTCGACGACATCGCGGAGCTGTACGTCGCCGCCCTGAAGGCGAAGCCCGGTTCGGTGTACGTCGGCGTGGGCGGTGTGAACCCCACCGCCAAGGAGTGCTCGCTGGCCGTCGCCCGCTCCGTCGGACTCGACGGCAAGGTCGCCTCCATCACGCTGGAGCGGGCCCGTGAGCAGATGGGCCCGATCGCGGACGCCTTCGCCCTGGACCAGCAGCTCACTCCGGCACGCGCCGGGGCCGAACTCGGCTGGAAGCCGAAGTTCACCGACCCACTGGCCGTCCTCGCCCGCGGCGAATGACCCGGATCAGCGAGCGAGGCAGCACCGACTGTGCACCTAGACGGACAGCGGCTGCGACGGCCCACCGTGGCCGCGGCGGGTAGATTCGTGAACAACTGCCTCGGTCGTCCCAAGGGGCGATCGGGGAGTCGTTCCAGGAGAGCCGACCGCCCGGCCGGGTGGTCGGCTCACAGAGAGTGAGCGGTGAGTCCGGGTGGATGTTGACCTGCGGAAGCTTCGGTATTTCGTGGCAGTGGCCGAGGAACTCCACTTCGGACGCGCGGCCGACCGGCTGCACATCGCGCAGCCGGTGCTGTCCCGGCAGATCCGGAGCCTGGAGGACGACCTGGGCGCCGAGGTCTTCGCACGGGACCGGCGCGGCACGCTGCTCACGCCGGCCGGGGAGCAGTTGCTGGAGGACGCCGTCCCCCTGCTCGCCTCGGCCGAGGCGCTGCTGCGGCGGGTGAAGGCGGCGGCGCAGGGCACCCCCACGCTGACCATCGGGTTCATGCCCGGCATCACGGTCACCCCGGCCACGGCCGTCTTCACCGCTCGCCAACCCCATGTCAACGTGCGTCTGCTGCGCACCAGTTGGAACAACCAGGTGGAGGTGCTGCTGGACGGCCGGGCGGACATCGGCGTCGTACGGCTGCCCATCGACCGGCGGGGCCTTCAGATACGGCCGCTGTTCCGGGAGCCCCGGGTCGTCATGCTGCCGGCGGGGCACCGTCTGGCGGACAGGGCGTCGGTGACCGTCGGTGACCTCGCCTCCGAGCATCTGCTCCAGGACCCGGACGCCGTACCCGAATGGCGTGACGTGGCGCTGGAGTTGCGTGAGCGGCGGCGTCCCGAGGTGCCCGCGATCCACCAGGTGGAGGAGAAGCTGGAACTGGTGGCCTCCGGTGCGGGCATCTGCGTGCTCCCGTTGTCCACCGCCAGCTTCTACACCCGCCCGGACGTGATCCCGCTGCCCGTGGAGGACATCGGCCCCAACGAGGTGGCCCTGGCGTGGGTGGCGTCCCGCCGCTCCCCCCTCGTCCACGACTTCGCCGAGGCCGCGGCGGAGACCCTCGGCGGCCCTCGGACCGGGGAACAGCCGCCGGAACGCTGAGGATCAGCGCGGCACGGCGGGCGGCCCGCCGGCGAGGTGTCGACGAAGGCCAGGCGCACTGCTGACCGGCGCAGCGGCCGGGACGGTCGGCGGAAACAGCCGACCCGGCCGTTGATCGCCTCGCCGATGACCCGCCAGAAGTCCTCCGGCTCGTGATCCGCGTGCTGTCCAGCACATAGGTCGTGGTCACGTCCGGGAGGATACGTACGGCTGCCGGCATGCCTGATCTCGCCTGTCGTTCGAGTCCTGGTCACTGTGCTGGTGGCCACTGACTGGATGCGCTCCGGGCGACGGAGGAC
Source organism: Streptomyces sp. NPDC052721 (assembly GCF_040678315.1). Taxonomy (NCBI): domain Bacteria; kingdom Bacillati; phylum Actinomycetota; class Actinomycetes; order Kitasatosporales; family Streptomycetaceae; genus Streptomyces; species Streptomyces sp. NPDC052721. The sequence continues at coordinate 196 of NZ_JBFATL010000035.1, read as the reverse complement.
GACGGTCGACGGGGGCTGACGGCGGCCTTGGGCGCTCTGGTCTTCGAGGCGCCCGGCTGCCGGTCCGATTCCCTTGCCCCGGACGGGGACCGTCGGCATTTCGGCCTAGGTGTGCTGTCCCGGGACGTTGGTGACACGCGTGCTGGGTGCTTGAACAGGTGAGGGCCTTCTGGGTTCGGTGTGGATTGCGAAATCT
>NZ_JBFATL010000034.1:67360-97125 GCF_040678315.1 Streptomyces sp. NPDC052721 | reverse complement strand
CGAGGGCCGGGGCCCGGCACGCCGAGAGCACGCACCTGACGCCGCGCGGCCCGCCCTCCGGGCGGACGACGGGAGTTTGACGACAGGACCTAGCGCTGCCAGCATCGCCCCGCGTCCCTCCCCTGCGCACCGACCAACGGAGGCGGAACGGCGTGGCGGAAACCGGCCACGGCGCAAACCCGCCGCGGACATCATCGCCGTACCTGCGGTGACTCTGCCAAGGTGGGTCCGGACGTCGCCGGGCGGTCCTCCCGTGGGGGGTGGGGCCGCCCGGCGGCCACCAACCGTTTCTCGTACGGCAGTTCACCCGCTCACTCGACACGCCGTTCGACGGGGGCGATGCGCCGGATTTTCCCGATGCCCCGTTTTCCCACCGCCCGGGCGGTGGACAATTACGGGCATGAGCCAGCAGGGGGGAACTCCCGCCCGTCACGACGACGACTGGTGGGGGCAGCTGTACGACGACTCCACCGAGGACACGGGTCCCACGGCAGCGCCCGATTCCCTGGACGACCGCTTCGCCTCGGCGCGGAACGCGGTGGGGGGACGGCCGGCGGACACGCTGGAGCCCGGACCGGCGGACGGGGCACCGGCTGACGCGGCACCGGTGGATCCGGGACCGGCCGAGCCGAGACCGGTGGATCCGGGACCGGCCGAGCCGGCACCTTCGGAACCGGCACCCGCGAAAGCGCCGGTGCCGACGCAGCGGACCGCGCCACCGGCACCGGCAGAACCCGCCCTCCCCGCCGAGAGCACCCCGCCCGCCCCACCGGCCTCCGTCGACTACGTCGGCTCCGGTCCCCCCACCTACGATCCCGAGCCCACCGCGCTTCCGCTCGCCGAACCGGACGGGCTCGGGGAGCTGGTCGCGGACACCGTGCTGGACGGCGCCCGGTACGGCGCGTGCACGCTGCGGGCGGTGTCGCTGCGCGGCGACTCGCCCCGGTACCGGGGCGAGCCGCGCCGGGACGCGCTGCTCACCGCGCGCTTCGGGGCGGGAGAACAGGCCCTGGTCCTGGTCGCGATGGCCACCGGTGCCCGGGCCGCGCCGGGCGCGCACCTGGCGGCGGCCGAGGCGTGCCGCTGGATCGGGCGGGCCGTGGGCCGCAGCCACCAGCGGCTCGTGGAGGACATCCGCGCGGCCCGGCGCGGCGACCTGAAGGCGGGTCTGCACCGGCTGACCGACCGCAGCCTCGGCAGGCTCCGCGCGAGCGCCGCCGAACAGGGTCTGGATCCCGGGGTGTACACGGCGAGCCTGCGCTGTCTGCTGCTGCCCGGCGACCCGGACTGCCATACCCGTGTGTTCTTCGGCGTCGGGGACGGCGGGCTGTTCCGGCTGCGGGACGGCGCCTGGCAGGACATCGAGCCGCAGGTCGCGCCCGAGGACGGCACCGGCGCACCCGTCGCCGGCTCCGGCTCGCCGCCGGAGCGGACGCCCGAGGGCGACCGGCTGACGCTGGACCTCGGCCTCCCGGCCCCGCCGAGCCCGTTCGAGCCCGCGGGGCCGGCCCCCCAGCCGCCCCGCGAGCCGTTCCGGTTCCGGGCCTCGGTAGCCCGCCCGGGTGATGCGCTGGTGATGTGCACGGCGGGCCTGGCCGGCCCGCTGCGCGACGAGCCCGCCCTCTGTGCCTACCTGGCCCGTCGCTGGTCCGGCCGCGCTGCGCCGGGCCTCGCCGCCTTCCTCGCCGACGCCCAGGTACGGGTGAAGGGCTACGCCGACGACCGTACGGCGGCGGCCGTGTGGGAGGCGTAACCACCGCCCCTGTGGATTGATGGAACGGGAGGGCCGTATCCCGGGACAGCGAAGGGGCTGACGCGCGCCATGGCCAAACAGAACGTCGCCGAGCAGTTCGTCGACATCCTCGTCCGCGCCGGAGTGCGACGCCTGTACGGCGTCGTCGGCGACAGCCTCAACCCGGTCGTGGACGCCGTCCGCCGCAACGCCGCCATCGACTGGATCCACGTACGCCACGAGGAGTCCGCCGCGTTCGCGGCCGGCGCCGAGGCCCAGATCACCCGGAAGCTGGCCGCCTGCGCCGGCTCCTGCGGCCCGGGCAACCTGCACCTGATCAACGGCCTGTACGACGCCCACCGCTCGATGGCCCCGGTCCTGGCCCTCGCCTCGCACATCCCGTCGAGCGAGATCGGCCTCGGCTACTTCCAGGAGACCCATCCGGAACGGCTGTTCCAGGAGTGCAGCCACTACTGCGAGCTGATCTCCAGTCCGAAGCAGATGCCCCGGCTGCTGCAGACCGCCATCCAGCACGCGGTCGGCCGCAGCGGGGTGAGCGTGGTGGCCCTGCCCGGCGACATCGCCGCCGAACCGGCCCCGGAGAAGGCGGCGCAGAGCGCGCTCGTCACCTCCCGGCCCACCGTGCGGCCCGGCGACGCCGAGATCGACGCGCTCGCGGAGATGATCGACGCGGCCGGCAAGGTCACGCTGTTCTGCGGCAGCGGCACGGCCGGCGCCCACGCCGAGGTCATGGAGTTCGCCGGGAGGATCAAGTCGCCGGTCGGGCACGCGCTGCGCGGCAAGGAGTTCATCCAGTACGACAATCCGTACGACGTGGGCATGAGCGGCCTGCTCGGCTACGGCGCCGCCTACGAGGCCACCCACGAGTGCGATCTGCTGATCCTGCTCGGTACCGATTTCCCGTACAACGCGTTCCTGCCCGACGACGTGCGGATCGCGCAGATCGACGTACGGCCCGAGGTGCTCGGCCGCCGCTCCCGGCTCGACCTGGCCGTGTGGGGCGACGTCCGCGAGACGCTGCGGTGCCTGATCCCGCGCGTCAAGGAGAAGACGGACCGGCGCTTCCTCGACCGGATGCTGAAGAAGCACGCCGACGCGCTGGAGGGCGTGGTCAAGGCGTACACCCGGAAGGTCGACAAGCACATCCCGATCCACCCCGAGTACGTGGCCGCCGTACTGGACGAAGTCGCCGACGGGGAGGCCGTGTTCACCGTGGACACCGGCATGTGCAATGTCTGGGCGGCCCGGTACGTCTCGCCCAACGGCCGCCGCCGGATCGTCGGCTCCTTCTCGCACGGGTCGATGGCGAACGCGCTGCCGATGGCGATCGGCGCCCAGTTCGCCGACCGGCGCCGGCAGGTGGTCGCCATGGCCGGGGACGGCGGATTCTCCATGCTGATGGGGGACTTCCTGACCCTCGTGCAGTACGACCTGCCGGTCAAGGTGGTGCTGTTCAACAACTCCTCGCTCGGGATGGTCGAGCTGGAGATGCTGGTCGCCGGACTTCCCTCGTACGGCACCGCCAACACCAACCCCGACTTCGCCGCCGTCGCCCGGGCCTGCGGCGCGTACGGCGTGCGGGTGGAGAAGCCCAAGCAGCTCGCCGGGGCCCTCAAGGACGCCTTCAGGCACAAGGGACCGGCCCTGGTGGACGTCGTCACCGACCCCAACGCGCTGTCCATCCCGCCGAAGATCAGCGCCGAGATGGTCACCGGGTTCGCACTGTCCGCCTCCAAGATCGTGCTGGACGGCGGGGTCGGCCGGATGCTCCAGATGGCCCGCTCGAACCTGCGCAACGTACCGCGGCCTTAAGGGGAGCGATTTCGGCCAGTTTCACGTGGCGTGACGACGTGACGTCAGCAGGTGCCGGACGCGGCCCGACCGGTGTCCCGGGGCGTCCGTGGCGTCCGACGGTGTCCGGTGAGCGCGAGGTCCGGCCGCGGCGGTGTCCGATGGCCGGACCGGGCGGGGTACGGATATGGCCGAACCACCGGTCATCGGGCATGCGCCAGGACTGCCCGGGAGCCTGCTGGGCAAGCATCCCCCGTGAACATGTTCGACCAGGAGGGGCAGGGACCGGCGGCGTGCGGGCGGGGGTCATGAAGAGGCAGGCGCGAGGGGGCGGTCCCGTGACGGTAGGGGCCTTCTCGGCGACAACGGGGGAAGAGACCGACACCATCACCGACCACGCGCGGCGGCTGCGGCGCAAGCTGGGCCGGGCGGACCTCAGGGCGGTGCCGGAGGCCCGCCGGGAGCTGCGCGAAATGCTGCGGCACTGGGGCAAACCGGGCCGCTCGGAGATCGCCGAACTGCTCACCAGCGAACTCGTCACCAACGCGCTCGTCCACACCGACGACGACGCCGTCCTCACGGCCGTCGTGGACTCCGGCGGACTGCGCGTGGAGGTACGGGACTTCGTGGCCCGCAGGCCCGAACTGCACGCCCCGGACACGGACGACGACACCCACGGCCGGGGGCTGGTGCTGGTGCAGTCCCTCGCCGACGCCTGGGGCGTACGGCCGCACGGGGTGGGCAAGTCGGTGTGGTTCGAACTCGGCGCCGAGGCGGCGTGAGGCTCGGCGCAACGGGACGGGGGCGTGACCCGCGCGGTCACGCCCCCGTCCCGTACTGCGGTCGCACCGCAGGGCCGGCCGTCAGCCGAACTGCTGCTCCAGGTCCTTCAGCTTGCGCTCCAGGGAGTCCAGGCGCGGCAGGGCCATGGTGTCGTCCTCGGCGGTGAGGTCGACGGTCACCGGCTCACTCCCGCTGGGGACCCGCTGCAGGGAGGGCCGTGCGCGGACGGGCAGTTGTTCCGCGGTCGATATGGCAGGCTCCGCGGTCGCGGGGGCCGGGCCGCGGTCCACGGCCTGCACCTCGACCTGCCGGCCGGCACCCCGGCCGACGAAGCCGCGGTGGCCCCGGCTGATCGCCTTCAGCTGGGCGCGCTCCACACGCTGCTGGTCGCGCCGCCGCTGCCGGGTCTGCTCCTTCTGCCGCTTGTCCTCGCGGACCTCCTCGACGGCCTCGTCGAGGCTGCGCACGCCCTCCAGGAGCATCAGCGACCAGGCCTTGTAGGTCTCGCGGGGCGCCCGCACCCAGCGCACGATCCGGATCTGCGGCAGCGGACGGGGCACCAGACCCTGCTCGCGCAGCGCGGCCCGGCGGGTCTGCTTCAACGCCCGGTCGAACAGCACGGCCGCCGACAGCGACATGCCGGAGAAGAACTGCGGCGCACCGGCGTGTCCCACGCCCCGGGGCGCGTGCACCCAGTTGAACCAGGCCGCCGCCGCGGCGAACAGCCAGACGAGTATCCGGGAGCCGAGCGCCGCGTCACCGTGGCTGGCCTCGCGGACCGCGAGCACGGAGCAGAACATCGCCGCGCCGTCCAGGCCGAACGGCACCAGGTACTGCCAGCCGTCGGTCAGTCCGAGGTTCTGTTCGCCGAAGCCGACGAGGCCGTGGAAGGACAGGGCCGCCGCCACCGCCGCACAGCAGAACAGGAGTACGTAGGAGGCCGTGCCGTAGATGGCCTCCTTGCGCCTGCGGCGCTCCTCGCTGCGCTCCCACGAGTCGTCCGCGCTCGCGTTCTCCCCGGAGGAGCGCTTGCCGCGCGCGAGCACCGCCACCGCCGCCAGCATGCCCAGGAGCAGTACGGCGCCCGGAAGCAGCCAGTTCAGCGATATGTCGGTCAGTCTCATCAGGGGTCCCTTGCATTGGGATAGGGCGTAACGCCCGCCATAGTGGCCCACTCCCGAGGGCCCTCAGGGGGTTTCGGGGCAAGAGGCCGCCAATAAGGTGCAAGGGGATGCCCAGGACGGCGTTCTGCTCGAACTGCCGCGTGAGGGGCGGGAGTTGAGTTCGAATAGACTACCCGTACGGGTGGTTCCTCGGAAAGTTCCCGCGACAAGTGAGAAAGTTGTGAATCACCTGTCCGTGAACCGGGCCGAGGTCGGGCGGTCCGGTGCCGGTGATCTTAGTGGATCCACGGGCGTGCTCCCGCCCCTGACCACCCCTCAGGCGGCGGCAGCGGCAGTGAGTCCGGCGATCCGCTCGCCGTCCCGGGTGCGCGGACAGGTGGCGCAGGTGTCCTCCGGGCGGACGGTGTAGAACATGCAGCAGCTCACCCGGTCCCGGGTGGGCGGCGGTGAGCCGTCCGGCCCGGGCGGCGTCCGGAACCCGGCGGAACCGGCGTACGGCGGGGTCGCCCCCGGCAGCAGCAGCCCCAGCTCCCGCACCGCCCGCGCCGCCTCCCGCTCGCCGAACAGCTGGGCGACGTACCACAGCCCCTCCACGACCTCGTCGGTCGCCATGCCCCACAGCGCGCGCCCCCGCCGCCGCATCCGGGGTCCGAAGGCGCCGAGCACCGGCTCCAGATGCTCGGCCACGGCCGCCCGCACCTCGGCCCGCAGCGCCTCCTCGTCCGGTACGACGACCGTGCCGGGCAGCGCGGCGGCGGGGTCGCCCGGCAGGCAGGCGACGGAGACGGGGGGCCGTACGGCCATCCGGCCGGCCGTGCGGTCGTACCAGACGTGCGTCACGGGCAGCCGGGGCACCCGGCGGTGCAGGAACCACGGGACGGTGATCAGCAGGCAGGCGGGCCAGGCGTAGCGGTGCAGGCCGAAGCTCGCCACGACGTCCGGGCGGGCCGGCCGGCCGTGGTCCCGCACCACCTGGTCCGCGTCCCAGGCGAGGAAGGCGTCCAGTTCCGCGCCGCCCGCCGCGAGCCCGGCGGCGCCGGTCCAGCCCGTTCCCTCGGGTGCCGGGTCGGCCGGCCACAGCTCGGTCACGGCCAGGCCCGGGAAGGCCGCGGCGAGGCGGTCGTACGCGGCGGTGAGCGGCGAGGCCGCAGCGGGCATGGCGGGACCACCGTTCCTTGGACGCGTCCGTGATCGCTGACTGGATGCACAGGTAAGCCTTACCTTAGCGGGAGTTGTCGGAGTTTGAACTGCCGCCCGGTGCGCCTAAGGTGCTTGACGGACAAGCGACAACCCGTCGTTAATGACCCCAAGTGCCGACAAGCCGCCAGGAGGAGCCGTGAAGCAGGGCGCGCAGGGCTCCCCGGGCACGCCGGCCGCCTCCCGGGTGCCCGCGCGGCAGCAGCGGCCGGCCGCCGGCGCCGACCCGGGCCGGGAGCGGGACACCGCGGTGCAGGGCGCGGCGCGCGGCGAGCACACCCACGGCGAGCGGCCGGTCCCCGAGCCGCGGGCCGCGGTGCAGCGCTCCTCGGTGCGCGGGCAGATCCTGGACGCGCTGCGCACCGCGCTGGTCACCGGCGAGCTGAAGCCGGGCGAGGTCTACTCGGCGCCGGTGCTCGGGGAACGCTTCGGCGTCTCGGCCACGCCCGTGCGGGAGGCCATGCAGCAGCTCGCGCTGGAAGGCGCCGTCGAGGTCGTGCCCAACCGTGGCTTCCGGGTGGTCGAGCGGGGCGCGCGGGAGCTGGCCGAGCTGGCGGAGGTGCGCGCGCTCATCGAGGTGCCGGTGATGCTGCGGCTCGCGCGTACGGTGCCCGCCGAGCGGTGGGCCGAGCTGCGGCCCCTCGCCGAGGAGACGGTACGGGTGGCCGCCGCCGGCTGCCCCGCGACGTACGCGGAGTCCGACCGGGCCTTCCACCGGGCCCTGCTCGCCCTGGCGGGCAACGAGCAGCTGGTGCGCATCGCCGAGGACCTGCACCGGCGGTCCCAGTGGCCCCCGGTGCGGCGGGGACGGGCCGTACTGCTCGCCGACGCGTCGGATCATCTCGCGCTGCTGGACGCGTTGGCTTCGGGGGACGTGGACGGGGTGCGGAGGCTTGTGGGCGGGCATTTCGCGGGCGCGGGCTGAGCACCGACGGGGACGTGGGTACCGGTCGTCGTCCGGGTGCGGGTCCGTCGTGGCCGGTCGCGCGGTTCCCCGCGCCCCTCAGGGGGTTGCGGCTGACGCGCCCCGGAAGAGCGCGGGGAACCGCGCGGGCGAGCACCACGCGCCCGCACCCGGCGACGAACCCCCGGCCCCCTACGCCGTCGCCGCGCCCGGCGCAGGCGGCGCCAACTGCTGCGCCAGCCACGTCGGCACGCCACCGAGCAGCCGGAACAGGCGGCGCGCCTCCTCGCGCAGCCGGGACGCCTCCGGTTCCTCCTCCGTGTCGGCCAGGGAGACCAGCGCGGGCGCCGTGCCCACCAGGTAGCCCAGCTCCTCCCGGATGCGGAGCGATTCGGCGAAGCCGTGCCGCGCTTCCGTCAACTCGCCGTCCCGCAGCGCGAGTCCCGCCAGGTGGCGCCAGGTGAAGGACAGCAGCAACGGGTCGGCGTCGGCCGTGGCGGCAGCGTGCGCGCGGCGGAACGCGGCGCGGGCCGCCTGCGGGGCGCCGGCCAGGTTCTGGGCCACCAGCCCGCGCCGGAAGTCCAGCAGGGCCCGCCCCGGGGCCCCCGGCGGGATCAGCGCCGCCGCCCGGCCCAGCGCGGCCCGCGCCTCGTCGGCCCGGTCGCGCACGCCGAGCAGCGTGGCGGCGTACGCCAGGTAGCCCCGCTCGCACGCGGCGGCCCCCCGCTCCTCGTCGCTGTGCGCCACCGCCTCGGCCGTCCGCAGCGCGTCCTCCGCCTCCTCCCAGCCCCGCTCGGTGTACAGGCACCGTTCGGCCAGCAGGGCGGCCCGCTGCAACGCCGGGGCGGGGCGGTCGGCGGGCAGCAGGGCCGCCGCGTCCGCCCAGCAGGCCCGGCTGCGCAACCGCCATACCGCGGTCTGGAGCGGATCGTCACCGGTGGTTCCGTTACCAGACATGGCGGTATGCGCCACGTTGCCCTCCCCGAGCACGCCATCGAGCTGTTGAGTGGTGGCGGCATTCCAGCACCAATCGCGGGGCCGGGCCAAGAGGGTGGGTGAAAGATTTCACAAAGTAGTGGGGCGTGAGCGTGACCTCGTCCGGCCGCCGCACGCCCCGCTGACCTCAGCTCATGCGCAGGGCCAGGAAGAAGTCCAGCTTGTCCTCCAGCCGGGACAGGTCCCGTCCCGTCAACTGCTCGATACGGCCGACCCGGTAGCGCAGCGTGTTGACGTGCAGGTGGAGGCGGGTGGCACAGCGCGTCCAGGAGCCGTCGGAGTCGAGGAACGCCTCCAGGGTCGGGATCAGCTCGGCCCGGTGCCGGCGGTCGTAGTCCTTCAGCGGGTCCAGCAGGCGGGCCGTGAAGGCGCGCCGGACGTCGTCCGGGACGAACGGGAGCAGCAGGACGTGCGACGCCAGCTCCTGGTGGCCGGCCGCGCAGACCCGCCCGGAGCGGGCGGCGGCGACCCGGCGGGCGTGCCGGGCCTCCTCCAGGGCGCCGCGCAGGCCCTCCGCCGAGTGCACGGCCGCGCTGACCCCCAGGGTGAGCCGGCCGTCGTCGTCCAGGCCCGCCGACAGCGGCTCGCGCACCGACCGCAGCAGGGCGTCGGCGAGCAGGCCGGTCTCCGAGCCGTCGTGCTCGGAGACGACGGCGGGCAGCGGGACCAGGGCGACGGCCTCGTCGCCGGTGTGCGCGACGGCGATGCGGTCCGAGGGCTCGGGGCCGGTCGCCAGCGGGTCGACCAGCACCTCCTCCAGCAGGGACTGGGCGACCGGGCCGCCCTCGACCTCGCCGTCCTCCCACTCCACCCGCGCCACCACGACCTGCCAGTGCGGGGCCGCCCCGAGCCCGGGCAGCAGCACCGGGGCCGCCACCCTGAGGCGGGCGGCGATCTCGGCGGGCGCGGCGCCCGTCTGCACCAGCTCCAGCACCTCCTGGGCGAGCCGGCGGCGGACCGTGCGGGCCGCGTCCCGGCGGTCCCGCTCGACGGCGATCAGCTGGGTCACGCCCTGCAGCAGATCCAGGCGCTCACCGGGCCAGTCGCCCGCGTCCGCCTCCACGGCCAGCAGCCAGTCCGACAGGACCGTCTCGCGGACATCGCGGGCGGCCTGCGGGGAGCGGCCGGAGGAGCGGACCGGGAAGAGGGAGTAGGTGGTGCCGTGCAGCTGGACGCGGTGCGGGCCGCGGCGGCCGGAGCGGGTGGCCGCCAGGTGCTCGGCGGCGAGCCGGGCGCAGGTCTCGGCGGGCAGCGCCGGGCCCGCCACCTTGGAGCCGGCGATCATCCGGCCGGTGGGGGAGAGCACCCAGGCGCGCAGGTCGAGGTCGGAGCCGAGCAGGTCCAGGACGACGTCCGGGCCACCGCCGGCCGGGCCCGAGGTCATCATCCGGCGGTGCCGGTCCACGACGGCCGCCAGGTCCCCGGCGCGCTCGCCGGAGACCTGCCGGACCACGTGCTCGGTGATCGTCGCGAACGCCACCGACTCGTGCACCGCGAACAGCGGCAGCCGGTGCTTCGCGCAGGCCAGCACCAGGTCGTCCGGCACATCGCCCAGCTCGGCCTCACCGGCCGCGAGGGCGGCCACCCCGGCCTGCACCAGGATCCGTACGAAGGGCTCGGAGTCGGCGGCGTCCCGGCGCCAGGCCAGACCGGTGAGCACCAGCTCGCCGCCGGAGAGGTAGCGGCTCGGGTCGCGCAGGTCGGTGGTCATGACGCCGCGCACCGCGCGGTCCAGCTCGTCCTCGCCGCCGAGCAGCCGCAGGCCCAGCGCGTCGGTGTCCAGCAGTGCGCGCAGCCGCATCTCGTCGCCGCCGTTCTTTGTCTCGAAACCTACGATGGATCTTGGAGGAGCGCCGGGAGGTGGTCCGGTGAGGGGCCGCACCGGCCGGAATCCGGGGTCGCCGTGCCGTTACCCGCGTTTCCCGGGAAAACGGAGAGGTGAGCGATGACCTCCATTCATACGAATCTACAAGATGCTCGCGCTGGCCAGCGAACTCCTTCATGGTTTCGGTGACTGACCCCTTCGGAGCACAGGGCGGTGTACTGAGTCCACTCCACGTCAACAGCACAGGAACGAGCCGGGCCCGCCGCACACGGATCGGCTCGATCTGCACGACCCACGAGACGAAGAAGAGAGCCGGTCAATGGACTTCCTTCGCCCCGCCAGCTGGGAGGAGGCGCTCGCCGCGAAGGCCGAGCACCCCACCGCTGTGCCGATTGCGGGTGGCACCGATGTGATGGTCGAGATCAACTTCGATCACCGCCGGCCCGAGTACCTCCTCGACCTGAACCGCGTCGGCGACCTCTACGCGTGGGAGGTCGGCGAGGACACCGTCCGGCTGGGTGCCTCCGTCCCGTACACCGCGATCATGGAGAATCTCCGTGCCGAGCTGCCGGGCCTCGCGCTCGCCTCGCACACGGTCGCCTCCCCGCAGATCCGCAACCGCGGCGGCGTCGGCGGCAACCTCGGCACGGCCTCGCCCGCCGGCGACGCCCACCCCGCCCTCCTCGCGGCCGGCGCCGAGGTCGAGGTGGCGTCGGCGGCCCGGGGCACCCGCCTCATCCCGATCGACGCGTTCTACACGGGCGTCAAGCGCAACGCGCTCCAGCCCGACGAGCTGATCCGCGCCGTGCACATCAAGAAGGCCGACGGCCCCCAGCAGTACTCGAAGGTCGGCACCCGCAACGCCATGGTCATCGCCGTCTGCGCCTTCGGGCTCGCCCTGCACCCCGGGACCCGGACCGTGCGCACCGGCATCGGCTCGGCCGCGCCCACCCCGGTGCGGGCCGAGGCCGCCGAGGAGTTCCTGAACGCGGCCCTGGAGGAGGGCGGCTTCTGGGACAACGGAAAGATCATCACCCCGTCGGTCGCCAAGCAGTTCGCGGACCTGTGCTCCGCCGCCTGCAACCCGATCGACGACGTCCGGGGCACCGCGAGCTACCGCCGGCACGCGGTCGGCGTGATGGCCCGCCGGACGCTGACCTGGACCTGGGAGTCGTACCGCGGCGCCCGCCGCGCCACCGAGGGAGCTGCCTGATGCGCGTCAACTTCACCGTCAACGGACGCCCGCAGGAAGCCGACGACGTCTGGGAGGGCGAGTCCCTGCTGTACGTGCTGCGCGAGCGCCTCGGCCTGCCCGGCTCCAAGAACGCCTGTGAGCAGGGCGAGTGCGGTTCCTGCACCGTGCGCCTCGACGGCGTGCCCGTGTGTGCCTGCCTGGTCGCGGCCGGCCAGGTCGAGGGCCGGGACGTCGTGACCGTCGAGGGACTGGCGGACTACGCCGAGCAGCGCTCCCGCGGGACGGGTGCCCGCGGTGGCACGAGCCTGGACGAGGCCAAGTCGTGGCAGGCCAAGGGCACCGACTCGCAGACCGGCGAGGGCACCGAACTGAGCCCCGTCCAGCAGGCGTTCATCGACGCCGGCGCCGTCCAGTGCGGCTTCTGCACCCCGGGCCTGCTCGTCGCCGCCGACGAGATGCTGGAGCGCAACCCGAACCCGACCGACGCCGACATCCGCGAGGCGCTGTCGGGCAACCTGTGCCGCTGCACGGGCTACGAGAAGATCATGGACGCGGTCCGCCTGGCGGCCGCACGGCAGTCCGAGGGGGTCTGAGCATGCCGGCCAACGGTGCACCCACCAAGATCACCCAGGGTTCGCAGACCAGGGGCGGCATCGGCGAGTCCACGCTCCGCCCGGACGGCACCCTCAAGGTCACCGGCGAGTTCGCGTACTCGTCCGACATGTGGCACGAGGACATGCTCTGGGGCCAGATCCTGCGCTCCACCGTCGCACACGCCGAGATCGTCTCGATCGACACCTCCGAGGCCCTCGCCATGCCGGGCGTGTACGCCGTCATGACGTACGACGACCTGCCCACCGAGGTGAAGAACTACGGCCTGGAGATCCAGGACACCCCGGTCCTCGCGCACGGCAAGGTGCGCCACCACGGCGAGCCGGTCGCCATCGTCGCCGCCCACCACCCGGAGACGGCCCGCCGCGCCGCCGCCAAGATCAAGGTGGACTACAGGGAACTGCCCGTCATCACCGACGAGGCCTCCGCGACCGCCCCGGACGCGATCCTCGTCCACGAGAACCGCGCCGACCACCACGCCGGGCACGTCCCGCACCCGAACATCGTGCACCGCCAGCCGATCGTCCGCGGCAACGTGGAGGAGGCCCGCAGGCGGGCCGACGTGATCGTGGAGGGCGAGTACACCTTCGGCATGCAGGACCAGGCCTTCCTCGGCCCCGAGTCCGGCCTCGCCGTGCCCGAGGAGGACGGCGGCGTCCACCTCTACATCGCCACCCAGTGGCTCCACTCCGACCTGCGCCAGATCGCGCCCGTCCTCGGCCTGCCCGAGGAGAAGGTGCGCATGACGCTGGCCGGCGTCGGCGGCGCCTTCGGCGGCCGCGAGGACCTCTCGATGCAGATCCACGCCTGCCTGCTGGCGCTGCGCACCGGCAAGCCGGTGAAGATCGTCTACAACCGGTTCGAGTCCTTCTTCGGACACGTCCACCGCCACCCGGCCAAGCTGTACTACGAGCACGGGGCCACGCGCGACGGCAAGCTGACCCACATGAAGTGCCGGATCGTCCTGGACGGCGGCGCCTACGCCTCCGCCTCCCCGGCGGTCGTCGGCAACGCCTCCTCGCTGAGCGTCGGCCCGTACGTCATCGACGACGTCGACATCGAGGCCATCGCCCTCTACACCAACAACCCGCCCTGCGGCGCCATGCGCGGCTTCGGCGCGGTCCAGGCGTGCTTCGCCTACGAGGCGCAGATGGACAAGCTGGCGAAGAGACTCGGCATGGACCCGGTGGAGTTCCGGCAGCTCAACGCCATGGAGCAGGGCACCGTCATGCCGACCGGGCAGCCGGTCGACTCCCCGGCGCCGGTCGCCGAACTCCTGCGCCGCGTCAAGGCGATGCCGATGCCGCCGGAGCGCCAGTGGGAGTCCAGCGAGGGCGCCGACGTACGGCAGCTGCCCGGCGGACTGTCCAACACCACCCACGGCGAAGGCGTCGTACGCGGGGTCGGCTACGCGGTCGGCATCAAGAACGTCGGCTTCTCCGAAGGCTTCGACGACTACTCCACCGCCAGGGTGCGCATGGAGGTCGTGGGCGGTGAGCCCGTCGCCACCGTGCACACCGCGATGGCGGAGGTCGGCCAGGGCGGTGTCACCGTCCACGCGCAGATCGCCCGCACCGAGCTGGGCGTCGCACAGGTGACGATCCACCCGGCGGACACCCGGGTGGGCTCGGCCGGTTCGACATCGGCCTCCCGGCAGACGTACGTCACCGGCGGCGCCGTCAAGAACGCCTGCGAGCTGGTCCGCGAGAAGGTCCTGGAGATCGGCCGGCGCAAGTTCGGCTCCTACCACCCCGCTTGGGCCACGGCGGAGCTGCTGCTGGAGGGCGGCAAGGTCGTCACCGACGGCGGCGAGGTCCTCGCCGACCTGGCCGACGTCCTCGAAGGCGAGGCCGTGGAGGTCGAGGAGGAGTGGCGGCACCGGCCGACCGAGCCCTTCGACCTGCGCACCGGCCAGGGCAACGGACACGTCCAGTACTCCTTCGCCGCCCACCGCGCGGTCGTCGAGGTCGACACCGAACTCGGCCTGGTCAAGGTCATCGAACTGGCCTGCGCCCAGGACGTCGGCAAGGCCCTCAACCCGCTCTCCGTCATCGGCCAGATCCAGGGCGGTACGACCCAGGGCCTGGGCGTGGCCGTGATGGAGGAGATCATCGTCGACCCGAAGACCGCGAAGGTCCAGAACCCCTCCTTCACGGACTACCTGATCCCCACCATCCTCGACACGCCGGCCATCCCGGTCGACGTGCTCGAACTCGCCGACGAGCACGCCCCGTACGGGCTGCGCGGCATCGGCGAGGCCCCGACCCTGTCGTCCACCCCGGCCGTCCTCGCGGCGATCCGGAACGCGACCGGGCTGGAGCTCAACCGCACGCCGGTGCGGCCCGAGCACCTGACGGGGACCGCGTAGCCCTTCGGGGACACGACCGGTGCTCTCCCGGGGGGACTCCGTCCCCCCAACCCCCACTGTTCGTCTCGGGCCGTCCCCCGGGTCGTCCTTCCCAAAGCCCGCGCATGGCCGAAGGCATGACACGGGTGCCCCTATGAACCTTGGGAGTTGGCCCATGACCCAGTCAGTGGAGCCCAGGACCGCAGCCGAGGACGCCGGCGAAGGCAGCCGCGTCCCGGCCGGGCGGTCCTGGCTCGACCGGTACTTCCACATATCCAGAAGAGGATCCACGGTCGCGCGTGAGGTGCGCGGCGGCATCACCACCTTCATGGCGATGGCCTACATCCTCCTGCTCAACCCCCTCATCCTGTCCGGTAAGGACGCGGCGGGGGACACGCTCGGCCAGAAGGCGCTGATCACCGCGACCGCGTTCGCGGCGGCCTTCACCACGCTGCTGATGGGTCTCGCCGGCAAGGTGCCGCTCGCCCTCGCCGCCGGCCTCTCCGTCTCCGGCGTGCTGTCCTCGCAGGTCGCCCCCGTCATGACCTGGCCGCAGGCCATGGGCATGTGCGTGCTGTACGGCGTGGTCATCATGCTGCTGGTCGTCACCGGCCTGCGCGAGATGATCATGAACGCGATCCCGCTCGCGCTCAAGCACGGCATCACCATGGGCATCGGCCTGTTCATCGCCCTCATCGGCTTCTACAAGTCCGGCTTCGTGCACCAGGGCAAGGCCACCCCGCTCACCCTCGGCCCCGCCGGTGAACTCGCCGGCTGGCCGGTGCTGCTCTTCGCCGGCACCCTGCTGCTGATCTTCATGCTCCAGGCCCGGAACGTCCCCGGCGCCATCCTCATCGGCATCGTCTCCGGCACGGTCGTCGCCGCCGTCCTCAACGGCCTCGGTGTCATCGGCGCGGGCCAGTGGGCGGGCGGCGCCCCCCGACTGCACGGCGGCGCCGTCTCGATGCCCGACTTCTCACTCTTCGGGAACGTCGAGTTCGGCGGCTGGGGCCAGGTCGGCGCGATGACGATCGGCATGATCGTCTTCACCCTGGTGCTCGCCGGCTTCTTCGACGCGATGGCCACCATCATCGGCGTCGGCACCGAGGCCGGACTGGCCGACGACAAGGGACGGATGCCGGGCCTGTCCAAGGCGCTGTTCATCGACGGCGCCGGCGGCGCGATCGGCGGTGTGGCGGGCGGCTCCGGCCAGACCGTGTTCATCGAGTCGGCGACGGGCGTCGGCGAGGGAGCCCGCACGGGTCTCGCCTCCGTCGTCACCGGCCTGTTCTTCGCGGCCTGCCTGTTCTTCACCCCGGTCACCGCGATCGTGCCGCAGGAGGTCGCCTCCGCCGCGCTGGTCGTCATCGGCGCCATGATGCTGATGAACGCCCGGCACGTGGACTGGGCCGACCGCGCGACCGCGATCCCGGTCTTCCTGACCGTCGTCCTCATGCCGTTCACGTACACCATCACCACCGGTGTCGCCGCGGGCGTCGTCTCCTACGCCGTCATCAAGGCGGCCCAGGGCAAGGCCCGCGAGATCGGTGCCTTCATGTGGGGCCTGACGGTCGTCTTCCTGGTCTACTTCGCCCTCCACCCCATCGAGGCCTGGCTGGGCGTCCACTAGCCGTCCTCATACCTCCCACCCTCTCAAGGAGACCGACAGATGCTGGACATCGCCGAGGAGCTGAACCGGTGGGTCGAGCAGGGCCGTGACTTCGCCGTCGCCACCGTGGTGGCCGTCGGCGGCAGCGCCCCGCGCCAGCCCGGCGCCGCCCTCGCGGTGGACGCCGACGGCACGGCGATCGGCTCGGTCTCCGGCGGGTGCGTGGAGGGCGCCGTGTACGAGCTGTGCCAACAGGCGCTGGAGGACGGCCACACCGTCCTCGAACGCTTCGGGTACAGCGACGAGGATGCCTTCGCGGTCGGCCTGACCTGTGGCGGTGTCATCGACATCCTCGTCACGCCGGTCAGGGCGGACGGTCCCGCCCGGCCGGTGTTCGCGACCGCGCTGGCCGCCGCCGCCCGAGGGGAGGCGGCGGCGGTCGCGCGGATCGCCGAGGGGCCCGCCGAGCTGCGGGGGCGGGCCCTCCTGGTCCGGCCCGACGGGTCGTACGACGGCGGCTTCGGCGCCCACCCCGAGCTGGACCGCACGGTCGCCGCCGAGGCCGGCGCCTTCCTGGACACGGGCCGCACCGGCACCCTGGAGATCGGCGCACAGGGCTCGCGCTGCGGCGCCCCGCTCACGGTCCTGGTGGAATCCTCCGTCCCCGCCCCCCGGATGATCGTCTTCGGCGCGATCGACTTCGCGTCGGCGCTGGTCCGGATCGGCAGGTTCCTCGGCTATCACGTCACCGTGTGCGACGCCCGGCCGGTGTTCGCGACGCGGGCCCGCTTCCCCGAGGCCGACGAGATCGTCGTCGAGTGGCCCCACAGGTACCTGGAGCGCACCGAGGTCGACGGCCGTACCGTCCTGTGCGTCCTCACCCACGACGCCAAGTTCGACGTACCGCTGCTGAAGCTGGCGCTGCGGCTGCCGGTCGCCTACGTCGGCGCGATGGGCTCCCGCCGTACCCACCTGGACCGCGACGAGCGGCTGCGCGCGGTCGGCGTCACCGAGCTGGAGCTGGCCCGGCTGCGCTCCCCGATCGGCCTGGACCTCGGCGCCCGCACACCGGAGGAGACGGCGCTGTCCATCGCGGCGGAGATCGTCGCGAGCCGGCGCGGGGGCAGCGGGGTGTCGCTGACCGGCGCGCGCATCCCCATCCACCACGACACGGCCACGCGGCCGGAGGGGCGGATCGGGTCGGTGGCCTGAAAAGTGTTTGCCGACCGCCGTCGTCCCTGTGTTGCATGACGGCATGGTGTCCCCCGACCGTCTCGCGGCCTTCGCCGCCCTCTCCTTCCTGCTCATCATCGTCCCCGGCCCCAGCGTGCTGTTCGTGATCGGACGGGCCCTGGCCCACGGCCGCCGGGCCGCGCTGACCACCGTCGTCGGCAACACGCTCGGCGCGTACCTGCTCGTCGTCGCCGTGGCGTTCGGCATCGGGTCGGTCGTCGAGCGCTCGGTCCTCGTCTTCACCGCCCTGAAGCTCGCGGGCGCCGCGTATCTCGTGTACCTCGGCGTCAAGGCGTGGCGGCAGCGCGGCTCGCTGCGGGCCACGGTCACGGAGTCCGGCCCGGCGCGCGGCGGCCTGCGCACCCTGGGGGAGGGATTCGCGGTCGGCGTGGCCAACCCCAAGACGATGGTCTTCTTCGCCGCCGTGCTGCCCCAGTTCGTGGACCGCGAGCAGGGTCACGTCCCGGCGCAGATGCTGCTGCTCGGGCTCGTCTTCAACGCCATCGCGGTGATCTCCGACGCCGTCTGGGGCCTGGCCGCCTCAGCCGCCCGCGACTGGTTCGCCCGCTCCCCCCGCCGCCTGTCCGCGGTCGGCGGGACGGGCGGCCTGACCATGATCGGCCTGGGCGTGACGGTGGCCCTGACGGGCCGCAAGGACTGAGCGCCGCGGAGGCGCCCCGACCCACCGGCACCGACCCAGGTCACGCTCCCAGGCCGGCGCACGTCCGCCACGAGGGCCGACTCGAACGCGTTCCCGGCGGCCGGTCACGCCGGCTCCCGCCCGCCCGGTTGGCTCAAGCCCGTGTTCGCGGTCGGCTCGCGTGCGTGCGAGCGGGGGCCAGGCCCGCAGTGCTGGTCGGCTCGGCAGGCTCGGGCGGTGGGCTCACGTGCGTGCCCGAGCGGGGGGCCACGCCGGCCGTGACGGTCGGCTGACGCATCCCCGAGCGGGGGGCCGCGCCGGCCGTGATGGTCGGCTCGCGTGTTCCGGCGCGCGGTACGCGTCTGCCTGTGCTGGTCGGCTGGGCAGGCTCGGGCGGTCGGCTGACGCGCGTGCCCGAGTGGGGGGGGCCAGGCCTGCGGTGCTGGTCGGCTGGGCAGGCTCGGGCGGTCGGCTCGCGCATCCCCGAGCGGGCCACGCCCGTCGTGACGGTGCGCTCGGCACGTTCAGGCAGTCGGCTCATCCGTTCCTGAGGCGCGCCCGGCGGTCGGCTCGGTTCGCTCGCTGTGGTTGCTCGCGCCGCCCAGTGGGCCGGGTTCCAGCTGGCTCACCTCGGTCCACGCGTCGGCCGGGCCGGGTACGTCCCGTGGGGCAGGGATCCCCACCCCACCGACGGGCGGTCAGGTCACCGCGTCCGTCGGCCGGCGCATGCCCGGCGCCCGACGCCCCGCCCCTCGCTCACCCGTGGCTCAGCAGACGGTTCGCCGCCCGGTCGAACAGCAGGCGGGAGGCTGACTTCAACGGGCCGTCGAAGGCTCGGGGGAGGAAGCGGACGCTCAGGTCCTCTCGCCATACCACCCGGCTGCGGCCCCCGAGGGCCGGGCGGACCTCGATCTCCGCCCAGCCGAGGATCAGCCGGCCGCGTTTCTCCAGGCGGCACAGGCCGGGCTCGTCGTCGGCCGGTGGGCGCCACACCGTCACCTCCATCACGTCGTCGAGGGCGAGCGGGCCGAGCCCCGACCGGGCCACGAAGCGGGTGCCCTCGCGGGTCGGCGGGGGTGTGAGCACCCTGATCCGGGTCAGCGGGACCGCGCCGGCGTGGCGCGGCCAGTCCGTGAGCCGCCGCCACGCCTCGCCGGGCGGGAGCGGGACCGTACGTTCGAGGGAGAAGGCGGGCACGACACGATCGTAGGCAAGGGACGCCGGTCACCCGCGCGTTCACCCGCCGTCCCGCCCCGCTCGCGTAGCAGGTGTCCGTGAGGGGTCGTATTCTGAAACAGTGGGTGCGCGGGGCGGCGCCACGGGGATCCTGCTTCTACGCTTCCTGCCACGGGCCGGCCGACCGGCCCGTCGTACGGGGGAGTTGGTCGCCATGCCGGTGAAGAACTACGGCGTTCTGATCGCCCGCGTCGTCGAGACACGGCGCGAGGGCGCGCGGGAGACACCGCACTACCAGATCCACCTCACGGACGACCACGGCACGCACTACCGGGCCGCGGTCAACGTGCTCTCCCAGGAGCACCCTTCCGAACTGCTCTACCTCGTCGCCGACGACTTCCGGCACCCGCTGACCGCCGCCCTGGAGGGTCTGCCCGGCGGCTGGAACACCCTGCCGGCCGGTCCCGGCGGCCCGACTCTCGACTTCGTGCGCGGCAACCTCTTCGACCCCGCCGGGATGCGGTCGCTCCCGCCGGACGTCGAGGGACCGGACAACGACCTCGCCGACCTCCTCGACCACTACGTGCAGCGCGCGGTGGCGGACCCGGAGTCGCGGGCGTACGTCTTCGGCTCCCGCTTCGGCCCCGAACCCGCCGTGAAGGACAAGGTGTTCGGCTTCCTGCCCGGCAACGGCGTGCACGACGTCCACATGAACCAGGGCAACAGCCGCCGTTTCAGGGGCGACGACGGCGTGTGGCAGGACGGCGGACTTCTGCTGCGCTTCCCCGCGCAGTCCCGCTGGGTCGGCATCTTCCTGGCCTTCCAGAGCCAGTCCTGGCACACCGACGACACCACCGGGCACACCCTGGAGGACGTCGAGGGCACCCGGCCCACGACCGGCGCGCGGCCCGTGATGATCGTCGCGGCGATGGTCAACCCGAAGGGCCCCGCTCCCGAGGCGGAGACCGTGACCCTCCTCAACGCCTCGCCGCAGCCCGTGGACCTGACCGGCTGGCGGATCGTCAGCCGCCTCGGCCACGGCTCACCGGTCCCGGCCACGGCCCCGCTCACGCCCGGCGGCTGCCTGACCGTGCCGCTCACCGCGGAGACCCCACTCGGCAACCAGGGTGGCGAGATCACGCTCCTCGACGCGGCCGGCCTGAAGGTCCACGGCGTCTCCTACACCGCCGAACACGCCTCCCGCGAGGGCTGGTCGGTGGTGTTCTGAGCCGCGGGGGAGGCTACGGGCGGTACACCTCGCCGGGCTCGGCCCTGCCGGGCGCCAGCAGCTGAGGGACGGTCACGAAGACGTAGCCGCGCGCCTTCAGCGCGTCGATGATGCCGGGCACGGCCGGCACGGTCCCGTGGTAGATGTCGTGCAGCAGGATGATCCCGTCCCGGGACGACTGGTCGAGGACCCGCTTGGTGATCAGCGCCGAGTCGTTGGTCGTGTAGTCCTTGGCGGTCACGCTCCACAGCACCTCCGCCAGGCCCAGCTCCTTGCAGATCTTGTGCACGTCGGCGTCGGTCCGGCCCTGCGGCGGGCGCATCAGGGTCGGCTTGTGCCCGGTGAGCCGCTCGATCGCCTCGTTGGGCCGGGTCAGCTCCTCACGTATCTCCTTGTCCGATATCCGGGTGAGGATCTTGTGGTCCCAGGTGTGGCTCGCGACCTCGTGGCCCTCCGCCGCCATCCGCTCGACCAGCTCCGGGTACTTCTCGATGTGCCGCTTGCCGAGCAGGAAGAAGGTGGCCGGGACCTTCTTCTCCTTGAGGATGTCGAGCAGCCGCGCCGAGTTCTCGCTGGGCCCCGCGTCGAAGGTGAGCGCGATGCACTTGGCCTGGCGGCAGTCGACGGTCCCGAACCGGGCCGGCGCCCCGTGCGCCGCCTCGGCGCGGGCGGTGCTCGGGGCGGTCGTGTCGACCTGGGCGCAGCCGGACAGGGTGAGCGCCAGGCAGGCGGCGGCGGACGCGAGCGCCCAGCCGCGCAACCTTCGGCGCGTTCCGCGCATCTTCCTGTGCGCGTCACTGGTCGCGTGCATCGGCGTCGAGATCGTGTCGGTCGTCAGAGGCATGCCCGGACTATACACCGTGTGTATAGTGCACTCGTTCGAGTCCGGTTGTCCGGCTTCCGCAACGACCCCGTGCACACCAGTAGTACCGGGCGGGTACGCGGAGTAACCTCAGGACCATGACGCGCACGGGGGAGCGAGTCGTCGCATCGCGCTTACGGACACCGTCCTGGATCGCGCGCATCGAGACACCGGACGGCCGGGTCCTGGGCGCGGGCGTGCTGCTCGCCCCCGAGCGGGTCCTCACCGCCGCACACGTCGTCAGGGCCGGCCACCGCTACACCGTCCGCCTGGTCGGCGTCCCCGGCCTGGCCGCCGTAGCCGCCACCGTCCGCCCGGACGAACACGTCCCCCAGAGCGAGGACGCCTTCGGCGACCGCAGCGGCGACCTGGCCCTGCTGCGCCTGGCCGCACCACTGCCCGCCGAGCACACCACCCGGCTCTACCGGCTCGCCGCCCCCCACGGTCCCGTCAGCATGTACGGATTTCCGCGCGGCGACGACGGCGGGCGCTGGCACGGCGCCACCCTGGTCGCCGCGCGCGGCCGGGACAGCCAGGTGCAACTGCGCCCGATCACCCCCGAAGAACTCGCCGACGACGGCTTCAGCGGCGGCGGTGTCGTCGACCACGCCACCGACCAGGTCATCGGCATCGTCCTGAGCGTGGACGAGGGCCCGGGCTCCGCCTTCAGCTACATGAGCCCCACCGAGACCATCCTCAGCCATCTGCCGCAGGTCGCCGCCTGGACCGACGGCGCCGAGGCCGTCGACCCCCGGCTGCGCACCGGCACCGGCGCCGCCGCCGGCCGGCTCGACGTCGCGTTCGCCACCGAACTCGCCTCCTGGTTCCGCGGGGAGGGCTGGCCGGTGCTCGTCACCGTCGTCCCCGCGCGCGGCGACCGCGCCTGGACCCTGCAACGGGCCGTCACCCTCGCCGACCGCGAGCTGCGCACCCACCGCAACACCAGCGCCGTCAGCCATGATCCGCCCGAGACCGTGCCCCCGGCCGGCGCGCAGGACCTCGCCCTGGACGTCAAGGGACTGACGGCCGCGGAGGTCATGGACCGGATCGCCGAACGCCTCGGTATCCGCGACGACCCCCGCCCCGAACGGCTCGGCACCCTGCGCCTCCCGCTCGCCGCCGTCCTGGTCGCCGTCGACGAGGCCGCCGAACCCGACGTCCTGCTCGGCCTGCTGGACCGGCTCGCCCGGCAGGGCGCACGGCTGCTGCTGGTGTTCCGCGGCCCGGGCGAACGGGCCGAGCAGGCCGCCGAGTTCCTCGTGCACCGGCCGCTGCGCGAGCGCTGGGCCCGCCTGCACACCGAACTCGACCGGATCACCGACGAGTTGGGGCCCGCGCTCGACGCCCGCCGGGACCGCGTACTGCCCCCGCCCGGCGCCCGGCAGCTGCTCGACCGGGCCGAGGCCGGCGTGCGGCGCAGCCGGATGCTGCGCGCCTGGATCGACCACGCCCCCGCCCAGGAACGCGAACCCGCGCGCGCCGGACTGCTGTTCACCTTCGAGGACGCCGTCGGCCGCCGCCGGCGCCGCCTGGAGAAGGCCGTCGGCCTGCTCGACGCCCGGCTGCGCCGCCGCGAGGAACTCCTCGGCCGCGTCGGCGCCGAGTGGCCACTGTGCCGGCAGCGGGCCGCCGCGCAGGGCGACCGGGTCGTGGCGGCGTACCGGCTCTACGAACAGGCCGTCTCGCTGCTGCGGCAGACCCCCTGCGACATCGAGCGGGCCGAGGCCGCCGTCGAGCGGTTCGTCGGCTTCTGCTCCGCCACCACACCCGGTGAGGAGGGCGCCTCGTGACCTCGTGCATCCGGCCCGGCTGCGCGGGCCGCATCATGGGCACCGGCTACTGCGACACCTGCGGCCACCGGCACGCCGAACCGCGTACCGCACCGCCGGCCCGGCCCCCGGCCGGCACCGCCGAGGAGCCCGAGCCCCCCGGCCCGGCGGCCGTGCACGCCGTCGCCGGCATCGGCGAACTCGACCAGCACGGACTGGTCGTCCTGCCCGAGGTCCCCGTCCCCGACGACGTCCTCGTCGAGGACCCGCGACCGCCCACCGGAGGCCGCCGGTGCGGCGCGAACGGCTGCACCATGACCATCGGCATCGGCTACGGCGGCCAGCCCGCCCGCGACACCGGCCGCTGCCCCCGCTGCGGCACGCCCTACTCCTTCCGGCCACAGCTCACCAGGGGCGACATCGTCGCCGACCACTACAAGGTCCTCGGCTGCCTCGCCCACGGCGGCCTCGGCTGGGTGTACCTCGCCGAGGACACCCGCGCCGACGGCCACCGGGTCGTCCTCAAGGGCCAGATCAACGTCCACGACGCCCTCGCCCGCCGCACCGCCGTCGAGGAGCGCCGCTCGCTGACCGACCTGCACCACCCCGACATCGTCCGCATCATCACCTACGCCGAACACCGGGCCCCCGGCCGCTCACCCACCGGCTACCTGGTCATGGACTACATCGGCGGACGCTCCCTGCAACAGCTCCTCGACGCCGACGACGCCGAGCGGATCTTCCACGGCCGCCCCCGGCTGGACCACGTCCTCACCTACGGCTGCAAGATCCTCGGCGCCCTCCAGTACATGCACGAACGCGGGCTGCTCTACTGCGACATGAAGCCCGCCAACGTCATCCACTTCGGCCGGGCCATCAAGGTCATCGACCTCGGCGCCGTCCGCGCCATCGGCGACCGCACCTCCGCCTACGTCCACACGGCCGGCTTCGCCCCGCCCCAGGAGGAGATCGACCGGCGCGGCTGGCACGTCGACAGCGACCTCTACACCGTCGGCATGACGCTCCAGGCCCTGGCCCGGAACACCGAACCCGCCCGCGGCCTCGCCCCCGACTCCTTCCGCCGCCTCATCGCCCGCGCCACCCACGCCGAACCCCGCGCCCGGTTCCGATCCGCCGCCGAGATGTCCCGCCAACTGTGGGAAGTGCTCCGCGAGTTCCGCTCGCTCCAGTTCGGCGAGCAGCTGCCGGAGAGCTCCACGCGGTTCCGCGCGACCGGCGCCAGCCTCGACGCCGGACTCGGCGCCATCCCCGCCCTGGACCACTGGACCACCCGCCCCGGCGAGCAGCCCGCGGGCCTGGACGTCTCCCCGCCCGCCGCCGCCGAGGTGGCCGGCGCCCTGCCCGAGCCGCTGCCCGACCCCGACGACGGCGCCGCCCTGCTCCTGGACACCTTCCCGCCCGACGCCCCCGACCGGGTCGCCCGGCAGTGGCCCCGCGAATCCCGCCTCGGCACCCCCGAGACCGCGCTGTGGCTGTGCCGCGCCTACCTCAGAAAGGGCGAGCAGCAGGCGGCGGAGAGCTGGCTCGCCGAGGCCGAGACCCAGCTCGGCGAACGCGCTGAACACGACTGGCGCATCGCCTGGCACCACGGCGTGCTGCACCTCAGCAAGGGCGAGGTGGAGCTGGCCGGCGCCCGCTTCGACGCCGTCTACCGGGCCCTGCCCGGCGAGTACGTGCCCAAACTCGCCCTCGGCTACTGCGCGGAACACGCCGGCTCCGCGCCCACGGGCGGCGGGCGCCCCGCACGGGCCATGCGGTACTACGAAGCCGTCTGGAAACGGGACTCCGCGCACACCGCCGCCGCGTTCGGCCTGGCCCGCGGTCACCTGGCCGGCGGGGACCGGGACGCCGCCGTCCACGTCCTCGACGAGGTGCCCGCCACCTCCCGGCACCACGACGCCGCCCGCATCGCGGCCGTCCGCGTCCGCGCCGGCATCCTGCACGGCAACCCGCCCACCCCGGCCGGCCTGCGGGACGCTGTCCGGCGGCTGCCCGAACTGCGCCTGGACGGTGGCGCGGCGGCCGGGGAGTCCCGGGCCCGGCTGGTCGCCGAGGTCCGCGAGAACGCCCTGCACAGCCGGCCGGCCCAGGGCTGGGGACCGGACTTCCCCGCCGGGGACCTCCTCGGACCCGGGGACGAGGACAGCCTGCGCACCCGGCTGGAGCACTCCTTCCGGCAACTGGCCGCGCAGGCCCGCACCGCCGGCGCACACGGCCGGCTCCTCGACCTGGCCCACGCGGTCCGGCCGATGACCACGTTCTGACCCCCGTACGGCCCTCCGGGAGCACGACGCCCGGAGGAGACAACCCTTCTGGACCACTTGGGAAGAGGCAGCGATGACCGTGGCCGAGGAGACCGAGGTGACGCTCGCGGTCGGCCAGCAGAAGGAACTGCCGGTCGCGCCGGACCCCGCCGGGCGGCACCCCGACCCGGAGATGCACGCCATCCTGGAGATCGGGGTCAGGAGCCGGGGCCGCCCGGGACGCCCCGGTGCGCCCGCGCCCGGCACCGGGCCCGCGCTCGCCGAGGTGCTGATCGTCGACACCTCCCGCTCGATGCTCCACCCCGCCGCCAAACTGCACGCGGCCAAGGACGCCACCGTCGCCGCGGTCCGGATGCTGCCCGACGGCACCGCGTTCGCCGTGCTCTCCGGACGGTTCGACGCCACCCTCGTCCACCCCGGAGCCGGCAGCGCGGTGCTCGCCGTCGCCGGTCCCGGCGAACGCGAGGCCGCCGAACGCGCCGTGCGGATCCTGGACGCGGACGGCGGCACCGCCATCGGCACCTGGCTCGACCTCGCCCGGTGGCTGCTCAAGGACCATCCCGCCCCCGTGAAACACGTCCTGCTGCTCACCGACGGGCGCAACGAGCACGACCACCGGGCCGCCATGTCCCTGGACACCGCGCTCGACGCCTGCGAGGGCCGGTTCGTCTGCGACGCGTGGGGCATCGGCGACGACTGGGACGCCGAACTGCTGCTGCGCATCACCCGGCGGCTGCACGGCCGCGCCCGCGCCGTCCGCGCCGAGTCCGAACTGACCGCCGCCTACGAGGAGTTGGTGGCCGGGCTGCTCGGCACGGCGGTACCCGAGCTACGCATCCGGCTCACCCCAACCCCGGGCACGGTGATCCGTCAGGTGAAGCAGGTGGTGCCGAGCGAACAGGAACTGCCGCCCGTCCCGGCCGGCTCCGGCGGGCGCGGCGCGGAGTACGTCACCCGGGCCTGGGGCGACGAGGTACGGCACTTCCAGGTCGTCCTGACCGCCGACCCGACCGGCCGCGAGACCGGCGAGGACCTCCAGCTCGCCGCCGTGGAGATCGCCGTACCCGACTTCGGCCGGCCGGTACGGCTGCCCGCCCCGCAACCCATCCTGGTGCGCTGGACCGACAACCCGCTGGACGCCTCCCGGCAGCATCCCGGGGTCCGCCGGCACGAGCTGTACCAGCAGGCGAGCGCCGCCGTCGCCGGTGCCTACCGGGCCTGGCTGCGCGGCACGGACGGCCGTGACACCGCGGACCGGGAACTCGCCCGCGCGCTCGCGCTGGCCGCCGAACTGGGCGACGCCCAACTGCTCGGCGCCCTCCGGCTGATCGAGGCCGCACCGGGCACGGGCCGGATCCGGACCGGCCTGAAGGACGTCGACTGGCAGCACCTGATCCTCTCCAGCGCCCTGACGACGCCACCGGAACAGCCGGCGGCCACACCACCCCCGCCATCCCCGGCGGTGGGCTCGGGACAGGGGCGTGCCGCCGCGCGGAGCGCCGACGCCGCCGCGACCCCACCGGGCTCCGCCGCCCCACCCGGATCCGCCGCGCCGGAGGGAGCCACCCCGCCCGGATCCGCCGATCCGCCCCTCCCCGTCCGCCCCGACGGACTCGTCGAGTGTCCGGGCTGCAAGTGGCTCGGTCCGGCCGACTCCGTCTACTGCGGCGGCAAGTGCGGCCGGCTGCTGAGAGGGGCGCCCGCATGACCACCGGCAGAGGGACGACACCCGGCACCGCGACCGGCGCGCAGCCGACAGCCCCTTCCACCCCACGCCCCGCACGGGCCCGCCCCGCCGACCGCCGCGCCCCGGGCAGGGCGCCCCGCCGCCTCGCCCGCCCGCGGGTCCGGCTCCCCGGTACCGGGCCGCGCCCGGCGGACGGCGGCAGCACGACCGCCCATGACCTCGCCGTCCGTCACCGGCTGCTGCTGGCCCTGTCGGCCCTGCTCGCGCTGTCGCTGTTCGTGTCGTACCAGGGTGTGCACGGCGACGCGAACCCGCTGCGCACCTCCAGCGCCCCGGCCGTCCTGTCCCTGGACACCACGCTGTACGCACTCGGCCAGGCCGAGCGGGACGCCGGCGCGCCCGCCCCGACCAGCGACTTCCAGAAGCAGATCTCGGTCGCCGCGCAGAGCCTGTCGGCCGCCGCGGCGGACGACGGCGTGGGCGGGCCTGCGGGCCGGCAGGCCCTGCAGACGATCGCCGGGCTGATCACGGTCTACGCGGTCAAGGTCCAGCAGTCGCAGCATCAGCCCGACGGCAGCCTGTTGCGCGAGGCCTACCGCAGCTACGCGACCAGCATCCTGACGGAGAAGGGCACGGGCATACAGGACCGTCTGAAGGCGCTGCAACGGCAGCAGCGGGCGGCCGTGCACCGGCAGACCTCGTTCGGCCCGCTGCTGTGGCTGGCCTGGAGCGTCACCCTGCTGCTGGCCCTCGCCCTGGGCGCCGCGCTGCTGGAGACCCAGCTCTTCCTCCGCCGCCGCTTCCGGCGCCGGTACAACCGCCAACTCCTGGCCGCGCTGGCCCTGCTGGCGGTCGGTGTCGTCACCGCCGTGCTGTTCACCGTATGGACCCAGCAGGGGATGGCGGACACCCGGCACCTGCTCGACAGCCCGCTGCCCGGGCGGCTCATACCCGACGCGGGGCGGGACACCGCCTCGTACCTGGCGCACACCGGCTTCCGCGCGTCGGCGGCAGTGTGGATCCTGATAGGAGGCGTCCTGCTGATGGCACTGGCCGAGACGGGCCTGCGGAGGCACATCGACGACTACCGGTTCAGGCCCCGGTGAACGCGCACACCGGCGGCTCCGCGACAGCAGCCCCAGGAACCCGGTTCCGCCCCTCCCGCCGCCTGGTCCGCGTCCTCACGGTGGTGGCGAGCTGCCTGGCCGTGCTGGCGGCGGCCGTCGTGGTGGGCGTACGCGCCCTCGGGCAGGAGCCGACCGTCACCCTGCTGGCCAACTGGACCGGCGAGGACGAGAAGAACTTCCGGAAGGCGGTCATCGAGCCGTTCGAGCGGAAGCACCACATCCACGTCGACTACCAGGGCAGCAACGCCGAGAGCCAGGTGCTCGGCGCCGACGTCGAGGCCGGAACACCGCCCGACGTCGTGGTGCTCACCGGCCCCGGCGAACTCGCCGAGTACGCCCGGCAGAAACACCTCCTGCCGCTCGAAGACCTCGTGGACCGGGGCGACTTCGGTACCTCCTGGGCCATGCCGCTGGCGGACCGGCACGTGTACTGGTTCCCGCTCAAGGCCGACCTGAAGAGCATCGTCTGGTACCCGGCCGACGCCGCAGAGCAGGAGCGGAAGCAGGCGGCGCACCAGCCGGCCGCGTGGTGCGTCGGCATGGGCTCCGGCGCCACCAGCGGCTGGCCCGGCACCGACTGGATCGAGGACATCCTGCTGCAACGGTACGGCCCGGGCGTCTACGAGCAGTGGGCGCGCGGCAAACTGCGCTGGGGGTCGAAGCAGGTCAAGGCGGCCTGGACCACCTGGGGCGACCTGATCGGTGCGGGAGGCGACCCGGACCTCGTCCGGCGGGCCCTGAAGACCCCGTACGAGGCGGCGTCGCGGCCGGTCACCACGAGCCCGCGGGGCTGCACGCTGGAGCACCAGGCGTCGTTCATCCGGGGCCGCCAGCACGCCTGGAAGGACGTCGACGGCCGCTACGAGCCCTCCGCCCAGCTGCTCTTCGGCGCCCCCGCCAACCGCGCGTGGGAGGTCTCCGGGGACCTCGTCGCCCTGCTGCACGCCACCCCGGCGGCCGAGAAGCTGATCCGGTATCTGGCCTCCGCCGACGCCCAACGCGGCTGGAGCGCCCAGCAGTCCGGCTTCTCCGTCCACGCCGGCGTCCCGCCCGCCGGCGGCGCCGACCCGGACTGGCGCCGCTCCCTGGCGCTCACCCTCCGCGACAAGCGGGCCGTGCACTGCTTCGACGCCTCCGACGCGATGCCGCCCGCGGTACGGGACGCGTTCGGCGAGGCGGCGATCGAATTCCTCGCCCACCCCCGCCACTTGGAGGACCTCCTGCACTCCCTGGACACCCTCAGCGCCACCCCGGGCCTGACGTGGCTGCCGTCCGTGTGCGACCGCGCACCGTGAACGGCCGGCGCGCTGCCACGGCTGCGGTGGGCGTGCGACCGTACGCCGCGAAGTCGTCGGTCGCGGGTCGGTCGGTGTAGGGGCGACGCTCAGGGCCCGCGTCCCGCTGCCGGCCGACGGTTTCCTGGCCGGTCCGTGGAAGCTCGACGGCGGCACCCTCGTCACCCTCCTCCCGCCGCGCCCATGCACCCGGGCGCCGCGTACGACATCCGGTTCGGCGACGTCGTACGGCGGTGAGGGCGCCGGCCGACGGGACCGGAACGCATGGAGAGGGGGCGTTGCGGGGCGGCGGGGGGGGGGGGCCCACCCCCCCCGCCGGGACCCCCG
>NZ_JBFATL010000034.1:0-67350 GCF_040678315.1 Streptomyces sp. NPDC052721 | reverse complement strand
GCGGGCTCGGCGGGGGGGGGGGGGGGCGCGCGCCCGGGGGGGGGGGCGGGGCGGGGGGGGGGGGGGGGGGGGGGGCGGCGGCCCCCCCCCCCCCCCCCCCCGGCCGTCACCCGAGCGGTGCTCGGGAAGTCTTCCGGGTCACGAGGCGACCTGCGCGGTCACCAGGTCCGAGAAGGTGGTCAGCCGGGTGTAGACACCCGGGTAACCGGCCTCCGCGCACCCCTCGCCCCAGGAAGTGATCCCTGCCAGGACGCCCCCGATGAGCAGGGGACCGCCGCTGTCGCCCTGGCAGGTGTCGACGCCACCGGACGTGTATCCGGCGCAGACCATGTCGGACTGGACGAAGTCCGAACCGTAGGAGGAGCGGCAGCTGGAGTCGGACACGATCGGGACGGTCGCGGTCCGCAGCTGGTTGGAGGAGCTGCCGTTCTCCGAGGTGGTCCCCCAGCCGAGGATGCGGGCGGTGGTGCCGGCCGCGTACACGCTCGTCTGGGAGGAGGAGACGTACTTCGCGGTGGTGTACGGCATCGACGTCGAGAGGGTCAGTACGGCCACGTCGTCGCCGTTGGTGGCGTCCGTGTAGTCCGGGTTGATCCAGATCTTGCTGACCCGGCTCACCGTGCCGTTGGTGCCGTTGAGGTAGGTCCGGCCGCCGACCACGCGGACGCTGCTCGTGGTCTCGCCGACCATGCAGTGCGCGGCCGTCACCACCTTCTTGGGTGCCACCAGGGTGCCGCCGCAGAACTGGTTCTGGGACGCGTCCGTGATCTGCATCATGAACGGGTACGCGGTCGTCGTGGTGGTCGTACCGCCGACGATGGGCTGAGGCGCGGCGCTCGCCGTGGGGGAGGCGAGCAGCGCGGACGCCGCCGCGGCGGCGGTGGCCACCACGGTCGCGGCGGTCTTTCTTGCACGTGTGAGCCCGAACATGAGTCTCCTCAGTGGGGTTGCACCGGTGGGGGGTTCGCGCGGGTCTGTGTGGGGGGTTTGCATGGGGGTCGCGGGACCGACCCCCATCTGCCCGGGCGAGCGGCACGCCCATTACGCTAGGACCCGGCACCCTCGGCTCCCAATGAGGGAACCCCCTAGGGGGTTGGGTGAGGGAAAACCCTCGGTCCGGCTCAGTTAACAAGAGCACCGCTCAGGGCGCGCGGTGACCTGCCGCCAATCGGACGATGTCCACCCGAGAGCGGATCCCCAGCTTGCGGTAGACCCGCGTCAGGGTGGCCTCCACCGTCTTCACGCTGATGAACAGCCGGGCCGCGATCTCCCGGTTGGTGGCGCCCTCCATGACGAGCGCGGCGACCTGACGCTCCATCGCGGCCAGCCCGTGCAGCGCGTCCAGGGCCTCGGGCGCGGCCGGTTCCGGTTCCGGTTCGGGAGTGGCCAGGGATGCGTCCACCTGACGCAGCCAGGGCAGCGCCCGGCAGCGCCGGAACATCCGGGTGGCCTCGTCGAACACCGCCGGTCCGGGCTGTGGGCTGCCCCGCAGCCGGGCCAGCGCGAACGCGGCCCGCGCCTCCTCCAGGCCGTAACCGAGCTTGCCGAGCCGGTCCTGAGCGGACGTCAGCTGGGCGAGCGCGGCCTCCAGGTCACCGCGGGCCGCGCGCACCAGCGCCTCGGACCGGTCGAGCACGGCGAGGACGCTCTCCCTGCCGAGCCTGAGCGCGTGTTCCCGGCTGACGTCGATGACGTCCTGTGCCTCGGCCACCTCACCGGTCCGCACGAGTGCCTCGGCGAGGTCGCCCTGCCAGCGGCCCCGGGCCGGGTCGGTGATGCCCAGGCCCAGCTCCAGGGTGCGCACCCGGCGCAGCGAGCGCACGGTGCCCGCCGGGTCCCCGGCCACCAGCTGGGCGTATCCGAGGGCGCCCAGCGCGCGGGACAGGTACATCTGGTCGCCGTCCTCCTCGGCGTGGTCCACCGCCTCCCGGGCGAGGGCGAGGGCGCGGTCCACATCGCCGCCGGAGGCCTCGGCGAGCGAGGTGAGCATCGCCGAGGCGGTCTCGCCGATCCCGGAGTCCCGGGCGAGCCGCAGACTGTCGCGGGCCAGTTCGAGGGCGCGCCCGCAGTGCCCGGCGCGCAGCTCGGTCTCGGCGAGGCCGCGCAGGAAGTGCACCTCGCTCTCCACCGAGCCGCGCCGGCGGACCTCGCGCAGCAGCGCGGTGACGGTGGCCCGGGCCTCGGCCAGCTGGTCGCCCATGACCAGCCAGCGGAAACGGGCACTGCCCGCGCCGTTGTGATGCCACGCCACCCGGGGGTCCTGGGGTTCCTTCAGGGCCCGCTTGATGGTGCGGGGCGCCTCCGGATGGCCCATCAGGGTCTCGGTCTGCGCCTGGAAAGCGAGGGAGAGCAGCTCGGTGCGCCGGTCCCTGCCGCGCGCGGCGAGTTCGGCGGCGTGCGCGGCGGCCTCCCGGGCCTCGGTGAAGTCGCCCTCCACGATGAGCGCCCGCCAGGCCAGCTGGTAGTGGACCAGGGCGAGCAGCCGGGGGTCGTCGCCGGCGTCGGCGAGGGCCTGCGGGAAGACGGCGTCGACCTCGGCCATGGTGTGGCCGGCGGTGTCGATGACGATCATCCAGGCCCGCACCCGGTCGGCGGGCACGGTCGCCCGGGCGAGCACCTCCCGAGCGATGTCCCGGGCCAGGTCGACCTCGCCGGCGGTGATCGCGTCCTCGGCGGCCGTCAGCCGGCGCTCCTCCGGGCTGGGGGCGCCGTCGGCCGGGGTGTGCCGGGCGGCGAGCAGCCCCAGCTGGGCGGCGACCGAGGGCGCTCCGCGGTCCCGGGCGAGGGCGGCGGCCTCGGCGAGCCGGGCGGCGACCTCCGGGTCGGTGCCGGTGGTGGCGAGGGCCAGGTGCCGGGCCCGTTCGATCGGGTCGGAGGCGGCGGTGGACAGCGCCGCGTGCGCGGCCCGCCGTTCGTGCGCGGGCGCCTCCGCGTACAGCGCGGCGGAGATCAGCGGGTGCGCGAACCGTACGGCCGGGGCGTCCGGCTCGGTGGCCAGCAGCCCGAGTTCGGCGGCCTGGGCGCACTCGGCCTCGGCGTTCTCCCGGCCGGCCGCGTGCAGCAGGGCGGGGGTGGGGCGGGCGCCGGCGCTGGCCACCAGCAGGGTGCGGCGGGCCTCCACCGAGAGCATGTCCAGCCGGCTGAGCACCAGGGCGCGCAGCGAGGTCGGCACGGGCAGCGGCTCGCCCGGCCGGGGCGGGGTGGGGCTGTCGGCGAGGGCGCGGCCCAGTTCCAGGGCGAAGAACGGGTTGCCGCCGCTGGTGCGGTGGATCTCGCGGACCGTGGAGCGGGACAGGCAGCCGTGGCCGCGGTGGTCGAGCAGCTGGGCGACCTGGGTGCGGGAAAGCGGCCCCAGCCGGACCGTGAGGGTGCCCGGCGGGCAGGCGCGCAGGTGGCGGTCGTACTCCTGGCTCTCCTGGCCCTCCGTGCGGACCGCGCACAGCAGTTGCACCGGGGTGCCTTCCAGGCGCCGGGCGGCGAAGCCGAGGAGTTCGGCGCTGGCCGGGTCCAGCCACTGCAGGTCGTCGGCGACGACCAGGACGGGGCCGTGGGCGGCGAGGGTGCGCAGCGCGGAGAGCACGGCCAGGCGCAGGGCGAGGCCGTCGCGTTGGAGGCTGGACTCGCCGCGGCCGGTGAGCGCCGACTCCAGGGCGGTGCGCTGGGCGGCGGGCAGCCGCGTGGAGACCTCGTCGAGCACCAGGCCGAGGAGGTCGGCGAGGGCGAGGAAGGGGAGGTGGGATTCGGACTCGGTGGCCGAGCAGCGCAACACGGTGCGCGCTGTGGCTCCGTATTCCTCGGCCAATGCCCGCAGGACGGTGGATTTCCCTATTCCGGCGGGGCCGTGGAGCAGCACACTGCCCCCGGAGGCGAGTTGCTCACGGGCGCCGGCGAACAGCTCCTCGCGGCCGATGACCAGGTCGGGGCGGCACCTGGCAGGCTCCTGGAAGTCCCGTCGCACGGTCACCGCTCCCCTCGTGTGTCGTGTCCGGACCAAATTCTAGGCAACGATCCTGGAAATTCGGACGGAAGCCCTGGTGAGGGAAATAACAAACGGTCAAGCAGAGGGAAATGCAAAGTGACGCCGGATGAATGGTCAGGTTTCCTAACCGACAGGTTTCATGACCGTCAGGTTTCCTGGCCGGCTTCGGGCTAGGCCCTGTCGTCAAACTCCCGTCTGCCGCGCGACGCCATGCACGCACTCTCGCCGCACCGGGCCCCGACCCAAGTACATCCAGTACGAGGGCCCGGGCCCGGCACGCCGAGAGCACGCACCTGACGCCGCGCGGCCCGCCCTCCGGGCGGACGTCGGGAGTTTGACGACAGGACCTAGGGCAGCAGCCCCGCCCTGCGCGCCGCGGTCACCGCCTCCCCTCGTGTGTGCGCGCCCAGCTTCCGCATCGCCGAACGCAGATATCCCTTGACCGTCTCCGGGCCGATGCCCAGCCGCTCGGCCACCGCCGCGTTGGTGGCCCCCGCCGCCACCCAGGACAGCACGTCCACCTCGCGTGGCGCCAGGGTCACGGCACCGGCTCGCGGCGGCACGGTCAGCAACCCGCACGCGGCCAGCAGTTCGGCCCGCAGCTCCCGGTCGGCGATCCGGGGGGCCAGCGCCCGCAGCGCCGCATGCGCCTCGCGCACCTGTTCCCACCCGGCACCGTCGCCGGTGCCGGTCCGCTCGGGCCGGGCCGCCGCCAGCAGCTCCCGCGCCTCGTCCCGCACCACCAGCGTCTGCTCCACGTCCCGCGCCACCGCCACCGCCGCGCCCAGCGTGCGGTCACCGAGCGGCCGGGCCGAACGCAGCGCGCCGTACAGCACCCCGCGCACCCGGCGCCGCACCACCACCGGCACGGCGAGCACCGCGCGGATGCCCTCGGCGGCCACCGGTACGTCGTACTCGTGGCTGATCCGGCGGGAGCGGGAGTAGTCGGTCACCGCGCACGGCCGGGCCAGCGCCACCGCCTTGCCGCCGAGCCCGCTGCCGGAGGTCACCGCGAGCGAGCGCAGCGCGGCCGTGGTCGTGCCGCTCAGCTCACTGATCCGGATCTGCGGCCGGCCGGACTCCACCAGGCCGCCGAAGGCCACGGGGAGTCCCGTCGCCCGCCGCAGCCGGGCCAGCGCGCCACTGATCTCCACCGTCCCCACCGCGTCTGCCGTCACCCGTTCGCCCTTTCGGCCGCCCACACCCCCGTTCGGGGGTAGTGAGACCCGCATCACGGATTAGACGATGCCACAGAGCCGCCCGGCAATGGTCCGGAGCATAGGAGGACAACCGATGACGACGGCGACGGAGATGTTCCGCAGGGCACGGGACTTCCTGCTGGAACACCGCGAGGACTACGCCACCGCCTACGAGGGCTTCCGCTGGCCCCGGCCCGAGCACTTCAACTGGGCGCTGGACTGGTTCGACGAGATCGCCGACGGCAACGACCGCACCGCGCTGCACATCGTCGAGGAGGACGGCACCGAGACCCGGCTCTCCTTCGCGGAACTGTCCGCACGGTCGAACCGGGTGGCCCGGTGGCTGCGCGAGCGCGGGGTCGCCGCCGAGGACCGCATCCTCGTCATGCTCGGCAACCAGGCCGAACTGTGGGAGACCGCGCTGGCCGCCATGAAGCTGCGCGCGGTCGTCATCCCGGCCACCCCGCTGCTCGGCCCGGCCGACCTCGCCGACCGGGTGGAGCGGGGCCGGGTGAAACACGCCGTCGTCCGGGCGGAGGACACCGCCAAGTTCGCCGACGTGCCCGGCGCCTACACCCGGATCTGCGTCGGCGGCCTGCCGCAGGAGGGCTGGGAGCCGTACGAGGACGCCTACGCGGCCCCCGCCGACTTCGTCCCGGACGGCCCGACGCTGGCCGACGACCCGCTGATGCTCTACTTCACCTCCGGGACGACCGCCCGCCCCAAGCTGGTCGAGCACACCCACACCTCGTACCCGGTCGGGCACCTGGCCACCATGTACTGGATCGGCCTCAAGCCCGGTGACGTCCACCTGAACATCTCCTCGCCCGGCTGGGCCAAGCACGCCTGGTCCAACCTGTTCGCGCCGTGGAACGCGGAGGCGACCGTCTTCATCTTCAACTACAGCCGCTTCGACGCCGCCCGGCTGATGGCGGAGATGGACCGCGCCGGCGTCACCACCTTCTGCGCCCCGCCGACCGTGTGGCGGATGCTCATCCAGGCCGACCTGGGCCGGCTGGCCACCCCGCCCCGCGAGGCGGTGGCCGCCGGTGAGCCGCTCAACCCCGAGGTCGTCGAGCAGGTCCGGCGCGCCTGGGGGGTGACCGTCCGGGACGGCTTCGGGCAGACCGAGACGGCCGTGCAGGTCTCCAACAGCCCCGGCCAGCCGCTGAAGACCGGCTCCATGGGCCGTCCCAGCCCCGGCTTCCGGGTGGAACTCCTCGACCCGGTCTCCGGCGCGCCCGGCGCGAGCGAGGGCGAGATCGCGCTCGACCTCGCCGAACGCCCGGTCGGCCTGATGACCGGCTACCACGGCGACCCGGACCGCACGGCGGAGGCCATGGCGGGCGGCTACTACCGCACCGGGGACATCGCCACCAGGGACGAGGAGGGCTACCTCACCTACATCGGGCGCAGCGACGACGTGTTCAAGGCCTCCGACTACAAGGTGAGTCCGTTCGAGCTGGAGAGCGCGCTGCTGGAGCACGAGGCGGTGGCCGAGGCGGCCGTCGTCCCCGCCCCGGACGAGCTGCGGCTCGCCGTGCCCAAGGCGTACGTCGTCCTCGCCGAGGGCTGGGAGCCCGGCCCGGACACCGCGAAGGTCATCTTCGAGCACTCCCGTGACGTGCTCGCGCCGTACAAGCGCATCCGCCGGCTGGAGTTCGGCGCGCTGCCCAAGACCGTGTCCGGCAAGATCCGCCGGATCGAGCTGCGCGAGGCCACGGCGGCCGGCTCGGAGAACGAGTACCGCGAGGAGGACTTCCGGTGACCGCGCAGCTGTCGTACACGCACGGGACGAGCCCCACCGTCCTGCTCGGCGACACCATCGGCGCCAACCTGGACCGGGCCGTGGCGACCTGGCCGGACCGCGAGGCCCTGGTCGACGTGCCGTCGGGGCGGCGCTGGACCTACGCCGAATTCGGCGCGGCCGTCGAGGAGCTGGCGCAGGCCCTGGTGGCCGGTGGGATCGCCAAGGGCGACCGGGTGGGCATCTGGGCGGTCAACTGCCCGGAATGGGTGCTGGTGCAGTACGCCACCGCCCGCATCGGCGCGATCATGGTCAATATCAACCCGGCCTACCGCACCCACGAGGTCGAGTACGTCCTCAGGCAGTCGGGCGTCTCGCTGCTGGTGGCCTCCCTGCGCCACAAGACGAGCGACTACCGGGCGATGGCCGAGCACGTGCGGGGCAACTGCCCCGAGTTGCGCGAGGTCGTGTACATCGGCGACCCCAGCTGGGACGAACTGCTGCGGCGGGCGACGCCCGACGTGCCGTACGAGGACCTGTCCTGCGACGACCCCATCAACATCCAGTACACCTCGGGCACGACCGGCTTCCCGAAGGGCGCCACCCTCTCCCACCACAACATCCTCAACAACGGCTACTTCGTGGGGGAGTTGATCGCCTACAGCGAGCAGGACCGCATCTGCGTCCCGGTGCCCTTCTACCACTGTTTCGGCATGGTGATGGGCAACCTGGCGGCCACCTCGCACGGCGCCTGCATGGTGATACCGGCGCCGTCCTTCGACCCGGCGGCCACGCTGGAGGCGGTGCAGCGGGAACGGTGCACGTCGCTGTACGGCGTCCCGACCATGTTCATCGCGGAGCTGAACCTCCCCGACTTCGCCTCCTACGACCTCTCCACCCTGCGCACCGGCATCATGGCGGGCTCCCCGTGCCCCGTGGAAGTGATGAAGCGGGTGGTGGCCGAGATGCACATGGAGCAGGTCTCCATCTGCTACGGCATGACGGAGACGTCCCCGGTGTCGCTGCAGACGCGGATCGAGGACGACCTGGAGCACCGCACCGCCACCGTCGGCCGGGTCCTGCCCCACCTGGAGGTCAAGGTCGTCGACCCGGCCACCGGAGTGACCCGACCGCGCGGCACGGCGGGCGAGTTGTGCACGCGTGGCTACAGCGTGATGCTCGGCTACTGGAACGAGCCGGAGAGGACGGCCGAGGCCATCGACGCGGGCCGCTGGATGCACACCGGGGACCTCGCGGTGATGCGCGAGGACGGGTACGTCGAGATCGTCGGCCGGATCAAGGACATGATCATCCGGGGCGGCGAGAACATCTACCCGCGCGAGATCGAGGAGTTCCTCTACACCCACCCCAAGATCCGGGACGTCCAGGTGGTGGGCGTGCCGCACGAGCGGTACGGCGAGGAGGTGCTCGCCTGCGTGATCCCGCGCGATCCGGCGGACCCGCTGACACTGGAGGAACTGCGGGCGTACTGCGAGGGGCGGCTGGCGCACTACAAGATCCCGAGCCGGCTGCGGATCCTCGACGCTTTCCCGATGACCGTGTCCGGGAAGGTGCGGAAGGTGGAACTGCGGGAGCAGTACGCGGCGGACTGAGCATCGGGGGATACTCGTTTTCGGCGGCCCGGCCGGGAGTACCCGGCCGGGCCCAGCAGCTCCCGGACCGGCGCGTTGTTCCCCTGTGTGTCACCGCCCAGCGCACAGTGATCCCTGCGCGCCGATGCCGTAGGCGGTCTCCGCGCCGTTCGCGCGGCTTGCGCGCTCGGCCGTTCGGGGGATTTGGGCGTCGTGGTTCTGGCGTGGCGGAACCGGTCGTGCGCGTACTGGTGGTACCGACCGAGGCCGCCCATCTCTCCGTCGGAAACGGCCTTCTGTGGTGCTCAGCACCCGTCATCGCCAGTCGCGGTTCCCCGGCGGGGGACGACAGGGGGCACCGACCACCCCACATCCTTCGGAGGACGGACTCATGCCTGCCACCGTAACCTTAGCGACCTCCTCGCCGAATCCATCGGTCGCCGGTCAGCCGGTCACGCTGACCGCGACCGTCATCCCGCTCGGGCCGGGAACTCCGACGGGGACGGTCACCTTCGTCGTCAGCGGCGGGCCGACCGTGACGGCGCCCGTCGTAGGCGGTACCGCCACAGCGACGGTCAGCAACCTGTCCGTCGGAAACCACCCGGTCACCGCCATCTACAGCGGTGACTCCACCTTCACCGGTTCGACGGGCTTCACGACCCAGGCGGTCGTCAAGGCGTCCACCCGTACGACGGTGACCTCCTCGCCGGACCCGTCGAACTTCGGGCAGACGGTGACCATCACGGCGACGGTGGCGCCCGTCCCGCCGGGGGCCGGCACACCGACGGGCACCGTCACCTTCGTCATCAGCGGGGGGCCGACGCTGACGGCACCGCTGGTAGGGGGAACGGCGACGGTCACGACGAACACGATGAGCGTCGGCCCGCACACGATCACCGCGATCTACAGCGGGGACGCCAACAACCTGCCGTCGGCGGGGACGGACACGCACACGGTACAGAACCGGGGCGCCACCACGACGACGGTGACCTCGTCGCCGGACCCGTCGGTGGTGGGCCAGTCGGTGACGTTCACCGCGACGGTGGCGCCGGTGGCTCCGGCCTCGGGGACACCGACGGGGACGGTCACGTTCACCTTCGGAGACGGCTCGCCCGCGGTGACGGCTCCCCTGGTGGGCGGTGTGGCGACGGTCAACCACACCTACACCAGCACCTCCGGCAGCCCGTACACGGTCACCGCGACCTACAGCGGCAACCTCAACTTCGCCGGCTCCACGGGCACGGACACCCAGACCGTGCTGCCGGCGGTGACGACCACGACCGTGACGTCTTCGCCTGATCCTTCGGTGGTGGGTCAGCCGGTGACGTTCACCGCCACGGTCACGCCCGTCGCACCAGGGGCCGGGACGCCTACGGGGACGGTCACGTTCACCTTCGGAGACGGGTCGGCACCGGTGACGGTGCCGGTGGCCGGCGGTGTCGCGACGACCACGCACGCCTACGCCACCACCACGGGCAGCCCGTTCACCGTCACCGCCACCTATGGCGGCGACGGCAACTTCGCAGGCTCCACCGGTTCCGACACGCAGACGGTGAATCAGGCGGGAACCAGCACGACGGTGACGTCTTCGCCTGATCCTTCGGTGGTGGGTCAGCCGGTGACGTTCACCGCGACGGTGGCGCCGGTGGCGCCGGGTGCGGGGACGCCGTCGGGGTCGGTCACCTTCAGCTTCGGTGACGGTTCGCCGTCCCAGACGGTGACCCTGGTGGGCGGGGCGGCGACGGTGACGCACACCTACACGTCCGCGACCGGCAGCCCGTACACCGTCACGGCCACCTATGGCGGCAACGCGAGCTTCGCCGGCTCCACCGGTTCCGACACGCAGACGGTGAACCGGGCGGCGACGACCACGACGGTGACGTCTTCGCCGGATCCGTCGGTGGTGGGTCAGCCGGTGACGTTCACCGCGACGGTGGCGCCGGTGGCGCCGGGTGCGGGGACGCCGTCGGGGTCGGTCACCTTCAGCTTCGGTGACGGTTCGCCGTCCCAGACGGTGACCCTGGTGGGCGGCACGGCGACGGTCAACCACACCTACACCAGCACCTCCGGCAGCCCGTTCCCGGTCACCGCCACCTACGGCGGCAACGGCAACTTCACCGCTTCCGTGGGCTCCGACACGCAGACGGTGAACCAGGCGGCGACCAGCACCACGGTGACGTCTTCGCCGGATCCTTCGGTGGTGGGCCAGCCGGTGACGTTCACCGCGACGGTGGCGCCGGTGGCGCCGGGTGCGGGGACGCCCACGGGGTCGGTCACCCTCAGCTTCGGTGACGGTTCGCCGTCCCAGACGGTGACCCTGATGGGCGGCGCGGCGACGGTGACGCACACCTACACGTCCGCGACCGGCAGCCCGTACACCGTCACGGCCACCTATGGCGGCAACGCGAGCTTCGCCGGCTCCACCGGTTCCGACACGCAGACGGTGAACCAGGCGGGAACCAGCACGACGGTGACGTCTTCGCCGGATCCGTCGGTGGTGGGCCAGCCGGTGACGTTCACCGCCACGGTGGCTCCTGTCGCTCCCGGGGCCGGGTCTCCGACGGGGACGGTCACGTTCGACTTCGGTGACGGCAGTGCGACGGTGACCGTGCCGGTGGTCGGCGGCACCGCGACGGCCAACCACTCCTACACGTCCACGACCGGCAGCCCGTTCACCGTGACGGCCACCTATGGCGGCGACGGCGACTTCACCTCCTCCACCGGTTCCGACACGCAGACGGTGAACCAGGCGG
The DNA here is from genome assembly GCF_040678315.1 of Streptomyces sp. NPDC052721. Classification (NCBI taxonomy): domain Bacteria; kingdom Bacillati; phylum Actinomycetota; class Actinomycetes; order Kitasatosporales; family Streptomycetaceae; genus Streptomyces; species Streptomyces sp. NPDC052721. The sequence continues at coordinate 56,080 of NZ_JBFATL010000034.1, read as the reverse complement.
CGACCAGCACGACCGTGACGTCTTCGCCGGACCCGTCGGTGGTAGGTCAATCGGTTGCGTTCACTGCCACGGTGGCTCCTGTCGCTCCCGGGGCTGGTTCTCCGACGGGGTCGGTCACGTTCGACTTCGGTGACGGCAGCGCGACGGTGACGGTGCCCGTGGTCGGCGGTACCGCGACGGCCAACCACTCCTACACGTCCACGACCGGCAGTCCGTTCGCCGTGACCGCCACCTATGGCGGCGACGCGAGCTTCGCCGCGTCGTCGGGCACGGACACGCAGACGGTGAACCAGGCGGCGACCAGCACGGCGGTGGCGTCTTCGCCGGATCCTTCGGTGGTGGGTCAGCCGGTGACGTTCACCGCGACGGTGGCGCCGGTGGCGCCGGGTGCGGGGACGCCGTCGGGGTCGGTCACGTTCGACTTCGGTGACGGGTCGGCGATCCAGAGCGGCACACTGGTGGGCGGCACGGCGACGGTGACGCACACCTACACCACCACCACGGGCAGCCCGTTCCCGGTCACCGCCACCTACGGCGGCGACGGCAACTTCACCTCCTCCGCGGGCTCCGACACGCAGACGGTGAACCAGGCGGCGACCAGCACGATCGTGACGTCTTCGCCGGACCCGTCGGTGGTGGGTGAGCCGGTGACGTTCACCGTCACGGTGGCGCCGGTGGCGCCGGGTGCCGGGACACCCACGGGGGCGGTCACCGTCGACTTCGGTGACGGTTCGCCGTCCCAGACGGTGACCGTGGTGGGCGGTACGGCGACGGTGACGCACACCTACACTTCCGCGACCGGAAGCCCGTTCACCGTCACCGCCGCCTACGGCGGCGACGCGAGCTTCGCCGGCTCCACCGGTTCCGACACCCAGACGGTGAACCAGGCCGCTACGACGACGACGGTGACGGACGCGCCGGATCCGTCGGTCGTGGGTCAGCCGGTGACGTTCACCGCCACGGTGGCTCCTGTCGGTCCGGGGGCCGGATCTCCCACGGGGGCGGTCACGTTCGACTTCGGTGACGGTTCGCCGTCCCAGACGGTGACCCTGGTGGGCGGCACGGCGACAGCGACGTACTCGTACACCAGCACCTCCGGCAGCCCGTTCACGGTCACCGCGACCTACGGTGGTGACAGTGACTTCACCTCGTCCGTCGGTACGGGCACCCACACCGTCAGCCCCGCGGCGACGACCACGGCGCTGACGGACGCGCCGGACCCGTCGGTGGTGGGTGAGCCGGTGACCTTTACCGCGACCGTCGCGCCCGTGGCTCCGGGCACGGGGGCTCCGACGGGGTCGGTGGTCTTCGACTTCGGTGACGGCAACGTCTCGGCACCGGTGGCCCTGGTCGGTGGTGTCGCCACCACCGCGCACGCCTACGCGACGACTTCGGGGTCCCCGTTCACCGTCACCGCTACGTATGGCGGTGACGGCGACTACACCACATCCACGGCCACGGGCAGCCACACCGTCGACGCGGCGGCGACGACCGCGGCGCTGACGGATACGCCGGATCCGTCGGTGGTGGGTGAGCCGGTCACGTTCACCGCCACGGTCCTGCCCGTCGCTCCCGGGGCCGGGACCCCGACAGGGACGGTCACGTTCGACTTCGGCGACGGGTCGCCGACCGACACCCAAACCCTCACCGGAGGGACCGTGACGACCACGCACACCTACACGGACGCGGCGGGGAGCCCGTACACCGTCACCGCGACCTACGGCGGGGACACGGACTTCGCCGGGGCCACCACGACGGACACGCACGTGGTGACGGGCGCCTAGCAGTCTCCGGCCACAGCGGCCGACGTGACCCTCGGCGGGGAGTGACGCTCGACCGGGAGGACCGGTCGGGCGTCGACCCGCGGGGCCGGATGACGGGCGGCAAAGTGCGACAGGAGAGGCCCTCGGGCCCGTGAGCGAGATGTCTCGGATCTCGACTCGCCGGCCCGGGGGCCTCGTTGTGTCCGGGTGCGGGTGGCCGGGGTGGCGCATGGTGGTCAGCGCCTCGTGGCGTGCACCTCTTCGGCGGGGCCGTTCACCGGCCGGGTGACGCCCGAGGGGCCGAGGACGAACAGGGGGATGCCGAGGGCGTCGGCGCGTGCGCGGGCGTCGTCCGCGTACCCGGCGAGGGAGAAGTAGACGCAGTTCACGGACTCCGTCATGGCGGTCAGCCACAGACATTCCACGTCCCGCACCGTGGCCCGGCGCGCCGCTGGATCCACCTGGGCGAGCAGCCCGCGCGCGGCAAGCCCCACCCCGGACAGCGGCCGCTGGCCGGCGCGGCGAATCCCCTCATGACCGAGCCGCCGCAGATACACCACCGCGGCGGCGACGGCATCACGGGCTGTGCGGATGACGAGGGGCTCGGGGGCGGGGCGCACGGCGGAGCCGGCGGCGTCTTGCTCCGCCCGCGCCACCGGTATGCGCAGCAGTGTCCCGCACGGGCATCCCAGCTCCGGGCGGGGCCACTGGGCCGGGCGTTCGCAGGAGCCGCAGCGGACGGTGATCCAGTCCTCGTCCCAGACGCGGTGGACGACGGCGGCCGGTGCGGACCGGCGGTCCAGCGCCGGGGCGACCTGTGCGCCGCACACACAGGGATAGGCCGGCGCGGTGTACGTGTGTTCGCGCCGGCAGGCGGGGCAGCGCACCGGAACGCTCTCGGGCATGGCCCACTCCAAGGCATCGCGTCGAGGCCGGGATCCCATCGTGCTCCATCCGCCGCCCGTCTGTCCGTCGCTTGGGACACCGGCCGTCTCCTGGTTGCCGTCTCTTGACGCCCTCTCGCCCACCCACCTACATTGCTTCCAGATAGTAGAAACTACTTTCCACTATACGGAATAGCGCAGCCGTAGGGCGCGACGGGAGTGCGCATCCGACAGTCGCAGTCAGCCGAAAGCAGGAGTACCCGATGGCTCGAATGACCGCTGCCCGCGCGGCAGTTGAGATCCTCAAGCGCGAGGGCGTCACCGACGCCTTCGGTGTGCCGGGCGCGGCGATCAACCCGTTCTACAAGGCCCTCAAGGAGGGCGGCGGCATCAGCCACACCCTCGCCCGCCATGTGGAGGGTGCCTCGCACATGGCCGAGGGCTACACCCGGACGAAGCCGGGGAACATCGGCGTCTGCGTCGGCACCTCCGGACCGGCCGGCACCGACATGATCACCGGCCTGTACTCCGCCATCGGCGACTCCATCCCGATCCTGTGCATCACGGGGCAGGCGCCCACCCACGTGATCCACAAGGAGGACTTCCAGGCCGTCGACATCGCCTCGATCGCCAAGCCGGTCACGAAAATGGCGGTCACCGTCCTGGAGGCCGCGCAGGTTCCCGGCGTCTTCCAGCAGGCCTTCCACCTGATGCGCTCCGGCCGGCCCGGCCCGGTCCTGATCGACCTGCCGATCGACGTCCAGCTCACCGAGATCGAGTTCGACCCGGAGACGTACGAGCCGCTGCCGGTCTACAAGCCCACCGCCACCCGCGCCCAGATCGAGAAGGCCATCACCTTTCTTCTGGAGTCGCAGCGCCCGGTCATCGTCGCCGGCGGCGGCATCATCGGCGCCGACGCATCCGACCTGCTGGTGGAGTTCGCCGAGCTGACCCGGACCCCGGTCGTGCCGACCCTGATGGGCTGGGGCGCGCTGCCCGACGACCACGAGCTGAACGCCGGCATGGTCGGCGTGCAGACCTCCCACCGCTACGGAAACGCCACCTTCCTGGAGTCGGACTTCGTCCTCGGCATCGGCAACCGCTGGGCGAACCGCCACACCGGCTACAAGCTGGACGTCTACCGCGGTGACCGCACGTTCGTCCACGTCGACATCGAGCCCACCCAGATCGGCAAGATCTTCCCGCCGGACTACGGGGTCGTCTCCGACGCCAGGGCCGCGCTGGAGCTGTTCGTCCAGGTCGCCAAGGAGCTGAAGGCCGAGGGCGGGCTGCCCGACCGCGGCGACTGGGTCGCCTCCGCCCAGGAGCGCAAGGCCACGCTGCTGCGCCGTACCCACTTCGACGACGTGCCGATGAAGCCGCAGCGCGTGTACGAGGAGATGAACAAGGCCTTCGGCCCGGACACCCGGTACGTCACCACGATCGGCCTGTCCCAGATCGCCGGCGCGCAGATGCTGCACGTCTACAAGCCGCGCCACTGGATCAACTGCGGCCAGGCAGGCCCGCTCGGCTGGACCATCCCGGCCGCGATCGGCGTCGCCAAGGCCGACCCGGACTCCCCGGTCGTCGCGCTCTCCGGCGACTACGACTTCCAGTTCCTCGTCGAGGAGCTGGCCGTCGCCGCCCAGCACCGGATCCCGTACGTCCACGTGCTGGTGAACAACGCCTACCTGGGCCTGATCCGGCAGGCGCAGATCGGCCTGGACATCGACTTCCAGGTCAACCTGGAGTTCGAGAACATCAACGCGCCCGAGATCGGGGTCTACGGCGTCGACCACGTCAAGGTCGCCGAGGGGCTGGGCTGCAAGGCCATCAGGGTCACCGAGCCGGACCAGCTGGGCGCCGCCTTCGAGGAGGCGAAGAAGCTGGCCGCCGAGTACCGGGTGCCGGTCGTCGTCGAGGCGATCCTGGAGCGGATCACCAACATCTCGATGAGCCGCACCATGGACATCAGCGACATCACCGAGTTCGAGGACCTGGCCACCGAGCCGGGCCACGCGCCGACGTCGATCAGGCCGCTGAAGGTCTGACGCGTCCGGCACACGAGGGGCGGCCCGCCTGGGGAGACGGGCCGCCCCTTCGCCGTGCCGTTCCGCCGGCCCCGCGGGGCCCTCAGTCGAACCCGCCGCCGCCCCCGCCCCCGAAGTCGTGTCCGCCGTGACCGTGGCCGCCGTGGTCGTACCCGCCGTGTGCGCCGCCGCCCCGGTCGTCCCCGCCCCAGCCGCCGAGGCCGTGGTCCGCACTGTCGTACGGGTCCCCGCCACTGATGAGGTGGCGCAGGCTGTTCCCCCGGCCGAACGGGAAGCGGCCCTCGTCGGCGAGCGCGCCCCGGCCGGTGAGCCCGGCCTCGCGTGCGAAGTGCGGCACGAGCACGGTCAGGGCCCGCTCGCCGTACAGCGCGACGGCGAGCAGCGCCTCCTCCTCCGGCAGGCCGTCCGGGCTCTCGGGCAGCGGGCGGCGCTCGCGCAGCTCCGCCAGCAGCCGGCGGGTGGCGCGGGTACGGCGGGGCGGCAGCTCCCGCAGCAGTCCGTCCGCCGCGAGTTCGGCCCGCATGCGGGCCAGGGCCCGCCGCACCACCGCCCGGCCGGGCAGCTCCCGTGGTCCGGCGGGCCGGTAGAGGCCGGTACGGACGGCCTTCTCCAGCGGATGCCGCACGGGCTCGGCACGGCCCGTCCGGGTCCTGCGCAGCGTGCCCGGCCGGCCCGCCTCGACCGCGCCTCGCAGGTGCAGGCCGAGGACGGCGACCGTGACGGCGGCGCGGTCGCCCCCGCTCAGCAGCGCGACCGCGTACGGGTCCGGCGCAGCCGGCGCAATCGATGGCGTACGACCCATGAGACACCCCCGGACGGGGCCCGCCGCCCCCGTGCCGGCGGGCCCCGCGTGCCCTTGATGTGCCCTGGCCGAGGGGTGGTTGAAGCCTCCGCCGCGGTCTTCAGAGGTTGATTTGAGGGTTGCGCACCCGGTCTACGACCGCTGCCGTACGCGCCGCCGTCACAGCTCGTGCTCCGACAGCCCGGGCCAGTCGTCCGGGCCGCCGCCCTGCCATTCGATCAGATCGCTCTGCTCCACCTCGATCCGGTCCAGGTCGGCCAGGCGCAGAATCTCCACGACATCGTCCAGATGCGAGGCGATCCCCAGCACCACGTCCCCCTCGGTGACCCGCCGGGAGCCGTCCAGCGCCGGGGGATGAACCACGATGTGCGGGTAATGAGTCATGCCTTCAGCGTGCGGCGCGGGGGATGGATCTGCACGCCGGACCGGTGCCCCGGTAACGGCGAACGCTCCCTCGCCGGGGAGTGACCCGGTGCAGGGAGCGTTGGTTGCCGTCCGGCGGCGCGAGGCTGGGCGCGACAGGTCGTTCGCGCCGCCGGACGGGGCGGGTTGGCCCCAGGGGCGGGGCTGGGTGGGACCGCGGTGGCGGCGACGGAGCCGGGTGCCCTTCCCTCTGGTCGAGAAGGGGCCCGGTCCTTGACCACCGCACTGGCTCGCGCACCGCCGCGGTCCTCGCCCTGCCCGCGCTCTCCGCCCGGCGGCCACCCCTCATCCGGGCCGCCGTGCGTGCCGCGCGGGCCGCGTGCGGGAACCATGACTTCCGGTCAGATCCCGTACGCTGCTCGGGTTCCCGGTGCTCAGTCCTCGCGCAGGGCGCGGACCGCCTCCTCCACGCGCTTGCCGTACTCGGGGTCGGCGGCGTGGAAGTGGGCCAGGTTCTTCTCGATCACGTCGTCGCGGGAGACCTGCGAGAGGCCGCCGGCGATGTTCGCGATCAGGCGGGACTTCTCCTCCTCGGACAGCAGGCGGTACAGCTCGCCCGCCTGGAAGAAGTCGTCGTCCTTGGTGTGCGGGGGCGCCTCGTGGGTGCCCGTGTGGCCGTGGACGGCCAGCGGGGCCGACAGCGGGCGGCCGGTCTCCACCGGGCCGTCGTAGGAGTTCGGCTCGTAGTTCTTGGCGTGGCGGCCCTGCGCGTTGAGCGCCATCGAGCCGTCGCGGCCGTAGTTCCAAGCGCCGCCCGGGACCGCCTTGGGGGCGTTCACGGGGAGCTGGGTGTGGTTGACGCCGAGGCGGTAGCGGTGGGCGTCGGCGTAGGCGAACAGCCGGCCCTGGAGCATCTTGTCCGGGGACGGGCCGATGCCGGGCACGAAGTTGTTCGGGGAGAACGCGGCCTGCTCGACCTCGGCGAACACGTTGTCCGGGTTGCGGTCCAGGACCAGGCGGCCCACGCGCCGCAGCGGGTAGTCCTCGTGCGGCCAGACCTTGGTCAGGTCGAACGGGTTGAAGCGGTAGTCGGCCGCCTCGGCCGCCGGCATGATCTGGACGTACAGCGTCCAGGACGGGTGCACACCCCGCTCGATCGCCTGGAGCAGGTCGGTCTGGTGGGAGTTGGGGTCCTTGCCCGCCAGCTCCTGCGCCTGCTCGGTGGACAGGCAGCGGATGCCCTGGTTCGTCTTGAAGTGGTACTTGACGAAGAAGGCCTCGCCGTCCGCGTTCGTCCACTGGTAGGTGTGCGAGCCGTAGCCGTTCATGTGCCGGTACGACGCCGGGATGCCGCGGTCGCCCATCAGCCAGGTCACCTGGTGCGTGGCCTCGGGGGAGTGCGCCCAGAAGTCCCAGACGTTGTCCGGCTCCTGCCTGCCGGTGAACGGGTCCCGCTTCTGCGAGTGGATGAAGTCCGGGAACTTGATCGGGTCCTTGATGAAGAACACCGGGGTGTTGTTGCCGACGAGGTCGTAGTTGCCCTCCTCGGTGTAGAACTTCACCGCGAAACCGCGCGGGTCACGGACGGCGTCGGCGCCGCCGAGCGAGTCGGCCACGGTCGAGAAGCGCACGAACACCTCGGTGCGCTTGCCGATCTCGCTCAGGAAGGCGGCGTGGGTGTGGCCGGTGACGTCGTCCGTCACCTCGAAGTGGCCGTACGCGCCGGAGCCACGGGCGTGCACCACGCGCTCCGGGATCCGCTCGCGGTTGAAGCGCGCGAGCTTCTCCAGGAGGTGCTGGTCCTGGATCAGGAGCGGGCCGCCGACGCCGGCGGAGGCGGAGTTCTGGTTGTCGGCGACCGGGGCGCCGGACTCGGTGGTGAGCACGCGCTGCGACATCGTGGACCTTCCGTGCGGGTGTCAGCGGAAACCTGTTTCCGCTTTGTGGAGCCTAGAAGTGGGGCGATCTGGGCGTCAACAGTTTGTTGAACTGAATCGGTGCCGTGGTGAGGGTGATTCCGGGCCGCGGCGCCGCCTGGGCGCGACAGGACAGGTGTCAGCGGCGCCGCGGCCCGGAAGTCCGGGAGGGGCTGTCAGACCTGGGCGCCGGACAGGCGCTCCACGGCCCGCAGCAGGGCCGAGTGGTCCAGGCCGCCGTCGCCCTGGGCACGCAGCGACGCGACCAGCTGGGCGACCACGGCGCCGACCGGCAGGGCCGCGCCGACGGTGCGGGCGGCGTCGGTGACGATGCCCATGTCCTTGTGGTGCAGGTCGATACGGAAGCCCGGCTTGAAGTCGCGGTTCAGGAAGTTGTCCTTCTTGCGCGTCAGCACGGTCGAGCCGGCGAGGCCGCCGCCCAGCACCTCCAGCGCGGCCTTCAGGTCCACGCCCGACTTCTCCAGGAAGACCACGGCCTCCGCGCACGCCTGGATGTTGACGGCGACGATCAGCTGGTTGGCCGCCTTCACGGTCTGGCCGGAGCCGTGCGGACCGCAGAGCACGATGGTCCTGCCGAGCGCCTCGAAGATCGGCTTGGCCTGGTCGAAGTCGGCCTGCTCACCGCCGACCATGATCGACAGTACGGCCTCGACGGCGCCGGCCTCACCGCCGGAGACGGGCGCGTCCAGAACGCGGACGCCCTTCTCCTCGGCGTTCTTCGCGAGGTCGACGGAGGTCCGCGGGGTGATCGAGGACATGTCGATCAGCAGGGCGCCCTGCCTGACGTTCTCGAGGATGCCGTCCGGGCCGTAGGCGATGGCTTCGACCTGCGGGGAGGCGGGCACCATCGTGATCACCACGTCGGCGTCCCGTACGGCCTCGGCGATCGAGGCGGCGGCCGTACCGCCGGCGGCGGCCAGCCGGTCCAGCTTCTCCCGCTCCAGGGTGTAGCCGGTGACGTCGTAACCCGCCTTGATCAGGTTCTCGGACATGGGGGAGCCCATGATGCCGAGGCCGATCCAGGCGATCTTGGGAAGTGCGTTGCTCATGAGGGTGCCTCTCTCAACTGCTGGGCAAAGTCAGGGGTCGGCGCCTTCAGCGCGCTTCGCGCGGGAGCCAGTCGAAGGCCTCCGCGCTCGGGCGGTCGCCCGGCTTGTACTCCAGGCCCACCCAGCCGTCGTAACCGGCCTTCTTCAGCTGGTCGAGCAGCTCCTCCAGCGGCAGCGAACCCGTCCCCGGGGCGCCGCGGCCGGGGTTGTCGGCGATCTGGACGTGACCGGTCTTCGCCGCGTACGTCTCGATCACCGACGGCAGGTCCTCGCCGTTCCTGGCCAGGTGGTACAGGTCCATCAGGAACTTCGCGTTCCCGAGCCCCGTCGCCTCGTTGACCTTGTCCACGACTGCGACCGCGGCCGGCGCGCTCACCAGCGGGTACAGCGGCGACTCCGGCTCGTTCAGTGCCTCGACGAGAAGAAGCGCGCCGATCCGGTCGGCCGCCCGGGCCGCGAGGACCAGGTTTTCCAGGGCGAGCGCGTCCTGCTCGGCCGGATCCACGCCCTCGACGCGGTTGCCGTACAGCGCGTTGAGCGCCCCGCAGCCGAGAGAGGCCGCGAAACCGGCCGCGACGTCGATGTTGGCGCGGAACTTCTCCGACTCCTCGCCGGGGACCGACAGGGCGCCACGGTCCGGGCCCGGCAGCCGGCCGGCGTAGAAGTTCAGGCCCGTGAGCCGGACGCCCGCCTCCTCGACGGCCTTCTTCAGGGCGTCCAGCTCGGACTGGGCGGGGGTGGGGGAGTCGATCCAGGGCCACCACAGCTCGACCGCGGAGAAGCCCGCCGCGGCGGCGGCCGCGGGACGCTCCAGGAGCGGGAGTTCCGTGAAGAGGATCGACAGGTTGACGTTGAAGCGCTGGTCTGCGAATCCCACGGGGGCGGCGCTCCCTTCCCTGTAATTCCATAATGCGGAAGTAACTTTCTGCGTAATGGAAGATTGCCTGGAGGGAGGGAGGACTGTCAAGAGAGCCCACGAAAAAGTGCCCCCGCGCGTACCGCGCGAGGGCACTGACACAGGCCTGGTCAGAGGGCGTCTACGCCGCTCACCTTCCAGCCGTCGGACGTCCGGGTGAGCGTCATCCGCACCCGGTTCAGGTCCAGACGGGGCCCCGAGACCTGGGTGCTCTCGGTGACCTGGTTGACGAAGAGCAGCACGACGGCCCTGTCCGGGGTGGCCGACACGACGGAGACAGCCGGGGCGCCGCCGTCGGGAGGTGCGGCCACGGTCGCCTTCACCACCCCGTGGTACTTCGTCGCGGTCGGCGCGACCACCGTCTTCGTGGTCTTGCCGTACTCGTCACGGAAGCGCCCGGTCAGCAGGGCCCTGGCCCGGGTGAAGTCCCGGTCCAGGTGCCGGTAGTCGTACGACAGCACGACCGGCGCCGCCTTCCGCGCGGCGGCGAGCGCCTCACCGCGGGCCTGCTCCGTCTGCCGCCCCTCCTGGTACCGCCACCCGAGCACGGCGGCCACGACCAGGGCCGCCACGAGAACGACCCCCAGCACCGCGGTGAGCACCCTCCGCCCGACCCGGCGCGGGGGTGCACTCTCCACCAGGTCGTCCTCGAACGGCCCGGGCTCCGGCGGGTCCTCCCAGCCGGCCGCCGGGGGGTCGATGAGCAGGGTGCGCCCGGCGGCGATCCCCTCCTCCTGGCGGGCACCGCGCTCGGGCTGCGCGGGCCGCCCGGCGCGCTTCGCCGCCGCGCGGGCGGCCGCGGTCAGGGTGCGGCGGGAAGGGGAACCGCTGCCGCGGGTGCGGGACGTAGCGTTCGCCACGGTGTCTCTCCTCACTGATGGCCTCACCGGCGGGTCAGCCCACGAACGCGACGTCGGAGGTCAGCCAGCGGCCGTCCACGCGCACGAGATCGAGCTGGAGCCGGTAGGTACGCGCCTGGCCCTCGGGCGCGGCGGTGTTGGTCACCTTGCTGTCGGCCACGACCAGGACCCGGGCCGAACGCTCGTCGGACCGCACGATGCCCGCGTCCAGGACCTGCCCCTCGGACACCGACCTGTTCCGCGCGACGAGCTTCGTCAGCTGCCGGGTCTGCGCGGCGAACTGCTTCTTGAAGTCGCCGGTGGCGCCCTTGAGCACGTTGCCGCTGTCCCGGTCGTAGTGCCGGTAGTCGAGCGAGGTGAAGTTCAGCGCCGACTGGCGGGCCGCCGCCAGGACGTCCTGACGGCGCTGCTCCGCCTCCCGCTGGCCGGCCAGCTTCAGGCCCAGCCACACGGACAGCACGGTCGTCAGGACGGTCGCGGCGACGAGACCCCCCGACAGCAGTCTCCTGCGCCCCCCTGTCATGCCATCGGTCCCACGAGCAGCCATTGCCACGACTCCTTTCCGAACACGCTCTGTTCGCCGCCCGTCGAGCCGATCTCGACGGGCGTTCCGTCCGGGCCGGTCGCGGTGCCGGTCTCCGGGTCGTACGGGGCCACGAACGCGGCCCGGCCGGCGCCGGCCGGACCGGTCGTGGCGCCGGGGGCGTTCTGCGCGCCGCGCACCGAGGTCTTGCCGCCGCGCGGTGCCGTGCAGCGCGCCTGCGTGTTCGCCGGGCGGGTGCCGGTGTCGGCGGGGTCACGCCGCTGGGTGCCGTAGCCCTGGGTGCACGCGGGCGGGTCGTCGGCGTTCACGGTGAGCCCGAAGTGGGTGGTGCCGTCGCCGGGGATGACCGTGTAGCTGCCCGCGACGTTGAGCGGGAGCGTGACCAGGGCCTGCTCGACGCCGGGCAGCCGGGCCACGGTGACCTGGCCGCCGCTGATGAGGTTGGCCAGCAGCACCGGCACATGCGGTCGCGTGGACTTCAGCAGGGAGTCGACCTCCCGCGTGGCGGGCACGGTGGTGCCGATCAGCCGGCGCAGGTCCCCGTCGCTCGACTTCAGCTGCTCGGTGAGCTGGGCCAGATCGCGGGAGAACGACTTGATGGCCGACCCCTGGTCGGCCTGCGTCCTGAGGACCCTCCGCGAGTCCTCGATCAGCGAGACCGTCTGGGGCAGCGACTCGGACGCCGATTCCACCAGCGCGTCGCCGGAGTCCACCAGACGGCTCAGATGGGGCCCCGTGCCGGAGAACGCCTTGCCCAGCTCGTCCACGGTGGTCCGCAGGTCGTCCTTGCCGACCGAGGTGACGAGCCGGTCCAGGCTGAGGACCAGGTCGGTGACCGGCAGCGGGGTCCGGGTGCGGCTGCGGGGGATCGGGCTGCCGTCCATGAGGTACGGCCCGCCCGGCCCCCGCGGCTGGAGGTCGACGTACTGTTCGCCCACCGCCGAACGGTTGGCGACCACCGCGAGCGTGTCGGCCGGGATCCTCGGGGCGCCGTCCTCGATCCTGAGCGCCACCGAGATCCCCGACCCGGTCGGTTTCAGATCGCCCACGCGGCCCACCGGCACACCGCGGTAGGTGACCTCGGCGCCGGGGAAGACGCCTCCGGACTCGGCGAAGTCGGCGCGCACGGTGTACCCGCGGGAGAGGACGTCGTCCACCAGGCCCGTGTACCGGGCGCCGACGTACGACACCCCGAGGGCGGTGACGGCCGCGAAGGCGAGCAACTGGGCCTTGACCGTACGTGTGATCACGGCAGTATCCCCTTCAGCATCAGCTCGGCGAGGCCGAGGTCGACCCCGGCCGGGAGGCGGCGCGAGCCGTCCGCCGTGCCGTAGGCGGCGGTGCACACCGGGGGGCACAGCAGGGTGCTGCCGTCGGAGGGCGTCGAGGGCACGGGGGGCACGGACGGGGTGTCCGGCGGGGACGGCCTGTCCGGGAGGGACGGGACGGACGGCAGGGACGGCAGGGACGGGAGGGGGGTGGGCGTGGGGACGCCGGGAAGATCCGGGGCCTTGGGTGCCGGGGACTTCCCGCCCTTGCCCGGTGTGTCGGTGACGTTCCCGTAGAGGTCTGCCAGGTCCAGGTCGGCGGTGATCCTGAGGTTGACGTAGTCGCCCTTGATCGCGTCCGTGGCGTTGCGCGGGAACGGGTAAGTGGTGAGGATCTCCAGTGAGTTCGGCAGGTCGTCGCCCGCCTTGTTCAGCTCCCGCAGGATGGGCTGGAGCTTTTTGAGGTTGGCGACGGTGTCGTCCCGGGAGGCGTTCACGACCCTGGTGCCGGTCTTGCCGAGCCTGGACAGGGCGGTGAGCATCTTCGTCAGGTTCCGGCGCTGATCGGCGAGGGCCTTCAGGGCGGGCGGCATCGTGTCGACGGCCAGGGCGATCGACTTCTTCTCCTTCCCCAGCCGCGCGGCCAGCCGGTCGACGCCCTCGAGCGCGCGCACGATCTCCGCCCGCTGGTCGTCGAGGCCGCCGAGGAAGGTGTCGAGCTGCTTCAGCAGCGACCTGACCCGGTCCTCGCGACCGTCCAGGGCCTTGTTCAGCTCGACGGTGATCGTCTTCAACTGGGCCACCCCGCCGCCGTTGAGCAGCGCGGACAGCGCCGACAGCACCTCCTCGACCTCCGGGTTGCGGCCACTGCGGGACAGCGGGATGCGGTCGCCGTCCCGGAGCCGTCCCACGGGCGCGGTGCCGGCCGGGGCGGACAGGGCCACGTACTTCTCACCGAGCATGCTGGTCTGCCTGAGGCCCGCGATCGCGTTGCCGGGCAGCTTCACCGAGTCGGCGATCCTGAGCCGCACGCGCGCGTGCCAGCCGTCCAGTTCCACCTTCTCGACCGCGCCCACGGTGACGTTGTCGACCTTGACCGCGGACTGCGGCACCAAATCCAGTACGTCCCTGAACTCGACCGTCACGTGGTAGGCGTGGCCGTCCGAGGCGGCCCCGCCGGGGAGCGGGATGTCGTACCAGCCGTTGAACTCGCAGCCGGTCAGCAGCAGCGAGCCGACCGCCGTCCAGGCGGCCACCCGCCCCTTGTGCCGCACGCTCATGCCCGTGCCCCCAGGATTCCGCCGAGGGTCTTGTCGACCGTGCCCGTCGTCGCCGGGACCGCCGGCACCTCGGGCAGGGAGGCGAAGAGCTTCTTCAGCCCGGCACAGTCGTCGTGGTCCTCCCCGGTCGTCTTCAGGACCGAGCACAGCAGCGACGCCGGATCCTGCGCCGGCTGCGCGTTGTCGCGGGTGTCGAGGGTGCCGGCCGCGGGGTTGTAGGCGTTCTGCAGGTTCGACAGGCCCGTGGGGGCGACGTCCAGCAGTTCCGACAGCGCTGCCCGTTGGCTGACGAGCACCTTGGTGACCTTGCTCAGGCCCTTCACGTCCCCGGTCAGCGCCTTCTTGTTGCCCTTCACGAAGCCGGACACGTCACCGAGCGCTGCTGCCAGGTACTTCAGCGCGGCAGCCAGATCCTTGCGCTCCCCGGCGAGTTGCCCGGCCACGTCGGCGAGGTCCGTGTTGAACGACCGCACGCTCCGGTCGTCCGCCGCCAGTGCCGCCGTGAACACCTGAAGGTTCCGCACGGTCCCGAACAGGTCGCCGCGCCCGTCCGACAGCGTGGTGACCGCCTGGGAGAGGTCCTCTACCGTCTGGTGGAGGTTATCGCCCTGCCCCTGGAGGTTGTCCGCGCTCACCCCGAGCAGCCGGGAGAGCGCGCCCTTGTCGTTGGCGCCGTTCGGGCCCAGTGCCTCGGCGGTGGTGTGCAGGCTGTCGAAGATCCGGTCCAGTTCGACGGGGACGGCCGTGCGGGACTCGGGGATGACGTCACCGTCCCGCAGCACCGCGCCCTTGCGGTACACCGGCAGCAGCTGGACGTAACGGTCGCTGACCACCGACGAGTTGACGATGGCGGCCTGCGCGTCGGCGGGGACCTTGCGGCCCCGGTCGTACTCCAGTTCCACCCGGACCCGGCCGCCCTCCGGTTCGATCTTCGTGACCTCACCGATGCGGACGCCGAGGACGCGGACGTCGGAGCCGGGGTAGACGCCGACGGTGCGCGGGAAGTAGGCGGTGACGCGGACCGGGTCGGGGCTCGGCCACAGGACCACGGCGAGCGCCACGACGACGCCGAGCGCGGTGAACAGGGCCAGGAGTCTGCGGGTCATCGGGTGCCTCCCGTCCGTGGCGTGACCGGGGCGGCGACCATGTTCTGGACGTAGGAGTCGAACCAGCGGCCGTTGCCGAGGGTGTTGGTGAAGAGCCGCACGTACGGCGCGAGCGACTGGACGCTGCGGTCGAGGCTCTTCTGGTTGCGTTCGAGCATCGTCACGAAGGTGTGGAGGTTCCTCAGGGCGGGCCCGATCTCCTTGCTGTTGTCGTCGACCAGGCCGGACAGCTCGATGCCCAGCAGCGCGGAGCTGGTGAGCAGCTTGTGGATCGCCGCGCGCCGTTTGGCGATCTCCTTGAACAGCTCGTCGCCGTCCTTCACCAGCGCGGAGAAGTCCTTCGTGTGGTCCGCCAGCACCTTCGTGACTCCGTTCGCGTGGTCGAGGAGGCCGCGCAGCGCCTTGTCGCGGGCGGCGACGGTCCGGGAGATCCTCGACAGTCCCTTGATCGAGGCCCGCACCTCTGCGGGCGAGTCCTGGAACGTGACGGAGATCGTGTCCAGAGCCTTCGCCAGGCGGTCCGTGTCGACCTCCTCGGTGGTGGTCGTCAGGTCGCTGAAGGCCTGGACGACGTCGTACGCCGACACGGTCCGCCGGAGCGGGATCTCGCTGCCCGGCCTGAGCTGCCCCGGCCCCTTCGGGTGCAGGGCCAGGTACTTGGCCCCGAGGATCGTCTTGACCCGGATCGACGCGCCCGTGCCGGTGCCGAACGCCGGGTCGCCCTTCACCTTGAAGGTGACCTTGACATGGTCGCCGTCCAGGCCGACGTCCTCCACCTTGCCGACCTTGACCCCGGCGATCCGCACCTCGTCGCCCGGCTTGAGGCCGCCCGCCTCGGAGAAGGCCGCGCTGTACGTCTCGCCGCCGCCGATCAGCGGCAGGCTGTCGGCGTTGAAGGCGGCGACCGTGAGCAGCGCGAGGACGGTGAGGCCGACGGCACCGATCACGACCGGGCGTCGCTCGCGGAAGGGCTTGAGCCGTGGGCGCTTCAGCCGGATCCGGGGCAGCCTCGGCGGCAGGACCCGTACCTTCACGAGGGGTTCGGGCCGGCTCTTGCGCTTCGGCAGCCGGGGGAGTCGCGGCAGCTTCGGCGGCTGGACGCGCACCTTCACCAGGGGCTCAGGCCGAGGCTGCCGTGGGACACGCAGTCTCATCCGCCACACCTCGCCCGTGCCACGTGCAGCTCCGGAGTGATCACTTGCTTCGTCTTCGGCAGCACGATCCGTCCGTCGAAGTCGCAGAGGTAGAAGTTGAACCAGGAACCGTAGGACGCCGTCCCGGTCAGCTTGTCGAGCTTGTTCGGCAGCCGTTGCAGGACGCCCTCCACCGTGTTCTCGTTGTCGTTCAGCGTTCCGGTGAGCTCGCCGAGCCCGGCGATGTCGTCCTTCAGCGGTGGACGCGCGTCCTTCAGCAGCCCCGCCGTCACCTCCGTGAGATCGCCGATGCTCACCAGGGACTTCCCGATGGGCTTGCGGTCGGCGGACAGCCCGGAGATCACCCGGCGCAGCTGCGTGAGCAGATCGGAGAAACGGGAACCGCGCTTGTCGAGCGTCCGCAGGACGGTGTTGAGGTTGTCGATCACCGAGCCGATCAGCCGGTCGCGGTCGGCGAGGGTCGTGGTGAGCGAGGCGGTGTGCGCGAGCAGGCTGTTCACCGTGCCGCCCTCCCCCTGGAGGGTCTGGACGATCTCGGTGGCGAGCTGGTTGACGTCGCTCGGGCTGAGCGCGGCGAACAGCGGCTTGAAGCCGTTCAGCAGGGCGTTGAGGTCCAGCGCCGGCTGGGTCCGGGCCAGGGGAATGGTGCCCCCGGGCCGCAGCCGCCGGGAGCCGTCGCCGGTGCCCTCGGTCAGTGCGATGTACCGCTGCCCGACCAGGTTGCGGTAGCGGACGACCGCGTGGGTGCCCGCGAGCAGCGGCCGGTTCGCGCTCACGGTGAACGTGACCTCGGCCAGGGTCCGGTTCTTGATCCGGATGTCCTCGACCTCCCCGACCCGCACGCCGGCCACCCGGATGTCGTCCCCGGTCTCCAGCCCGGTGACGTCGCTGAACACCGCGTGGTAGCTGTCCTTCGGGGTGAAGGAGACGTTGACGATGGTGGCGGCGAGCAGGGCCGTCGCCGCCGTCGTGACCAGCGCGAACAGGCTGAACTTGATCAGCGGGGCGGCGGTCTGCCCAGCTCCTGCCCTGCTCATGCGACGCTCACCGCCGTTCCGCGCGCGAGCGGCCCGAACAGCAGGGTCGCTACGGGCGGCACCTCGTCCGCGGGGACGCCCATGACGGGGGCCACGAGCGAGCCGACGGCCCGTTGCTCGGCCTCGGTGGCGGACACCTTGACACCTCCGGGGAGTGCGCCGCCCGGACTCCGGGCGGACGTACCGTCGTTGAGATGGGGTTTCGGCCCGGGCACCTGCGGATGCGGCAGCCCACGGCAGTTCGGCCCCGACCGCTCGCCGTAGACCGGTTCCTCACCGGGCCGGTACGCCGCTTGCGGCCGTACGACCTCCAGGGTGATCCGCATCTCGCCGCCCCGGAACGCGTCCTCCGACGCCTTCTCCTGCCGGACCAGGCCCTGGAACAGGCACGGGTACTCGGGGGAGTAGCGGGCGAACAGCTCCAGCGTGGGGCGGGAGACCCGGCCGAGGGTGATCAGCCGGTCGCCGTTGTCGGACAGGAAGCCGTCCGCGGTGCCCGCCACGGCGGCGGTCGAGCGGAGCCCCGCCGCCAGCTGGTCCTGCTTCTCCACGATCGTCCGGCTGGTGGTGACCGTGTTGCGCAGGATCCGCATCAGGTCGGGCGCGGCGTCGCCGTACACCTCGGCGACGTCGGCGAAGCGCGTGATGTCCTCCTTGATCGACGGCAGGTGCGGGTTGAGGCGGCGCAGATAGCCCTCCACCCGGGTCAGGTTGTCGCCGATCCGGTCGCCGCGGCCCTCCAGCGCGGTGGCGAACGCCGACAGTGTGGCGTTCAGTTCGCCCGGCCTGACCGTGCGCAGCAGCGGCAGCAGGTCGTTCATCAGCTGCTGCACCTCGATGCCGGTCTTCGTACGGTCCTGGGTGATGACGTCCCCGGCGCGGATGGGCCGGGCGGAGGAGTGAGCGGGCGCCACCAGGTCGACGTACTTCTCGCCGAACAGCGTCTTGGGCAGCAGGCGCGCGTGCACGTCGGAGGGGATGTACCTGACGTGCTGGGGGTTGAGCGCGATGTCGAGGGTCGCCTTCCTGCCGTCCGCGTGCACCTCGCGCACCTCGCCGACCAGCAGCCCGCGCAGCTTGACGTCGGCCCGGGGATCGAGCTGGTTGCCGAGGGTGTCGGCCTCCAGGGTGATCCGCACGACGGGCGTGAACGCCTGCTGGTAGACGGCCACCGCGAGCGACAGCAGCAGCGCGAGCACGGCGAGGAACGCGATGCCGTACAGCCTGAGCCTCCATCGGTGCATGCGCACTGCTCTCACCCCGCGATCCGTACGGTCGTGTTGGCGCCCCAGATCGCGAGGCTCAGGAAGAAGTCCAGGACGTTGACGGCGACGATCGACGTCCGCACCGCCCGGCCCACCGCGACGCCGACGCCCGCCGGACCGCCGCTCGCGTAGTAGCCGTAGTAGCAGTGCACCAGGATGATCAGCACGGCGAAGACGATCACCTTGCCGAAGGACCACAGCACGTCCACCGGCGGCAGGTACTGGTGGAAGTAGTGGTCGTACGTGCCCGTCGACTGCCCGTAGTAGCCGGTGGTGATGGTGCGGGCGGCCAGGTAGGAGGACAGCAGCCCGATCACGTACAGCGGGATCACCGCGACGAAGCCGGCGATCATCCGGGTCGTCACCAGGAACGGCAGCGACGGCACGCCCATCACCTCCAGCGCGTCGGTCTCCTCGCTGATCCGCATCGCGCCGAGCTGCGCGGTGAACCCGGCGCCGACCGTCGCGGACAGGGCGAGACCGGCCACCAGCGGGGCGATCTCCCGGGTGTTGAAGTACGCCGAAAGGAACGCCACGAAGTTCGAGGTGCCGAGCTGGTTCAGGGCCGCGTAGCCCTGGAGGCCGACCTCGGTGCCGGTGAAGAACGACAGGAAGGCGATCACGCCGACCGTGCCACCGACGACGGCGAGCGCGCCCCGGCCGAAGCTCACCTCGGCGAGCAGCCGCAGGATCTCCTTCTTGTAGCGGCGCAGGGTGCGGCCGGTCCACGCGAGCGAGCGGCCGTAGAAGGACAGTTGGGTGCCCAGCTCTTCGAGTGAGCGCATGGGGCGGTCGAGAAGTCTCATCGGCTAACCCCTCTGCGGGACGACCTGGAAGTACACCGCGGTCATCACGAAGTTGGTCACGAACAGCAACATGAAGGTGATCACCACGGACTGGTTGACGGCGTCGCCCACGCCCTTCGGCCCGCCTTGCGCGGTGAGCCCCTTGTAGGAGGCGACGATCGCGGCGATCGCCCCGAACACGAGCGCCTTGATCTCGGCCGCCCACAGGTCGGACAGCTGGGCGAGAGTGGTGAAGGACGCCAGGTAGGCGCCGGGGGTGCCGTTCTGCAGGATGACGTTGAAGAAGTAGCCGCCCGCCACGCCGACCACCGACACCAGCCCGTTGAGCAGCACGGCCACGACCATCGACGCCAGTACGCGCGGTACGACGAGCCGGTGGATCGGGTCGATGCCGAGCACCTGCATCGCGTCGATCTCGTCCCGGATCTTGCGCGCCCCGAGATCCGCGCAGATCGCCGTGCCCCCCGCGCCCGCGATCAGCAGGGCGGTGACGATCGGCGAGGCCTCGCGCAGCACGGCGAGCACGGACGCGGCACCGGAGAAGGACTGCGCGCCCAGCTGCCGGGTCAGGCTGCCGATCTGCAGCGCGATGACCGCCCCGAACGGGATGGAGACCAACGCCGTCGGCAGGATCGTGACGCTCGCCACGAACCACGCCTGCTGGATGAACTCCCGTGCCTGGAAGGGCCGTCGGGGCAGGGTGCGCAGGACGTCCAGCGCCATCGCGAACAGGTTGCCCGTGTGCCTGAGCGCACCCGTCGGGGAGAGCCTCATCCGCCCGTCACCCCCGTACCGTGCAGCTCGGCCTCCCGTCGCGCGATCGCCTCCCAGCGGGGCGAGCGCGGAATGCCGGGGCTCGGCAGCAGGCGGGGAGTCAGTTCCCGTGTCACGCCGCCCTCGTCCATCTGGGCCAGCTCCTGCTCGACCTGGGCCGCGTCCTTCTCCTCCGCCATGCCGATCGGCCCCTGCACCCGGCCGTTCAGGAACTGCCGTACGACGGGCTCCTCACTGGTCAGCAGCTGCTCGCGCGGCCCGAACATCACCAGCTCGCGCCGGAACAGCAGCCCGATGTTGTCGGGCACCTGGCGGGCCGAGGCGATGTCGTGGGTGACGATCAGGAAGGTCGCGTCGATCTGTGCGTTGAGGTCGACGATGAGCTGGTTGAGATAGGCCACGCGCACCGGGTCGAGGCCCGAGTCCGGCTCGTCGAACAGGATGATCTGCGGATCGAGGACCAGAGCGCGGGCGAGCCCGGCCCGCTTGCGCATACCGCCGGAGATCTCGCCGGGCAGCTTCCCCTCCGCGCCGATCAGCCCGACCATGTCCATCTTCTCCAGGACGATCCGTCTGATCTCGCTCTCGGACTTGCGGGTGTGCTCGCGCAGCGGAAAGGCGATGTTGTCGTACAGGTTCATCGAGCCGAACAGCGCGCCGTCCTGGAACAGCACCCCGAACAGCTTCCGCACCTCGTACAGGTCGTGCTCGCGCAGCCGCGTGATGTCCCGGCCCGCGACCTCGACCGAGCCGCGCTCCGGCTTCAGCAGCCCGACGAGCGTCTTGAGGAACACCGACTTGCCCGTCCCCGAGGGGCCGAGCAGCACCGAGACCTCCCCGGCGGGCAGCGTCAGCGAGACGTCCTGCCAGATGACCTGCCGGCCGAAGGACTTGGTCAGCCCTTCCACACAGATCTCGACACCCATCCGGTTCCATCCTTCGCCCGTGGAGCAGCTCCGACATCTGCTCTACGGGGAGGGGCGGGGCGTCCGTCGCGACGGCCACGAGTTTTTTTCGGATGTGTCAACGGCGTGCTACGGCAGCTTCAGGGGAGGCAGGCTCGGGGTGGCTGCGGGCAGGGAGACCGACGGGAGAGACGGCGCGGACGGGAGTGCCGGAGCGGACGGGAGGGACGGTGCCGGCGGAAGGCTGGGTGCCGAAGGAAGGCCCGGTGCCGACGGGAGGGACGGCACGGTCGGTAGCGCCGGTACGGACGGTACGGACGGCACGGACGGCACCGCGGACTTCACCGGCAGCTCGGGAAGCGCGGGGAGGACGGGCTCGCCGGTGGGCGGGCGAGTCGCCGCCCGACTCGGCTCCGCCACCGACGGCCTGTGCGTCTTCGGTGGCAACGCCCGCCCGGTGCTGTCGCTCCGGAACACCTGTGCCCCGCTGGACACCGCCGGCTGCCGGGCCGGAGCGGCCGGGCCGCCGCCGTCGAGCGCGTACGGCAGCACGAACCCCGCCACCGCCAGGGTCGCCGCCGTAGAGGTGACCGCCACGGCCTGCACCTTCCCGCCACCGCGCGGTCGCCCGCGCCCGACCAGGAACAGGACGAGTCCGAGCGTCCCGGCCAGGGAGGCGCGCAGCGTCCGCCGGGCCCGGGCGAGCAGTGACTCGACGGTCCGGTAGCTGAGCCCCATCCGCACGGCGACCTGGCTCACGTCCAGGTCCTCGGACTTCAGCCGCAGCGCCTCCGCCTGCCGGGCCGGCAGTTCCCCGCTGCGCACGGCGAGCCACTTCGCCTCGGCCCGGTCGCACACCGCCTCCTCGACGGGCACCGGGCCCGGCGCGACGAGCGTGGGGCGGCTGCCGACCTCGGCCTCGCGCCTGACCTGCCGGTACCGGTCGACGCACAGGCGCATCGTCACCGTCGTCAGCCACGCGCCGAGCCGCTCGTCGTCGAGGTCCCGGCGCTCGGCGGCCCGCAGCATCGCCTCGTGCACGGCGTCCTCGGCGTCCTCCTGGCTCATCGAGCGGCGCCGGGCCACCCTGAGCAACTGCTCACGGTGGCTCCACATACGCTGCCAACGCTCCTCGGCCGCTGTGTCCGCAGGCATGTCCGTCGCCATGAGAGCCCCTTCGCACTCACCCGCCGGTCCTGTGCTCCCGGCGGGTGGCGACATTACCGCCCAGTATCCGCGGTTGTGGAGGGGGAGGCCCTGATCGTGTTCCAGCCGTTGCCGGGTCTAGCCGTCGCTGGTCAGCGGCCCCGCGTCGGGCAGCACGCCACCGCCGGGCAGGGTGAGGGTCGGTTCGGGGACGGGGACCAGCGGCGTCTGCGACTCCAGCGGGGCGTCGGGCTCGTGGGACGGGGTGGGGGAGGGCGAGGCGGGTGGCGCCGAGGGCGTGCGCGACGGGCCCGGGCCCGGCTTCCGGTCCTGCGACGGCTTCGGGGAGGGCTTCGCGGCCGGCGGACGGGACGGCGGCCCCGGCCGCTGTGCCCGGGACCCCTCGGAGGCGTCCGGCACCACCCGGTGTCCGGTCAGGTAGTACGCGTACCAGGCCCTGACCGTGCGCAGATAGGCCGCCGAGTGGTTGTAGCCGAGGATCGCCCGGTCCAGCTCGGCCGGGTTCGACAGGTCACGGCCGCCCGCGCACAGGTAGCGGCCGGCGGCGAGCGCCGCGTCATAGACGTTGTTCGGGTCGGCACGCCCGTCACCATTGCCGTCCGCACCCCAGTGGGCCCAGGTCGACGGAATGAACTGCATCGGGCCGACCGCGCGGTCGTACACCGTGTCCCCGTCGTACGCGCCGCCGTCGGTGTCCGGTACGACGGCGAAGGCGCCGCCGGTCAGCCGGGGGCCGAGGACGGGTGTCACGGTCGTACCGTCCGGGGTCACCCGGCCGCCCCGGGCCTGTCCGGACTCCACCTGGCCGATCGCGGCCAGCAGTTGCCAGCGCAGCCCGCAGCCGGGCGTCGTCCGTGCCAGCTCCTCCTCGGCGCGCCGGTACGCGGCGAACACGCCGGCGGGCAGTGCGCCACCCTTCACCGCCTGTGCCGGGGCCCCGTCACGCGTCCGCAGCGGGGGCATGCCGGTGCGGAACGGGGTGTCGCCGGACACGCTGGGGCCGTGTTCACCGGTTGGCGCCTTCCGCGCGGGCTGCGAGGCCTGCGCCGATACCGCCCCCGGCGCCTGTGACGCGGTCAGCACGGCCATCGCCGTCGCCGCGATCGCCGTTCCCCTGGCACCTCTGAACACGCCTCTCCCGAATGTGGGCACCTCGCGCTCCCCTCCCTGTGTGGTCCGACGTCCTCTGCTCTACGCGGGCGGGCGGCCCGTCCGTCGCACCAAGACCGGGGAAAGCCGGATCTGCGTGGGAGGCCGGGTGGGCACGGGCGTCCGTTAAGGTCTCCCCAAGCGGCCTGGGCGGTCGGACCCGCCGCCGCGGACCTGGCGGAACGCGCGGGCCGGAGCAGATGCCATGGGGGCACAGTGCGACTGAGAGTGGAGTTCACGACCGAGCCCTTCGACCTGGACGAGGCGCCCGCGCACGCGCTGGCGGCCCGCGAGGTGATCGAGGCGGCTCAGCTGGACGCGGTGGACGTCGGCCCGTTCGGCAACACGGCGGAGGGCGGCGCCGACGCGGTGCTGTCCGCCGTGGACGCGCTGCTGCGCAAGAGCCTGGAAGCCGGTGCCACCCGGATCTCGCTGCAGGTCAACGTGATCGGAGAGGGCGCATGACCGGCAACGGGGACGAGCCCTTCATCACGGCGGTGAAACCGCTGGTCGACGCCATGGGCGGGGAGATGCTCCCGCCGGACGAGGCCGGCGCCGAGGACGTCGTCCTCGCCTGGCAGGGCGTCGACGTCGTCGCCGTACGCCTGCCCCAGCTGGCCGACTCCCTCGACCACATCCTCGCCGCCATGGAGCGCCGGGCGGGCCGGCCGCTGGCCGACCTGGACCGCAAGGCGAAACAGGAGGTCGTACGCGTGCTGGAGGCGCGCGGCGCGTTCGCCGTGCGGCACGGCGTGGAGACCGTGGCGAGCGCGCTCGGCGTCAGCCGCTTCACGGTCTACAACTACCTCAACCGGGAGAAGGGGGCCTGAAGCCGGGCGCGGAAACCTCCGCGTCACCCCGAATTTTCAACAAAGTGTTGACGTCGTGTTTCGGAGGGCGTTAGCTGTTCGCAGCCCGTTCAGCACGAAGGCCGCATCCGGCCACGGAGGCTCCCGTGACGTCGACTTCCACGCCCCCGGGCCTGGCCCGGTTCAACGATCTGGAGGAGCGCGCGGCCCTCGCCGCCCTCCGCGAGGCGTGCGCCTCCACCGAGTGGGCCCGGCGACTGCTCGCCGCCCGCCCCTACGCCACCCCCGAGGACCTCTACGCCGCCAGCGACGCCGCCATGGCCGAGCTGACCGGCGCGGACCTCGAGGAGGCGATGGCCGGGCACCCGCCGATCGGGCGCCCCAAGCCCGGCGACCCGGCCTCCGCCCGCGAGCAGCGCGGCATGGCCGGCGCCTCCGACGAGCTCAAGGCGGAGATGCTCGAACTGAACCTGGCCTACCAGGAGAAGTTCGGCCATGTCTTCCTCATCTGCGCCACCGGCCGGACCGGCGAGCAGATGCGGGACGCGGTCAAGGAGCGGATCGGGAACGCGCCGGAGCAGGAGCGGGAGATCGTCCGCACCGAGCTGGGCAAGATCAACCGCATCCGACTGGCCCGACTCGTCGAAGAGGACGCCTGACACCATGAGCACCAGCACCACCGCCTCCGTGTCCACGCACATCCTGGACACCTCGATCGGCCGCCCCGCCGAGGGCGTCGCCGTCCACCTCTGTGCCCGCAGTGGCCGGGAGGCGGACTGGACGGCGCTCGGCGGCTCCGCGACCGACGGGGACGGGCGGTGCAAGGACCTGCCGGCGCTGCCGGAGGGGACCACTCACGTACGGCTCGACTTCGAGGTGGAGCCGTACTTCGCGAAGAAGCAAGCCGATGCGCAGCAGGACGCCCCCGCGAATCGGGACAGCGGTGCGTCGCCCGTGTTCTTCCCGGAGGTGGCGATCACCTTCGCCGTGAACCCCGGGGAGCACTACCACGTACCGCTGCTGCTCAACCCGTTCGGCTACTCCGTTTACCGAGGGAGCTAGCTAAATGACCGTCAATTCCCGCCCTGCCCGCCCGGTGATGCTGGGGCAGAACCAGTACGGCAAGGCCGAGAACCGAGTCGTCAAGATCACGCGGGACGGCGCCACCCATCACATCAAGGACCTCAACGTCTCCGTCGCGCTGAGCGGCGACATGGACGACGTCCACTACTCCGGCTCCAACGCCAACGTCCTGCCGACCGACACCACCAAGAACACGGTGTTCGCGTTCGCCAAGGAGTACGGCATCGAGTCCGCCGAGCAGTTCGGCATCCACCTCGCCCGGCACTTCGTCACCAGCCAGGAGCCGATCCACCAGGCGCGCATCCGCATCGAGGAGTACGCCTGGGAGCGCATCGAGACCTCCGACGCCAACTCCAGGTTCATCGGCGCCGACGAGGTCAAGCACTCCTTCGTCCGCAAGGGCCAGGAGACCCGCCTCACCCAGATCACCTACGACGGCGAGCGGTGGGAGGTCATATCCGGGCTGAAGGACCTGGTCGTGATGAATTCCACCAACTCCGAGTTCTGGGGCTACGTCAAGGACAAGTACACCACCCTCCAGGAGGCGTACGACCGCATCCTGGCCACCCAGGTCTCCGGCCGCTGGCGGTTCAACTGGACCGACGACGAGCAGAAGATGCCCCACTGGGAGAAGTCCTACGAGCAGACGAAGAAGCACATGCTCCAGGCCTTCGCCGAGACGTACTCCCTCTCCCTCCAGCAGACGCTGTACCAGATGGGCGCACGCATCATCAACAACCGCGGCGAGATCGACGAGGTCCGCTTCTCGCTGCCGAACAAGCACCACTTCCTGGTGGACCTGGAGCCGTTCGGACTGAAGAACGACAACGAGGTCTACTTCGCCGCCGACCGCCCCTACGGCCTCATCGAGGCCACCATCCTGCGGGACGGCTGTGAGGCCCGTATCCCGGTCGACATGACCAACCTCTGACGCGGGACGCGCGCCCCCGGCCCCGCCACCCGGGCCGGGGGCCCGCCACACCGGAGGGAACGAAATGGCACAGCCTGCGAAGGGGCCCGCCACAGCCCCCTGTTCCACCCCGCCGGAGCACACCGAGGACGCCGTCACGTCCGTGCACCCGGTGGACGAGAAGCTCCACCTCTCGCGGCTCGTCCCCGCCGCGCTCCAGCACATCGCCGCCATGTACGCGGGCGTGGTCACTCCTCCGCTCATCATCGGCCAGGCCTGCGGGCTCGACATCGCGGCCCGCACCCGGCTCATCGCCGCGAGCCTGCTCATCGCGGGTGTCGCGACCATCCTGCAGACCATCGGCGTCAAGGGCCTCGTCGGCAACCGGCTGCCCTTCGTCAACGCCGCCTCCTCCGCCGGCATCGCCCCGATCCTCGCGATCGCCGAGACCAACGGAAAAGGCCACCAACTCCCCGCCGTCTACGGCGCGGTGATGGTCGCCGGCGCCTTCTGCCTGGCCCTCGGCCCGTTCTTCGGCCGACTGCTCCGCTACTTCCCGCCCCTGGTCACCGGCGTCGTCATCACCCTGATCGGCGTCACGCTGATGCCCGTACCGGTCGGCTGGGCGCAGGGCGGCGACAAGACCGCCGCCGACTTCGGTGCCATGCGGCACCTCGCGCTCGCCGGGTTCACCCTCGCCGTCATCCTGCTGATCCAGCGCTTCGGCAAGGGCTTCGTCCAGCAGATCGCGCTGCTGTCCGGGCTGCTCGTCGGCACCCTCGCCGCGATCCCGTTCGGCATGGCCGACTTCAGCGGCCTGAAGTCCGCGCCGGTCGCCGCGCTGCCCACCCCGTTCGCCTTCGGCGCCCCCGAGTTCCAGCCCGCGGCCATCCTCTCCCTGTGCATCGTGGTGCTGGTGCTGATGACCGAGTCCAGCGCCGGCATGCTCGCCCTCGGCGAGATCTGCGACCGCCGTGCCGACGCGCGGACCATCACCCGCGGCCTGCGCACCGACGGCATCGCCACCCTGCTCGGCCCCGTCTTCGGCGGCTTCCCCACCTCGGCCTTCGCGCAGAACGTCGGCGTCGTCTCCCTCACGCGGGTGCGCAGCCGGTACGTCGTCGCCGTCGCCGGCGGCACCCTGCTGGTCCTCGGCGCCTTCCCAGTCCTCGGCGCGGTCGTCTCCCTGGTCCCCATGCCGGTCCTCGGCGGCGCCGGCATCGTCCTCTTCGGCTCGATCGCCGTCAGCGGGATCCGTACGCTGTCCGAGGCGGGCCTGGACGACAGCTCCAACATCATCCTGGTGGCCGTGGCCCTCGGCGCCGGCATCATCCCGCTGGCCGCGCCGGCCTTCTACGCCGGCTTCCCGGCCTGGGCGCAGACCGTGCTCGGCTCCGGCATCAGCGCGGGCGCACTCGTCGCGGTCCTGCTCAACCTGTTCTTCCACCACCTCGGCACCCGGAGCGGGCAACCGGCTCCGGCACTCAAATCCTCCTAGGGTCCTGCCGTGCCCTTCCCGTGGACACCCCCCGTTCACGGGCCGCCACTGAAAGACAAGGAAGCACGATGGCACCATCGGCAGCCGAGCGCGTCGTCATCGAGAACTGCGCCATCGCCACCGTGGACGCGGGCGACACCGAGCACGCCTCCGGGTACCTCGTCCTCGCCGGCAACCGGATCGAGTCGGTCGGCGCGGGCAAGGCCCCCGAGGACCTTCAGAACGTGGTGCGCCGGATCGACGCGACCGGCCATCTGGCCACGCCCGGTCTGGTCAACACCCACCACCACTTCTACCAGTGGATCACCCGCGGCCTGGCCACCGACCACAACCTGTTCAACTGGCTGGTCGCGCTCTATCCCACCTGGGCGCGGATCGACGAGCAGATGACGTACGCCGCCGCGCGGGGATCCCTCGCCATGATGGCCCGGGGCGGTGTCACCACCGCCATGGACCACCACTACGTCTACCCGCACGGCTCCGGCGACCTGTCCGGCTCGATCATCCGGGCCGCCGCCGAGACGGGCGTCCGCTTCACGCTGGCCCGCGGCTCGATGGACCGCGGCGAGAAGGACGGCGGACTGCCCCCGGACTTCGCCGTCGAGACGCTGGAGGGCGCCCTCGCCGCCACCGAGGAGACCGTCAAGAAGCACCACGACGCCTCCTTCGACGCGATGACCCAGGTGGCCGTGGCCCCCTGCTCGCCGTTCTCCGTCTCCACCGAACTCATGCGCGAGGGCGCCGAGCTGGCCCGCCGTCTCGGCGTACGGCTGCACACCCACGGCTCGGAGACGGTGGAGGAGGAGAAGTTCTGCCACGAGCTGTTCGGCATGGGCCCCACCGACTACTTCGAGTCCACGGGCTGGCTCGGCGAGGACGTGTGGATGGCGCACTGCGTCCACATGACCGACTCCGACATCGCCGCGTTCGCCCGCACCAGGACCGGCGTCGCCCACTGCCCGTCCTCCAACGCCCGCCTCGCGGCCGGCATCGCCCGCGTCCCCGACATGCTCAGGGCGGGCGTCCCGGTCGGCCTCGGTGTCGACGGCACCGCCTCCAACGAGTCCGGCGAACTCCACACCGAGCTGCGCAACGCCCTCCTGATCAACCGCCTCGGCGCCCACCGCGAGGCCGCCCTCAACGCCCGCCAGGCGCTGCGGCTCGGCACCCACGGCGGCGCGCAGGTCCTCGGCCGGGCGGAGCAGATCGGCTCGCTGGAGCCGGGCAAGCTCGCCGACCTGGTGCTGTGGAAGATGGACACCCTCGCCCACGCCTCCATCGCCGACCCGGTGACCGCGCTCGTCTTCGGCGCCGCGGCCCCGGTCACCGCGTCGTTCGTGAACGGCCGGCAGATCGTGGAGAACGGCCGCCTGCTCACCGTCGACGAGGACGCCATCGCCGTCTCCACCCGCGCGGAGGCCCAGCGCCTGGCCCGCATCACCGCGCAGGCCTGATCCGGCTCAGGCCCGTACAGACTCCGGCCGGGAGGGACGGCTCCCGGCCGGGACCCGTGGATCCGAGCGGGATCCACGGCACGCCGTCCCCGGGGCGGGTGCACGCCACGCGCCCCGGGGACGGTCACCCCCGCACCGCTCGCCCCCGCTCACCGCGCCACCTCCCGTCAGGTCCCTCCCCCAGCTCTCGGCTTCGCCCGAAACAGGGAGGTGCCCCATGCCCACCCGCACCACCTCCATGAAACCCACGTCGACGACGACGTGTTACCCACCCGGAGGACCCGCCGTGGCCGCCCATCCCGTAGACGAGAAACTCCCCGCCCTGAAAATGGCGACCAGCGGCCTGCAGCACGTGGCCGCCATGTACGCCGGGGTCGTCGCCCCACCGCTCATCGTCGGCGCGGCCATTGGCCTGAGCGCGACCGACCTGACCTTCCTCACCGGTGCCTGCCTGTTCACCGCGGGCCTCGCCACCTTCCTCCAGACGCTCGGCTTCTGGAAGATCGGCGCCCGGCTGCCCTTCGTCAACGGCGTCACCTTCGCCGGTGTCGCCCCCATGACCGCGATCGTCGCCTCCACCGAGGACAAGTCCGACGCCCTGCCGGTCATCTTCGGCGCGGTCATCGTCGCCGGCCTCCTCGGCTTCCTCGCCGCGCCCGTCTTCTGCAAGGCGGTCCGCTTCTTCCCGCCGGTCGTCACCGGCTCCGTCATCACCCTGATCGGCGTGTCCCTGCTGCCGGTCGCCTTCGGCTGGGCCCAGGGCCCCGACCCCCGGGCGGACGACTACGGTTCCACGACCTACCTCACCCTCGCCGGCATCACCCTGCTCATCGTCCTGCTGCTGCGCCGCTTCACCCGCGGCTTCGTCAAGCAGATCGCCGTCCTGCTCGGCCTGGTCGTGGGCACGCTCGTCGCGATACCGTTCGGCGTCACGGACTTCAGCCCCGTCGCCCACGCCGACGTGGTCGGCTTCCCCACCCCGTTCCACTTCGGCGCCCCGCAGTTCCAGCTCGCCGCGATCCTCTCGCTGTGCGTGGTGATGGTGGTCTCGATGACCGAGTCGACCGCCGACATGCTGGCGCTCGGCGAGATCGTGGAGCGGCCCGCGGACGAGAAGACCATCGCGGCCGGCCTGCGCGCCGACACCCTGGGCTCCGCGATCAGCCCGCTGTTCAACGGCTTCATGTGCAGCGCCTTCGCCCAGAACATCGGCCTGGTGGCGATGACGAGGATCCGCAGCCGCTATGTCGTCGCGACCGGCGGCGGCTTCCTGGTCCTGATGGGCCTGTGCCCGATGGCCGCCTCGCTCATCGCGGTCGTACCCCGGCCGGTCCTCGGCGGCGCCGGCGTCGTCCTGTTCGGCTCCGTCGCCGCGAGCGGCATCCAGACCCTGGTCCGGGCCGGCCTGGACCGGGACAACAACGTCCTGATCGTGGCCGTGTCCCTCGCGGTCGGCATCATCCCGATCACCGCGCCGGAGTTCTACCACGCGTTCCCCGAGACCGCGAAGATCGTCCTGGACTCGGGCATCTCCACGGGCTGCGTCACGGCCGTGGTGCTCAACCTCCTCTTCAACCACCTCGGCAAGGGCCGCGAGGCCCATGACGTCACCCATCCCATGGAGGCGGGGCAGGAGATCGCCGCCGCGCACTGAGGCCGACGGCCAGGAGTCACGAGGCCGGGGGAGCGGGCGGCGACGCCGTGGCCCCCGGCCACTTCATGAGGTTGGCCAGCAACTCCGCCTGCTCGATCGCGTCGTCCAGCGCGTGGTGCGTGTGCCGGCGCCGGGACAGCAGCTCGCGCGGCATGGTCCCCTTCGCCACCGCCCGCAGCGGCAGCCGGGCCTTCGTCGCGTACAGCGTCTTCATGTCCAGGCACCCCGAGTGCCCGAAGGGGCTGCTCCCGGTGAAGCGCATCAGGTACCAGTACAGGAACGTCCAGTCGTACGACGCCGGGTAGCCGCACATCACCGGCTGCGCGCCCGCGCTCACCTCACGCACCCACGCGGTGAACTCCGCGAGCGCCACGGCAGGTTCGGCACCCTCGGCGGTCAGCCGGGCCCGGTCCAGACCGCTCACCGCCAGCGCCTCCGGCACGAACTCCTCGCTGATCGGTTGCAGTTCACGGTAGAAGGTCCGCTCCTCGGGGTCGACGGCCGTGAAACCGGCGCCGTCCTGCACCCCGGCGACCGCCGCGCCGAGGCTCAGCATGGAGTACGGCCCGGGGATCGGTCCGTCGGCCTCGATGTCGACGGAGATGTACAGACTGGGCTTGACACGGCGTGCGGGCATGAACCGGAGCATCCCATCCTCCGCGCGCGCCCCGCATCTCCGCGCGTGACCCGCGCCCTGCCGCCCCAGCGGAGGTCAGGCGCGACCGGCCCCGTGTCCTCGCCCGGCGTCAGGCGCGGCGCTCGCGCAGGACCAGTGCCGCCAGGGCCAGGGCCGTCGCCGCGATGCCCGTCGCCACGGTGAACGCCAGCCGGTCGCCCTCGGCGGTCGCGGGCACCGGGGACGTGCCGTCGGCGAGCAGGTCCCCGGTGCGGCTCGCGGCCGGCGTCGACAGGACCGCCAGGCCCAGCGAACCGCCCGTCCATCCGACTGTGCCGCCGAAGGTGGAGTACGAACGCACCCCCGTCGCACACGAGTCGAACGACACCCTGCAACGGCTGACCGACGGGGCCGAGCGCAACCGGGTGTACGTCGCCGAGGCGCGGGCGGCCCACGACGCCGAGCACCAGCCGGAGTCGCTCGACGCGTAGGCCCCCGGCGGGCCTACAGGCCGAACAGGCCGGGGTCCGTCGCCAGTTCCTTGAACACCTCCCGGGGGTCGGCCAGCAGCTTGCGCTCGGCGAGGTTCAGCAGGCCGCCCACCGCGACGACCTCGGCCGCCAGGGTGCCGTCGGTCTTCACGATCTCCTGGCGGATCCGGAAGGTCTTTCCCTCCCCCCACTCGAACGCGCAGGTCACGTCGACCTCGTCGCCGGCGAGCAGCTCACGGCGGTAGCGGATGGTCGTCTCCAGCGCCACCGGACCGACGCCCTGGCCCACCAGCCGGGCCTGGCTGATCCCGGCCGCCTGGAGCAGCGACCAGCGCGCGTGCTCGGCGTAGTTGAGGTACACCGCCTGGTTGAGATGCCCCTGCACATCGGTCTCGTAGCCGCGGACGGTCACACGGACGGAAAACGGTTCGGCCACTGCTTGCCCTTCTCCTGTTCGATTCTTGGGTCGACCGATCCTGACACGCCGGTCACACCCGGCGCGGCGAGGCCAGCAGATAGCGCGCTCTCGTCCGGGGCTCGGTGTACTCGCCCGTCTGCCAGCCGGCCCGCTCCAGTGTGACCGCGCAAGCCGCCAGCGTCTGCGCGTCCGGCGCGTACACCGCCACCGCCTCCGGCTGCGGGGTCGCCCGGACCCGGTAACCGTCCGTGTCCCCGCCCGCCGGCCGGTGCCCGGCCGCCTCCAGCGCGAGCGCCGCCGCCCGCACCAGATGCGTCCGCTCCCACCCGCACGGGCGGTCCGCCGAGCCGTCGGGATTCGTCATCCGGCGCAGCTCCAGCAGCCCCTGCCAGGCGCTGTGCACCTCGCGCTGCCGCGCCGGACCGGACGCGGGCGGCTCCTCCTCGCCGCCGACGCGGGCCGTGAACACACCGGTGTCCGGCGCCGGCTCCGCCGCTGGCTCGGGCACCGCATCCCGTATCCGGTGGCCCGCCGGGGTGAGGAAGTGGTCGTGCGGCGGCCGGGGATGCCGGAAGGCGAGGCCCCGCTTCACCAGCGCCGCGAGCTGGGCCTCGGTACCGCGCAGCCGGCCGGTGACCGGATCGGCGTCCTCGATCACGCGCCGCTGCGCGGGTGTGGGCGGTCGGGTCACGGGGGGCTCCTCCCGGTGCTGTTGTCATGAGGGCCGCCGGACGGGTGGCTCATCGGCACAGTACGACCCGGGTCTGACAACGCCCCCCGCTCCTCAGCCGGGCCCGGGGCCTGTCCGCCCGGCTCCTCACCCCACCCGGGGCCGGATGTTCCACCCGGCGACGACCGGCCGGCCGTGCTCCGTGCCGAGTCGGCACAGCGCCCCCGTCGCGAGCTGGAAGAGGGCCCCGTGCCGGGGTGGCAGGCCCAGGCGGCGGGCGGTGAGGACGCGGAGGAAGTGGCCGTGGGCGATCAGCACGACGACCCCCTCCGTGTTGGCGAGCGCCGCGTCGGCCTTGGCCAGCATCCGGTCGGCGCGCTCCCCGACCTGCTCCGGGGTCTCGCCCGGGTGGTCCGGCGGCCCGGGGGCGACGCCGTCCGTGAACAGGAACCAGCCGGGCCGGTTCCGCTGGATGTCCACGGTGGTCACACCCTCGTAGCCGCCGTAGTCCCACTCACAGAGGTCGGCGTCGATCCGCGCGTCCGGGATCCCGATGAGCTGGGCGGTCTCCCGGGCCCGCTGCAACGGGCTGACGAAGGCCGCCCCGATCCGGTGCGAGCGGATCAGCGGGACCAGCCGGCGCGCCTCCTCCCGCCCGTGCTCGGTGAGGGGTACGTCGGTCCGGCCCGTGTGCCGCCCGGACCGCGACCACTCGGTCTCACCGTGCCGCACGAGAAAGAGGTCACCCATGACGGCACGGTGGCACAGGGCGCCCGCCGCCCGCAGGACGGACTGCGCCAGACGGCCGGTCCCCGGGGCGACGGCTTGTGCGTGGCGGCTCGTGGTCCGAAGGTCTGTCGCCTCAAGGACCCGGCCGGGTGCGGCGGGGCACCGCCATGGCGAGGGTCTCCCCACAGGCGTCGATCGTGGCGGCCTTCCCGTGCGCGTCCGTGACGGGGACGACGGTGCCACGGGTGTCGTGCGGTGCCCGGACCGAGGCCTCGCCCTGCCGTACGCACCAGGTGCCCGCGTTCTCCGCGCCACGGCGCGTGTAGCGGAGGTCCACGGTCACGGACGCCTTGCCGGGCAGGGCGAGGGAGGCCGGGCGGCCCTGTCCGGTGCCCTCGATGCTCTCCGCCTTGCCGTTGTGGATCTCCAGGACCGGGTAGCCCGAGAACACGCAGGTGCCCGGCCCCTTGTTGACAGCGGTGAGCCGCGCGTCGGGCCCGCCGTCGCCCTTCGTTGTGCCGCCCCCGTCGAGCAGGGACAGCGTCCACGTCAGTGCGGCGGTCCGGCAGGGCGGTGCGGTGGCGTCCGGTGCGGCCGTCGTGCCGGTGCCGCAGGCCGTCAGCGCCAGGCCGGCCGTGAGCACGGCGAGGCAGGTGGTCGCTCGCATGGGTTTCCCCCTCGGAAGTACCCGGGACGTACGCGGTGGCGCGGTCAGGTGCCGGGATGGACCAGCGTGTGTTCGGTGCCGACCGCCTTCGTGCCGGTGTCGGCGTACAGCGTCGTCTCCCCGTCGGACCAGCGCACGATCAGGTCGTTGCCGGAGCCGCCGTGGCGGAAGCCGCCGACCGTCAGCACCTGTGCGTGCCGCCACAGGCTGTTCGGGCCGCGCACCCGCGTCCTGGTGCCGAGCCCCGCCGCCGAGGTGCCGGCGTACGTGTCGAGCGCGCCGTCCGCCCAGCGCACCAGCAGGTCCCCGCCGGCCGTACCGTCGAAGTCGCCGCCGGCCAGCAGCGCGGCCTTGGTCCAGGTGCCGTTCGCCGCGACGAGCCGCGTGCCGGTGCCGAGGCCATCGGCCCCGGCCTGCGGGTACAGCGTGAGCGCGCCGTCGGCCCAGCGGACCAGCAGCCCCGTGCCGCCGTCCGCCCGGAACGCTCCGGAGGTGAACTGGACGGCGTTCTTCCACGCCGAGCCGGGCGGCGCCATCCGGATCTCCCGGCCCAGGCCGGAGGGGCCGGGCTGTGGGTAGAGGGTGACCTCGCCGTCGGACCAGCGCACCAGCAGGCCGGACCGGTCGCCGGCGGTGAAGGTGCCGCCGGTGAGGGTACGGGCGTGGGTCCAGGTGGAGTTGGCCTGCCGCAGCCGCTTCTCGGCGGTGAATCCGCCCTTGCCGTCGCCCGGGTGCAGGGTGACTCCGCCGTCGGACCAGACCACGAGCAGGTCCCCGTGCCGGTCGCCGGTGTAGTCCCCGGACGCCATGAGCGCGGCCTTGCGCCAGCGTGCGGCTCCGCCCGGCAGCGTGCCCTTGACGCCCCGGTACGGCGGCAGGTCGGCGGGCGGGGCCTGGCCGGCGACGGCGTCGGCGAGGAGGTTCGCGGCGTCGGCGCCGAACGCGGTGGCGTAGCTGATGTAGTCGACGTTTGCGTCGTTGCCGCCGCCGTTGTAGCCGCCGAGGTTGCCGATGACGTGCCCGGTGCGGGCGTCGTCCTTGTAGTCGGTGATCCACGGGCTGCCGGAGACACCGCCGTAGTAGCCGCCGCAGGTCATCGACAGCTGCCGGTAGCCGCGCAGCTGCTTGGTCGGGACCGTGCACTTCACGGCGCGTCCGGCGCTGTTGTGCCGGTGGGAGGGGTAGCCGACGACGGTGACGCCGCGGTGGGTGTAGCCGGCGGGCCGGGTGAAGGTCAGGCCGCCGCCCACGGCGTCCTGGAGGGACGTGCCCCGCTGGTTGGCCGAGACCCGGGCGAACGCGGTGTCCAGGTCCGATGCGGCCTTCTTGGTGGTGGTCGACCCGCGGTCGGGCACGTACCGGGGGTCGATGAAGATCCGCTGGATGTGGAAGATGCCGTACGGCTGCCGGTCGGGGGCCGCGCCCTTCACGAACTTCGGGACGAAGATGTAGTCGTCCTTCATGTTCAGCGCGCAGTGGGCCGCGGTGAGGACGATGTTCCGCGCCTTGGTGTCGATCACGCTGCCGGTGCAGTGCCAGGTGGTGCCGCGCGGTCCGTCGGCGCCGAAGAACGTCCCCACCAGGCGGGTTCCCCCGAACAGGGTGCCCTTCGGCCGGGCCGCCGCCGCGGTCGACGCTCCCGGCGCCGCCGGCACGTGCCGCGCCGCGTCCAGCGGCCGGGCGTCGGCCATGCGCCGCGCGGTCCAGAACCGCGCGGCCTGCCGTGCCTCCTGCCCCGCGGCGGGCGCGGGCGGCCGGGGCTCTTCCGCGGCCCGGGCGCCCGGCGCCGCGAGCCCGAATATCACCGCGCACAGCACGGCGGCGGCCGTACGGCGCTTTCCGTGCGTACGGCCTTGTCCGTACGAGAACACTGCTGCTCCCCCTGGTCTGACGGGTCCGACTGGTCTGCCGAACCGGACCGGGGGGTGCGGCGCTGGTCAGGCCCGCACCGGCGGCCGATGGGCGGTCCGCCCCGCGTCGATCCCCCGGTCGTCAACGGGGGTGATCTTCGCACGAATGCGCGATACGGGCCAGGCGACTACTGCCGGTACCCGCTGAGGAACCTGCCGATCCGGCCGATCGCCGCCTCCAGGTCGTCCGCGTGCGGCAGGGTCAGGATGCGGAAGTGGTCGGGGGAGGGCCAGTTGAAGCCGGTGCCCTGGACCACCTGGATCTTCTCGCGCAGCAGCAGGTCCAGGACGAACTTCTCGTCGTCGTGGATCGGGTGCACCTTGGGGTCGATGCGCGGGAACGCGTACAGCGCGCCCTTGGGTTTGACGCAGGACACGCCCGGGATCTCGTTGAGCTTCTCCCAGGCCACGTTCCGCTGCTCGTACAACCGCCCGCCGGGCACGGTGAGTTCGCCGATGGACTGGCGTCCGCCGAGTGCTGCCTGGATGGCGTACTGGGCGGGCGCGTTGGCGCACAGCCGCATGGAGGCCAGCATGGTCAGGCCCTCCAGGTAGTCCTTGGCGTGCTGCTTCGGCCCGGTGACCACCAGCCAGCCGGAGCGGAAGCCCGCCACCCGGTAGGTCTTGGACAGGCCGCAGAAGGTGAGGACGACGAGGTCGGGGGCGAGCGCCGCGGCCGAGTGGTGGACGGCGTCGTCGTAGAGGATCTGGTCGTAGATCTCGTCGGCGAACACCATCAGGCCGTGCCGGCGGGCCAGGTCGAGGATGCCCTCGACGACCTCCTTCGGGTAGACCGCGCCGGTCGGGTTGTTCGGGTTGATGATGACCACGCCCTTGGTGCGGTCGGTGATCTTCGCCGCCATGTCGGCCAGGTCCGGGTTCCAGTCGGCCTGTTCGTCGCACAGGTAGTGCACGGCCTTGCCGCCGGCCAGCGTGGTGACGGCCGTCCAGAGGGGGAAGTCCGGCGCGGGGACGAGGACTTCGTCGCCGTCCTCGACCAGCGCCTGCACGGCCATGGAGACCAGCTCCGAGACGCCGTTGCCCAGGTAGACGTCGTCCACGTCCACTTCGAGGCCCAGGTTCTGGTAGCGCTGGGCGACCGCGCGGCGGGCGGAGAGGATGCCGCGGGAGTCCGTGTAGCCGTGTGCCCGCGGCAGCATCCGGATCATGTCCTGGAGGATCTCCTCCGGCGCCTCGAAGCCGAAGGCCGCGGGATTGCCGGTGTTCAGGCGCAGCACGCTGTGCCCCGCCTCCTCCAGCGCGTTGGCGTGCTCGATCACCGGGCCGCGGATCTCGTAGCACACCTCGCTGAGCTTGTTGGACTGCCGGAACTCCATGCGCCCCTCCGGAAACTCGTGATGCTTGGTTTTACCAAGTGGGAGCTTGGAAAGTCCAACAACGCGTCTAGACTGCGTCGCATGTCACCTCGCCGAAGCTACGACCAGTACTGCTCCGCAGCCCGCGCCCTCGACCTCGTCGGCGACCGCTGGACCCTGCTGATCGTCCGCGAACTGCTCGCCGGCCCGCGCCGCTACACGGACCTGCACGCGGACCTGCCCGGCGTCAGCACGGACGTACTCGCCTCGCGGCTGAAGGACATGGAACGGGACGGGCTCACCACCAGACGGCGGCTGCCCCCGCCCGGTGCGGCGTACGTGTACGAACTCACCGAGCGCGGGCGGAGGTTGCTGCCCGTACTGCAGGCGCTGGGCGCGTGGGGCGAGGAGGAGCTGGGGGAGCGCAGGCCCACCGACGCGGTCCGCGCGCACTGGTTCGCACTGCCGCTGCTGCGGGCGCTGGACGGGGAGGGTGTCGTGGAAGTCCGCCTGGAGGAGGGGGACTTCCACCTCCACGTCGGCGCGGAGGAGGGGCCGGTGTACGGCGACGGGCCCGCGCCCGGCGAGGCGGACGCGCGGCTGGTGATGGACGCGGCGACCTGCGAGGCCATCGCCCGGGGGGAGACGGGGCTGCCGGACGCGGTACGGGACGGCCGGGTGACGGTCACCGGGGACGGCACGCTCGCCAAGGCACTTCGGGAGGCGTGAACACCCGGTGAGCACAAAAAAGAAGGCCCGCCGTCAGGCGGGCCTTCGCACTGCACCGGCTCACACGTTCGGCGGCACCTGGGACGGCCGCCCCGACCCCCGCGTCAGCACGTACCCCCCGATCCCGGCGAGCGCGGCCAGCACCGCTCCGATCCCGGTCCACACCCACCGGTCGGACCACCACCCGGACGACCAGCCGTCGTCCGACCCGAAGCTGGACAGCACGGCACCCTTCGAACCGTCCTCGTCCTGCTCCGACGTGACGGCGATCCCGGGGACGAGCGGCTTGCCCAGCGAGCCGTCCACGGCCGCCGCGCCGCCGATGTCCTTGGAGTCGGCGTGCACCTCGGCGCTCACCGGCTTACCGAGGTCGGCGGCGCCCAGGTCCACCACCGTCAGCCGGATGTAGTACGTGCCCGGCAGCGGGTCGTTGGCCCACGGCTCCGCCCATCCGCGCACCGTGCGCAGCACACAGGCCAGTTCCACCGAGGCGGCACCCTGCGCGGCGGTGCGGGTCTGGGCGCCGTACTGGCAGGACTGGCGGCGCCGCAGACCGTCGTACACGTCGAGCTGCCAGGTCTCCGCGCCGTGCGCGTCGGGGAGTTTCACCGTCGCCTTCACGGTGGGGCGCTGCCCGGTGTCCGCCGGGAACGACCAGTACAGATAGTCGCCGGTGGAGCCGGAGGCGGTGGCCTGCTGCCCCTGGTCGATCTCGGTCGCCGTACGGAAGGAGGTGCCCGCCCGGGTGGGCGCGCCGCCGTCCGTGGAGGCGCTCGGGGAGGGCGAGGAGTCGGCGGCGGCCGGTCCCGCGGCCAGCCCCAGCGCCAGCAGGGCGGCGCCCCACACACGTGTGATCCGCATCAGTTCGTCCTCCAGACCGCGACCCGCCAGCGCGACAGCCAGCCCCACAGCAGACCGGCGAGGAAGCCGATCAGCACCAGCGCGCCGAGCAGCCACCAGCCACGGCCCAGACCGAACGCGGCCACGTCGTGGTGACCGGACGGCCCGTCGACGACGTCGACGGTCAGCTCCAGCGGCAGACCGGGGGTCGTCTTGACGCCGGACGCGGCCGAGAAGGAGCTGGTGACCTGGAGGCACACCGTCTCCGTGGGCGCCGCGTCGTCGTCGCTGTCCGGCTTCGGGTAGCGCAGACCGGTGGAGACGACGTCCGTACGGCCGGTGCCGGCGGCCTCGCCGCGGACGATCTCCCGGCCGTGCACGGTCACCGCCCGCAGCAGCACACCGTGGTTCGGCTGGACGGCCCGGTCGTCCGCCACGCTCACCGAGGCGCGCAGCTCCTGGCCGGGCTCGACGTCCACCTTGTACCAGCGCTGCTGCCCGAACTCCGCCCGGTCCGTGTACAGGCCGGACTTGAGCGTCGGCGCCTTCTCGCACCGGTCCGCCCCCTCGGTGGCCACCGGTGTGACCACCGGGTCGGCCGCACGGTCCACCAACTCGCCGACGCGGTCGCTCAGTTCCTCCGTGTGACGCACGTCGGTGTAGGTGCCGCCGGTGGCGTCCGCGATGCAGCTGAGCTGGTCACGGGTCTTGGCGTCCGGCACCAGGCCGAGGGTGTCGATGGTCAGCCCGATGCCCTTGGCGGCTATCTCCCGGGCCACCTCGCACGGGTCGAGCGGCTGGCAGGTGTCCTCGCCGTCGCTGATCAGGACGATACGGCGGGTGCCGTCGCCGCCGTTCAGGTCGTCCGCCGCCTTCAGCAGCGCGGGTCCGATCGGGGTCCAGCCGGTCGGCGCCAGCGTGGCCACGGCCGTCTTCGCGTCGGTCCGGTTCAGCGGGCCGACCGGGTAGAGCTGCTCGGTGTCCTTGCAGCCCTCCTTGCGGTCGTTGCCGCGGTAGTTGGCGCCGAGCGTACGGATGCCGAGCTGGACCTCCTCGGGGGTCGCGTCCAGCACCTCGTTGAACGCCTGCTTCGCCGCGGCCATCCGGGTGCCGCCGTCGATGTCACGGGTGCGCATGGAACCGCTGACGTCCAGCACCAGTTCGACCTTCGGAGCGGCCTGGTCCGTCTCATCGGCGACCGCGCCGGCGGGAAACGCGATCCCGGCCGTCAGGGCGGCGAGCAGAGCACAGACGCCCGCCGCCAGCCGTTGTCTTCTGATCATCGCCGGATCCTATTGATCAGACAGGCCGTCCTCCAAAACGGCCGCCGCCCGCCGTCCCGGGGCGGCCAGGCCGCCGCACCTCAGGCCCCGTCGCCCGGCGCCGGAGTCCCGAACACGCCCGCCAGACGAGCCCGGTACAGCGCGGCGACGGTGAAGCCGTCGGTGATCCGCCCGTCGGCCACCATTTCCTCCGCCTCGGCCGGCGTCACCGTGATCGCCCGGTGGATCGCCTCTCCCCTCTCGACCGCGCCGATGCCGTCCACACACGCCGCGTAGAGGAGGACCTTGTGCGCGAGCAGCCCGGTGTCGGGGTGCAGCTCGCCCAGGGAGATCACCGCTGTCGGCGTGGCCTCGATCTCCTCCCGCAGTTCCCGGGTGACGTTCTGGGCGGGCGTGGCGCCCGGTTCCCCGAAGCCGCGCACCACCTCCCAGTGCCGGCTCCGGGTGGCGTGCCGGTGGTGCTCGACCAGCACCACTCTCTTCGCGGGGCCGAGCAGCGGCAGGACCACCACGCCGGGAGAGGAGTCCGGGGGCGGCAGGATCCGGTCGTACAGGCCGAGGCGGCCGTCGGGGAAGCGCACCGGGTCGCGCAGGTACCACAGGTAGCGGCCGGCCGACACCACACCCGCCGGGACCGGCCGCAGCACGGCCCGCAGCCGTGCCCACAGGTCCCCGAACAGCCCGCCGGGGCCGCGTCGTTCGGCCCTGGTCACCTGGCGGCGGGCGTCGCGGATCACCGCCGGGTCCGTGAGGATCCGGATCCCCTCGGGGTCGTCGCGGAACCACTCCGGGACGTCCCGGCGCAGCGCCTCGTAACGGTTCATCGGGGCCTCGGCAGGCTGGGCAAAGGGGTACTCCGGCTCATCGGTTCGTCAGTAGTCGGGCAGGTCTTCGTTGTCCTGGGTGGTCGTCGAGGCCGTGCCTGTCGGAACCCGGCCCGTCGTGTCCCGGTACCCGGGCAGGCGCCGCACCAGGTCGTGGAACTGCGACCATTCTCGTTCACTCGCCAGTCGTACGGAGGCGATCTCGCGGGCGAACCTCTGCTCCTGCCGTCCGGCGATGTGGTTGCGCAGCACCAACTGCACCGAGCCGGTCAGCGAGCCGCTCACCGTGAGCGGCAGGACCGTACCGGCGATCTCCCAGATGTCGTTGCCGCTGACGGCGGTGAACACGGCCGCGCCCACCGTGACGACGACCTCGACCACCGGGCGCCAGGGGGACGGCTGGGCCTGCCGGCGCTCCCGCGCGAGCCGGAGGATCTCCGCGTTGAGCCGGACGTAGGAGTCGAAGACCTGCCCGACGCCGTCGTGGAACGTCTCCGGCGCGGCGGTCAGTGCGCCGAACGCCTTGATGTAGGAGTTCCAGGCCGGGGTCTGCCGCAGCCGCCAGATGTCGTGCAGGGTCAGGTCGTTCACCGCCTGGGGCGTCAGGTGGTCCTGTACGACGGCGAAGGTCTGCTGGCGCAGGAACGTCAGCAGTTGCTCCGGGTCCTGGACGACACCGACGGTGGCGGACGTGGCCTCGCGGGCCTCCTGCAGCACCACGCGCCGCAGGCTGCCGACCGGTGTGAGGGGGTAACGCCCCAGGGCGTCGGCCAGGTTGACGTTGTAGATGAGGTCCAGGAGCTGCTTTATCTCCGCCGCGAAGGGCTTGGCGCGGTCGTATCTGCCCTCCGCCACGTTCGTGCCCGGGACGGTCACGAACTCCTCGTACAGGGTGTTGCGCACGACCGGCTGCCTGCGCACGCTGAGGCCGTTGCTGAACGCGACCACCTCACCGAGCCGTTCGCAAAACCGGTCCGTGTCCTCGCGGGCCACGCCGACCTGCGCGGCGAGGATGTCGATGTCCTTGGCCGTGAGTCCCTGGACCTTCTCGGTGAACGGCTGGTAGAGCCGGATCCGGGTGCGGTCCCGGTTCTCCTGGTCGCCGGCGGAGTCGTCCCAGGACATGCGCACACAGCGCACCCGGTCGCCCGCGGACATGCCCGCCAGCGTCTCCTGCCAGGCGGTGAAGCCGTCGCGCCGCAGGTGGAGGTGGGCGGGAGGCTCCTCGGCCGGGTGGCGTTCCCGCAGCAGGAACGGGACGATCGCGCCCGACGCGAGCAGCTTGCGGTGCGCCGCGCGGGCCTCCCCCTCCTCGGCGAGGTCACGGCTGATCGCGTCGTTGTTGTAGAAGTAGGCGCGGTTGATCACGACTTGGCTGGCGTTGATGAGGCTGCGGAAGTACTCGGCCCGCACCTCCCGCACACGTCGGCGGTCGACCTGGTCCAAGGACTCACCGCGCTGGATCATCTCCCGGGTGAGCTGCGCGGGGACCCATTGGTTGTCGAGCGACTGGGCGATCACGGCCCCCGGATCCAGCTGTTCGGGCCGGATCGGCGACATCAGGCTGTCACTGCGGTCGTCGTCAGTCATCTGCTGCTTTCGGAACTCTCGTGTCCTGGCTGGCTCATCAGGGGTACACCGCCGGACGGAGAAGCGTAGGGCAACGGCTGTTTCAGCCAGGGAACATGACGCAAAATCAGCCCCGGGCAGGGGACGGTACCGCGCGGGGAT
The DNA here is from genome assembly GCF_040678315.1 of Streptomyces sp. NPDC052721. Classification (NCBI taxonomy): domain Bacteria; kingdom Bacillati; phylum Actinomycetota; class Actinomycetes; order Kitasatosporales; family Streptomycetaceae; genus Streptomyces; species Streptomyces sp. NPDC052721. The sequence goes on along the minus strand of NZ_JBFATL010000034.1, from coordinate 13,368 downwards.
GAGGCAGAGACGTCCAGATGTCCCCGGTGTGGCCGGGTGACAGGCGCATCAGCGTCAACGCCTTCGCCGGAAGCGGGCCTTCGCGCAGAGCCGCCAGGTCCGGGGTGGGCGGGAGGTCGGGTACGGCGGCGGCCAGGGCTGTGCCCAGTGCCCGCCCCGACCCCGCCGTGCCCGCCAGCGCCCCCGCCACCAGGGAGCCGAACAGCTTGCGGCGCAGGGCGGTGGCGTCGTCGGTGATCAGGCGGCCCGTGAGGGCGGGCGGGGTGATGCCGTGCCCGGTCAGGCGGGCGGGGCTGATCCGGATGTCGGCCAGGTCGCGGTAGACCAGGCGCAGCGGGGTGCCGTCGGCCGACAGCACGACCAGGAGGTTCTGGCCGTGGGCCTCCAGGGCCACGCCGAGATCCAGCAGGCGCAGGCCCACCGTGAGCGCCAGCCGGGTGAACGCGGCCAGCCAGGCGGGGGAGCCGGGCAGGGACGTGGTGGCGAGGGCGGCCACCGGGAGGACGCGTTCACCCGGAGCGGCGTACACCTCCGGCGACTCCCGCAGCAGTGCGGCCAGGTCGGGGGAGTGGGCCGTGACCGCCCCCAGCGTGCGGGTGATGCGCAGCAGGCCGTCCGTGCGCGCCGCCAGGTCCTCGGCGAACGCGGACAGCGGCGCCGCGGCCCGCACCGAGGACACGGAGATGTCCCGCACCGACGACGTCAGCCGGGCGCTCAGCGCGGTCTTCACATGCGGGCCGCCGGGCACCGCCAGGGTGCGCAGGGACATCAGCGGGCGGGCGGGGCGCCACAGGTCGTACGACCGCCCCAGCACCCGCGTGGCCTGCCACGGGTGTACCGGCACCAAGAGGCGGTCACCGTCGCGGAGTTCGGCCGGCCAGTCGCCGGACACCAGGCACCCGTCCGCCGGCACCGGCACCGTCCCCAGCTCCACCACCGGCCCGTGCTCGGGGGCGTACGCCAGCTGGTCCGCCACCGAGAAACCCGGACGGGAACGGCAGTTGGGGTGGTAGGGGTGCCCGTCGACCACCCGCTGCTCCCACTCCCAATCCTGCACCGGCCACTTCTTCGGGTGATCGGCACCGGCCCGGGACAGCGCCAGCGAGGCCACGCTGTGCGCCAGCTCCGCGGCGAAGCCGGACGCGTGCGGCACCCCGAGCGCGGTCATCAGCCGCGCCGGATCGCCGTACCGCTCCCGGTCCAGGCGTACGGCGGTGACGTACGCGCTCGTGGCGTACGGATCCGCGTGCGGCCCGTGCAGGGTCCGCCCGTCGGCCAGACGCAGGGCGAGGCCGTCCGCCCCGGACACCCGGCCGGTCAGCCACGGCAGCGGCTCGTGGGCCAGCGCCCGCCACAGCCGGGTCAGCACGGCGGCGCGGGCACCGGGCAGCTCCGCCGCGTACCGGGGCAGCAGTGCGGGCCGGACGGCGGCCAGCTCCTCGGCGATCTCGGCGTCGGCGGTCGGGGGACGGTGCACGGTCGGCTCCTCGGGTACACGGGGCACGCCACGATTGTCCGGGACGGCAGCCATACTGATCGTCACCGGCTCCCGCACGGCGCACCCGGCGCGCCCCGGGGAAGACGGCGGCCCCTGGACGAAGAACGAATGGATCGCGTGGACCTCACACCCCCCGACGGCGCCGTCGGCCGCCGCGCCGACGCGTACGCGACCGCGCCCCTGCTCAACTGCCTGCTGCGGGAGGTCGCCGAACCGCTCCCGGACGCCGGGGACCGCCGTGTCCACCGGCTGCCGGACGGCCGGCTGCTGCGGGTGCGCCCGGGGCGGCGCCCCGCCGACCCCGAGCTGTACACGGCCGGGGCCTGGCGCCGCATCGGCCACTCGGAGCTGGTCAAACTGGTCGCCGAGGAGCTGCGCCGGCACACCGGGCTGCCCGGCGGCGACCTGCCCGCCGAGATGATCGACAGCCGGGACGCGATCGCCGCCCTGCTCACCGCCCGCGCCCGGGCCACGGCGCCCGAGGACCCGTACCTGCGCTCCGAGCAGTCCCTGCTCACCGGCCACCCCCACCACCCGGCTCCCAAGGCGCGCGGCGGCGGCCCGGTCGCGTCCTGGCTGCCGTACGCCCCCGAGGCGCACGCCCGGTTCCCGCTGGTGCTGCTCGGCGTCCGCGAGGACCAGGTGGCCGAGGAGGGCGACACCCGGGCCCTGGACGCCCTCGGCGCCGCCCCGCCCGGCTACCGGCTGCTGCCCGCCCACCCCTGGCAGCTCGACCTCGTCGCCCGCGACCTCGCGCCCGCCTTCTCCGACGGGCGGCTGCTGCGGCTGGGCACGACCCCGTTCGACACCTGGCCCACGGCCGCCGTCCGCACGGTGTACGAACCCCGCCGCGACCTGTTCCTGAAGTTCAGCCTGGACGTCCGCATCACCAACGACATCCGCCGGCTGTGGCGCCACGACCTGGGCAGACTGCGCCGCACCGACACCGCCGCCCGGCACGCGTTCGCGGCGATGGGCCCGCCCGCGGCCTGGCTCAGCGACCGCGGCTACCGCACCGCCGCGTTCGCCTTCGAGGAACTGGCCGTCCTGGTCCGCGACGGGCTGGGCGGGCATCTGCTGCCGGGCGCCACCCCTCTGCTCGCGGCGGGTCTCGCCGAGGGCTTCGAGGGCAGCCCGCTCGCCGCCGCCACCGACCCGGCCGCCTGGTGGGAGGCGTACCTGCGGCAGGTCGTGCCGCCCGCCCTGACCGCGTTCGACGACCACGGGGTGGTCCTGGAGGCCCACCTGCAGAACACGCTGGTCGCCGTGGACGCGGCCGGCACACCCGTGCAGGCCCTGTTCCGGGACGCGGAGGGCGCCAAGCTGCTGCCGGACGTGACCCGGGCCGCCGGCTGGGAGCGGCTGGTGTACTGCCTGGTCGTCAACCACCTCATCGAGATCGCCGGCGCCCTCACCGAGCACCACCCCGGCCTCGACCCCTGGCCCGCCGCCCGCCGCGAACTCGCCCGGCACGACCTCCCCGAGATCCCCGCCCTGCTCACCGCCCCCGCCCTGCCCGGCAAGACGAACCTGCTCCTGCGCTGGACAGCCGCGGACGGCGCGGACGCCCGCTACCTGCCGCTACCGAACCCGCTGGCCAACGCCTGACCTGCCGTAGTCTGGCCGGTGTGCTGCGCGACGTGACTGCCGTTCGATACGTGACCCCGCTCCGCTCCGGCGGCTCCGTGCCCGGAGTCGTGGAGGCCGACGACCTGGGCACCTACGTGGTGAAGTTCACCGGGTCCGCGCAGGGCCACAAGGCGCTGGTCGCCGAGATCATCGTCGGTGAACTCGCCCGCGCGCTCGGCCTGCGCTTCCCCGAGCTGGTCCTCGTGCACTTCGACCCGGCCATCGCCGCCGGGGAGGAACATCAGGAGGTGCGCGAGCTGCACAGCGCCAGCGCGGGCGTCAACCTCGGCATGGACTATCTGCCCGGCGCCCGGGACTTCACCCCGGAGATCGCCCGGGCGTTCCCGGTGGACCCGCTGGAGGCCGGCCGGATCGTCTGGCTGGACGCGCTGACCGTGAACGTCGACCGTACGGTCCACAGCTCCAACCTGATGGTCTGGCCCACCCTCGGCACCGCGCCCGCGCGCCTGTGGCTGATCGACCACGGAGCCGCCCTCGTCTTCCACCACCGCTGGGACACCACGGCCCCGGGGCGGCGGTACGACTTCCGGCACCACGCCCTCGGCCACTACGGCCCCGACGTGCGCGCCGCCGACGCCGAACTGGCGCCCCGGGTGACGGAGGAGCTGCTGCGCGGGATCGTCGCCGAGGTGCCCGACGCCTGGCTCGCCGAGGACGCCGGGTTCGCCACGCCCGACGACGTCCGGGACGCCTATGTCGGCTACCTGCTGGACCGGGTCCGGCTCTCCCCGCAGTGGCTGCCCACCGACTTCCCGAGCCGCGAGGAGCTGGCGGCCGAGGAGGCCGCCCGCGCGGCGAGGACACAGGCGGGCCGCCCGGACTGGCTGAAGCGGGTCCCCGACCTGCACGGCAAGCCGGCGGCGGAACAGGACTGGTCGGTGCACCTGGGCTGACCCGCCGAGCGGCCCCGGGAGCGTCCCCGGGGCCGCTCGGCGGGTCAGGGCCTCAGTCGCGCAGCTGCTGGTACGCCGGCAGGGTGAGGAAGTCGGCGTAGTCCTCGTCCAGGGCCACCCGCAGCAGCAGGTCGTGCGCCTCCTGCCAGTGCCCCGCGGCGAAGGCCTCCTCGCCGATCTCCTCGCGGATGGCGTCCAGTTCCTCGGCGGCGACCTTGCGGGCCAGCTCCGGCGTGGCCCGGTCGCCGTTCTCGAACTCGACGCCGGCGTTGATCCACTGCCAGATCTGCGAGCGGGAGATCTCGGCGGTGGCCGCGTCCTCCATCAGGTTGAAGATGGCGACCGCGCCGAGCCCGCGCAGCCAGGCCTCGATGTACCGGATGCCGACCTGGACGGCGTTGACGAGACCCGCGTACGTCGGCTTGGCGTCCAGGGAGCCGATGGCGATCAGGTCGGCGGCCTCCACGTGGACGTCCTCGCGGAGGCGGTCCTTCTGGTTCGGCTTGTCGCCGAGGACCCTGTCGAAGGACTCCATGGCGATCGGGACCAGGTCGGGGTGGGCGACCCAGGAGCCGTCGAAGCCGTCGTTCGCCTCGCGGTCCTTGTCGGCGCGCACCTTCTCGAAGGCGACCTTGTTGACCTCGGGGTCCTTGCGGGAGGGGATGAAGGCGGCCATGCCGCCGATGGCGTGCGCACCGCGCCTGTGGCAGGTGCGGACGAGGAGTTCGGTGTACGCCCGCATGAACGGGGCGGTCATGGTGACCGCGTTGCGGTCCGGGAGGACGAACTCCGGCCCGCCGTCACGGAAGTTCTTCACGATGGAGAACAGGTAGTCCCAGCGGCCGGCGTTCAGCCCGGAGGCGTGGTCGCGCAGTTCGTAGAGGATCTCCTCCATCTCGTACGCGGCCGTGATGGTCTCGATCAGGACGGTGGCGCGGATGGTGCCCTGCGGGATGCCGACGTAGTCCTGCGCGAAGACGAACACGTCGTTCCACAGGCGGGCTTCGAGGTGCGACTCGGTCTTCGGCAGGTAGAAGTACGGGCCCTTGCCGAGGTCGAGCAGCCGCTGCGCGTTGTGGAAGAAGTACAGGCCGAAGTCGACGAAGGCGCCGGGGACGGCACGGCCGCCGGTGTCGGCCAGGTGCCGCTCGTCCAGGTGCCAGCCGCGCGGGCGCATGACGACGGTCGCCAGCTCCTCGTCCGGCCGCAGGGCGTACGACTTGCCGGTGCGCTCGTCGGTGAAGTCGATGTTCCGCGTGTAGGCGTCGATCAGGTTGAGCTGGCCGAGGACCACGTTCTCCCAGGTGGGCGCGGAGGCGTCCTCGAAGTCGGCGAGCCACACCTTCGCGCCAGAGTTGAGCGCGTTGATGGTCATCTTGCGGTCGGTGGGCCCGGTGATCTCGACGCGCCGGTCGTTCAGCGCGGCCGGGGCCGGAGCCACCTTCCAGGAGTCGTCCGCGCGGATCGCGGCCGTCTCCGGCAGGAAGTCGAGTGTGGCGGTGCGGGCGATCTCGGCGCGGCGCTCGGCCCGGCGGGCCAGGAGTTCGTCACGGCGCGGGGTGAACCGCCGGTGCAGCTCCGCCACGAAGGCGAGCGCCGCGTCCGTGAGGACCTCCTCCTGCCGGGGCAGGGGCTCGGCGTCGACGATGGCCAGCGGGGACGGCGCTGGTGCGGACATGAGCTGTCACTTCCTTCAGCGGTGGCACCTGGTGCCAAGTGGCACGAAACGGGACAGTGAGCGCCGACTGTGCGGACAGGCGCTTCTGATCAGTGGATACTAGTTTCCTCATCGTGGAAGTTCAATGGTTTGTTGATGTCGAGACTCTTCGAGACGAGGCAAGGTGGCGCCCGGTGCCACCGGTTCACTGAAGGTGGCTCAGGTCGGCCTCCGTGTCGATGTCGTACGGCTCGGCGACGTCCGCGCACTCCACGAGCCGGATCTCCCCCTCGTGCGCCGTCAGGTAGGCCCGCGCCCCGCGGTCGCCGGTGGCCGTCTCCGCGATGCCCGCCCAGTGCGCGGCACCGAACAGCACCGGATGCCCGCGTACCCCCGCGTAGGCGGCCGAGACCAGCGAGGTCTCGTCCTTGTAGGCGCCGAGCACCCGGGCCGTCGCGGCCGGCCCGATGCCGGGCTGGTCGACCAGGCTCACCAGGGCGGCGCGGACACCCGTACCGGCGAGGGAGGCCAGCCCCGCGCGCAGGGAGGAGCCCATGCCCGCCGCCCAGTCCGGGTTGTCCACCAGCACACAGCCGTCGAGCCGGGCGCGCTCGCGCACCTCGTCCGCCGCGGCGCCCAGCACCACGTGGATCCGCTCGCATCCGGCCGCGCGCAGCACCCCGACCGCGTGCTCGACCAGGGGCCGGCCCCGGTGCGGCAGCAGTGCCTTGGGGCGTCCGCCGAGCCGTCTGCCGCCGCCGGCGGCGAGCAGCAGCCCCGCGACATCCACCTGAAGATCCTGGTTGTCCGTCATGGGTCCTGCATACCCGACGGCCGTGGAATCGGCCGGTTTTCCGGTGCCGATTCCCTTGGGCTGAATTTCGGTCCGCGCTGTGGCGCTCCCGCACGGGGTGGCGTTTACTGGCCCGCGCACGACCGCGTGTCTGGGGGGAGGGCTGTGTTGCGGAGCTTGGGGCAGAGGCCAGTGACCGGCAGCGACGAGGACCCGAGGGTGGCGGGACTGCGGACCGCGGTGTCCCGGCTGCGCCGCGAACTCGCCGCGATACCGGCGGACTTCCCCGACCGGGCGATAGCGGAGGACGAACTCGCGGCGCTGGCCGCGATGGCCGCCGGCGGCCTGCCGGAGATCCCGCGCCTGCGCAGCTCCCTGTTGCTGATCGCCGGCGCGATCGGCTCGATGAGCGCGCTGGCCCCCGGGCTGTCCCAGGTCCGCGACGCCGTCGACCTGTTCGGCGAACCGCCCCGCGACTAGGCCCTGTCGTTCGGATCGGGCCGGCTGCGAGGTGCGGTGCCTTCGAGCCGAGCCGGGCGGGGCCCGGTGCGTGCAGCTGCGCGGCGGAGGAGGGCGCCAACGCGAGGGGTCCCGCGTGAGCGCAGCCGGGCGTGGGGGAGCCGGCAACCGACGACAACGCGGCAGATGCGCGTGCCAGGGCCCGCGACGCCGGGATGATCACAACGACAGGGCCTGGCCGTCCGCTACGGCTGCTCGTCGCCCCGGCAGCCCGATGCCGACGGCAGGTCACGGCAGACCTGGTCCTGGTGGGACTGCGCGGCGGCTCCGCCGAAGACGATGAGGCACACCAGGGCGGCCGTCACAGCTTGGGTGACCGCCGTCACGACGGCACCGGACCGCGCGGCGATCAGGCCCGCCGCGAGGGCGAGGACGCCGACTCCGCCGGCGGCGGCCAGGTAGTTCCACAACGGATCGGTGGTGACGGTCTCGGCCGTATAGAGGGTCCAGCCGGACAACGCCCAGAGCCCGAAGATCACGACGAGAGCGACCAGCTCCAGGAACACCAGCCCGCACCCGGCTCCGACATCCGCACCCCGGTCGGCACGGCGGCGGTGAGGTGCGGGACCGGTGGTGGCGTCGAAGGCAGGCGGGGCGACGGGGAGGTCCATACCCGCCACCTTGTCCGCGGGGGCTGGAGGGGCGCATGAGTACGGGTACTCAGCCGGGTGCGAGCCGGGGTGCGGGAGCGATCCCCGGTGCCCCGGTCGCCGGCGGCAGGTGGTCATGGCTGGGCGCCCCGGGGGACGCACGTGGCCGTCGCCCTCGAAGCGGACGCCCCGAGCGTTGCAGGGATCAGCTCCCGACGTCGTCCTGGTCAGCCCCCGGCCGTCCGGCTCACCGTGGCGACGCCCGGCGTACCGGCCGGGCCGGCGCCGTACCCCGTCAGCCCTGGTTCTGGCTGGCCAGCGCCGTCGACAGTTCGCCGGCGATCTGCTGGAGCACCGGCACGATCTTCTCCGTGGCCGCCTCCGTGACCCGTCCCGCCGGTCCGGAGATGGAGATGGCGGCCGCCGTGGGGGAGTCCGGCACGGACACCGCGAGGCACCGCACCCCGACCTCCTGCTCGTTGTCGTCCACGGCGTAGCCCAGCTGCCGCACCTCCTCCAGCGCCGCCAGGAATCCCTCCGGCGTGGTGATGGTCTTCTCCGTGGCGGCCGGCATGCCCGTCCGGGCCAGCAGCGCCCGCACCTCGTCGTCCGGCACCCCGGCCAGCAGCGCCTTGCCCACGCCGGTCGAGTGCGGCAGCACCCGCCGGCCGACCTCGGTGAACATCCGCATCGAGTGCTTCGACGGCACCTGGGCCACGTACACGATCTCGTCCCCGTCGAGCAGCGCCATGTTCGCCGTCTCGCCGGTCTCCTCCACCAGCCGGGCCAGATACGGCCGCGCCCAGGTGCCGAGCAGCCGGGAGGCGGACTCGCCGAGGCGGATCAGCCGGGGTCCGAGGGCGTAGCGCCGGTTGGCCTGCTGGCGGACGTAGCCGCAGGCGACCAGCGTGCGCATCAGCCGGTGGATGGTCGGCAGCGGCAGTCCGCTCGCCGCGGACAGCTCGCTCAGACCCACCTCGCCGCCCGCGTCCGCCATCCGCTCGAGCAGGTCGAAGGCGCGCTCCAGGGACTGCACCCCGCCGGCGGCGGAGGGCTTGGCGGAGTCGGTGGTGCTGGCGCTGGACGTCGGCACGGCGCGTTCCTTTCGGGACTGGCGGGGGGAGCAGAAGCCTACCCGGCAGTCGGTTGACTCCCTGCTTGTCCATAGCTACGTTCTGCTTGCTGGAATTCTAATTCCGCTTTGTGGAAACGTCCAGAGCGGGTACCGCTTCGATGCTGCCCGGAAGTGTGCCTCTTGACGGCGGAGAACCGGGAGTGAAGACTCCTTCAACAGAACGTTGAAGTCCGTTGCGTGGGTGTAAATCCCGTTTCCTGGACGTAAAACGGCGGGGTAGAGAGAGGGGTTCGGGTGTCCGACGCTGAACTGGTGCTGCGCTCCACGCGCGTGATCACTCCGGAAGGGACACGGGCCGCCACCGTCACCGTGTCCGCCGGGACGATCACGGCCGTCCTGCCCTACGACGCCGAGGTCCCGGCCACCGCCCGGCTGGAGGACGTCGGGGACCACGTGCTGCTGCCCGGCCTGGTCGACACCCACGTGCACGTCAACGACCCGGGCCGCACCGAGTGGGAGGGCTTCTGGACCGCCACCCGCGCGGCGGCGGCCGGCGGCATCACCACCCTGATCGACATGCCGCTCAACTCCCTCCCACCGACCACCACGGTCGAACACCTGCGGATCAAGCAGGACGTGGCCCGGGACAAGGCACACATCGACGTCGGCTTCTGGGGCGGCGCCCTGCCCGACAACGTCAAGGACCTGCGCCCGCTGCACGACGCCGGCGTCTTCGGCTTCAAGGCCTTCCTGTCCCCGTCCGGCGTGGACGAGTTCCCGCACCTCGACCAGGGGCAGCTCGCCCGGTCCCTGGCCGAGATCGCCGGGTTCGACGGGCTGCTCATCGTGCACGCCGAGGACCCGCACCACCTGGCCGCGGCCCCGCAGCAAGGCGGCCCGAAGTACGCCGACTTCCTCGCCTCCCGCCCGCGCGACGCCGAGGACACCGCCATCGCGAACCTCATCGCGCAGGCCACACGCCTGAACGCGCGCGTGCACGTACTGCACCTGTCCTCCAGCGACGCCCTGCCGCTGATCCGCACCGCCCGCGCCGAGGGCGTCCGCATCACCGTGGAGACCTGCCCGCACTACCTCACCCTGACCGCCGAGGAAGTCCCGGACGGCGCCAGCGAGTTCAAGTGCTGCCCGCCCATCCGCGAGGCCGCCAACCAGGACCTGCTCTGGGAGGCGCTCGCCGACGGCACCATCGACTGCGTGGTCACCGACCACTCGCCGTCCACCGCCGACCTGAAGACGGACGACTTCGCCACCGCGTGGGGCGGCATCTCCGGCCTCCAGCTCAGCCTGTCCGCCGTCTGGACCGAGGCCCGCAGGCGCGGCCACGGTCTGGAGGACGTCGTCCGCTGGATGTCCACGCGGACCGCCGGCCTCGCCGGCCTCGGCGCCTCCAAGGGCGCCATCGCCCCGGGCCACGACGCGGACTTCGCCGTCCTCGCCCCCGACGAGACCTTCACCGTCGACCCGGCCGGCCTCCAGCACCGCAACCGGGTCACCGCCTACGCCGGCAGGACCCTGTACGGCGTCGTCAAGTCCACCTGGCTGCGCGGCGAACGCATCGTCGCCGACGGCGAGTTCACCGCGCCGAAGGGCACGCTGCTCGCCCGCCCCCAGTGAGCCACCCCCCGCACCCGGCCGACTCCAGAAAGGACCCCCTGATCACCGTGACGGCGCAGCAACATTCGAGTTGGGCCAGCTTCACCGGCGACGCGAACCCCTACGGAGGCGGCGACCCCTACGCGGACTACCGCACCGCCGACTTCCCCTTCACCCAGTACGCCAACCTCGCCGACCGGCGGCTCGGCGCCGGCGTCATCGCCGCCAACGACGAGTTCTTCGCCGAGCGGGAGAACCTGCTGGTGCCCGAGCGGGCCGAGTTCGACCCCGAGCGCTTCGGGCACAAGGGCAAGATCATGGACGGCTGGGAGACCCGCCGCCGGCGCGGTGCCTCTGCCGAGCACCCGTGGCCGACCGCCGAGGACCACGACTGGGCGCTGGTCCGCCTCGGCGCGCCCGGGGTGATCCGCGGGATCGTCGTCGACACCGCCCACTTCCGCGGCAACTACCCGCAGGCCGTCTCGGTCGAGGCCACGTCCGTACCCGGCTCGCCCTCCCCGGAGGAGCTGCTGGGCGACGACGTCAAGTGGACGACGATCGTCCCGCGCACCGCCGTCGGCGGCCACGCGGCGAACGGCTTCGAGGTCACCGTAGAGCAGCGCTTCACCCACCTGCGGGTCAACCAGCACCCCGACGGCGGCATCGCCCGCCTGCGCGTCTACGGCGAGGTCGTCCCGGACCCCGAGTGGCTGGCGGTCCTCGGCACCTTCGACGTGGTCGCCCTGGAGAACGGCGGCCGGGTCGAGGACGCCTCCGACCTCTTCTACTCCCCGGCCACCCACACCATCCAGCCGGGCCGCTCCCGCAAGATGGACGACGGCTGGGAGACCCGCCGCCGCCGCGACCAGGGCAACGACTGGATCCGCTACCAGTTGGCCGCCCAGTCCCGGATCCGCGCTATCGAGATCGACACGGCCTACCTGAAGGGCAACAGCGCCGGCTGGGCCTCGGTGTCCGTGAAGGACGGGGAGGACGGCGAGTGGCGGGAGATCCTGCCCCGCACCCGCCTCCAGCCCGACACCGACCACCGCTTCGTCCTGCCCGAGCCGGCGGTCGGCACCCACGCGCGGATCGACATCTTCCCCGACGGCGGCATCTCCCGCCTGCGCCTGTTCGGCTCCCTGACCGAGCAGGGCGCGAGCGGCCTCGCCGCCCGCCACCAGGAACTGGGCGGCTGATCCCCGCGCCGATGCCCGTCCACGCGCGCGTGGGGCGCCCCGGCCGGACCGCACCGGGGCGTCCCGCGCGGCACCCGCGCGGACCCTGTTCCGGGCCGTCGGAACTCTTCCCTCCTCCTTTCGCGTTCTCCCCTCGTGACCCTTAAGCAAGAGATCGTCGGCAACGCCATGCAGATGGCGGTCGTCAACCTGCACCCCGGCCAGACCGTGTACTGCGAGGCCGGGAAGTTCCTGTTCAAAACCACGAACGTGACCATGGAGACGCGGCTGTCCGGCCCGTCCGGCAGCGGCGGGCAGCAGCAGGGCGGCTCGGGCGGCATGGGCGGTCTGCTCCGCCAGGCCATGGGCACCGCCATGCAGGTCGGCCAGCGCATGCTCGCCGGTGAGTCGCTGGCCTTCCAGTACTTCACCGCCCAGGGCGGCGAGGGCACGGTCGGCTTCGCGGGCGTGCTCCCCGGCGAGATGCGCGCCCTGGAGCTGGACGGCACGCGCGCGTGGTTCGCGGAGAAGGACGCCTTCGTGGCCGCCGAGTCCACCGTCGACTTCGGCATCGCCTTCGCCGGCGGGCGCACCGGCATGAGCGGCGGCGAGGGCTTCATCCTGGAGAAGTTCACCGGGCACGGCACGGTGATCATCGCCGGCGCGGGCAACTTCATCGACCTGAACCCGGCGGACTTCGGCGGCCGCATCGAGGTCGACACCGGCTGCGTGGTCGCCTTCGAGGAGGGCATCCAGTACGGCGTCCAGCGCGTCGGCGGCCTCAACCGCCAGGGTCTGATGAACGCCGTGTTCGGCGGCGAGGGCCTGTCCCTGGCCACGCTGGAGGGAAACGGCCGGGTGATCCTCCAGTCCCTCACCATCGAGAGCCTCGCCAACGCCCTGAAGAAGGCCCAGGGCGGCGACAAGCAGGGCCCGACCGGCGGACTGTTCTCCACGCACGCCGGCTGAGCCGGGTTCTCCCGGGGACACGCGGGCGGACCGATGAGTTGCGGGCGGGCGCGGGGTCTGACCTGATGACCGCAGACCCCGCACCCGGAAGAAGGCACCCGCCATGGGCAAGCTCGTCTCCACGATCTTCGTCACCCTCGACGGCGTCCACCAGGCGCCCGGCGGCCCCCAGGAGGACACCTCAGGCGGCTTCGACCAGGGCGGCTGGAGCTTCCCGCTCGCCGACGACGACTTCGGCGGGTTCGTCACCGAGGTCTTCGCCCGTGCGGGCGGCTTCCTGCTCGGCCGCCGTACGTACGACATCTTCGCCTCCTACTGGCCGAAGGTGACCGACCCCGCCCACCCGATCGCCGGCAAGCTCAACGCCCTCCCGAAGTACGTCGTCTCCGCCACCCTCCAGGCACCCGGGTGGGCCGGCACCACCGTCGTCTCCGGTGACCTCGCCAAGGAGGTCACGGCCCTGAAGGAGCGCACGGACGGCGAACTCCAGATCCACGGCAGCGGCGCCCTGGTCCGTTCGCTGCTGGACCTGCGGCTCGTCGACACCCTGCACCTGCTCACGTTCCCGGTCGTCCTCGGCGCCGGCCGCCGCCTGTTCACGGAGGGCACGCTCCCCACCCGCTTCACCCACCGCTCCGGCCACGTCACCGGCTCGGGCATCTCCCTCCAGACGTACGACCTGGCGGGCAGCCCCGAGTACGGCTCGTACGACCTGCCCGAAGAGGCCTAGGTGTGCTGTCCCGGGACGTTGGTGACACGCGTGCTGGGTGCGTGAACAGGTGAGGGCCTTCTGGGTTCGGTGCCCTCCGGGCGGACGACGGGAGTTTGACGACAGGACCTAGGTGTGCTGTCCCGGGACGTTGGTGACACGCGTGCTGGGTGCTTGAACAGGTGAGGGCCTTCTGGGTTCGGTGTGGATTGCGAAATCTGCA
>NZ_JBFATL010000033.1:0-99368 GCF_040678315.1 Streptomyces sp. NPDC052721 | reverse complement strand
CTGGAGATCGGCCCCGACGCCGTCCTCACCGCCCTGACACAGGACACCCTCGAAGACGCCACCGCCATCCCCCTCCTGCGCCGCGACCACGACGAAAGCCGGAGCCTCGTCCGGGCCGTCGGCGCGCTGCACACCCACGGCGTCCGAGTGGACTGGGTGGCCTTCTTCGCCGGTACCGGCGCCCGCCGCACCGAGGCGCCCCTGCCCACCTACGCCTTCCAGCACGAGCGTTACTGGATCAAGCCCGTCGCCGGTGCCGTGGATGCCGCCGGCCTCGGTGTCCGGTCGGGCGGACACCCGCTCTTCGGCGCCCAGGTGGAACACGCGGACGGCCGGGGCGCGCTGTTCACCGGCCGCGTCTCGGTGCGCAGCCACCCGTGGCTGACCCGCTACGCCCTCCTCGGAGCGACCGCACTGCCGCCGGAGGCGCTGGTGGACGCCCTCGTGCGCGCCGGTGACGAACTCGGCACGGGCGCCGTGGAGTCACTGGTCCTGGACATGCCGCCGACGCTGCCCGAGGACGGCCGGCTCCAGCTCCAGCTGTCCGTCGAGGAACCGGACGCGAACCTGGCGCGGGCCTTCACCCTGCACGCCCGCCCCGACGGCGGCGACCTGCCGTGGACGGTGTACGCGCGGGGACGGCTGGGCCACGGCACCGCGAGGGCGCCGTTCCGCCCGGCCGCGTGGCCGCCCCCCGAGGCCGCCGCGCTCGCCCTCACGGACACGGACACGGCCCAGGGCGTCACCGCCGCCTGGCGGCTCGGCGACGAGGTGTTCGCCGACGTCGTCCTCGACGAGGCGCTGCACGGCGAGGCCGCCGACTTCGGCCTGCACCCGGCGCTGCTGCGCTCGGCCCTGTACGCCGGAGGGCTCACCGGCCCGCACGCGGAACGCGACGAGGAGACGCTCGCCGTCGAGTGGAGCGGTTTTCAGCTGTACGCCACCGGGGCCACCGCCCTGCGCGCCCATCTCGTCCGGACGGGCGAGCACACCGTCGCCGTGCGTCTCGCCGACCGCTCCGGCCAGCCCGTGGCCTTCGCTCGGGCCGTCACCAGCCGCACGGTGGACGCCGGCCGGGTGCGCGACGCCGTGTCCCGGGACGCCGACGCGTTGTTCCGCGTGCACTGGCGGGCCACGCCGCTGCCCGCGCCGCTGACCGCACCGGCCCTCGCCGTCGTCGGCGAGGACTTCGACCGCCTCGCCGACGCCCCCGCCGGTGCGGGAGCCGACCGCCTCACCCTGGCCGAGGCGACCAGGCGGGCCGAACGCGGCCAAGCCGACGCGGTCGTGGTGTTCAGGCCCGCCGTCGACCCGCAGGGCGCGGACGTCGTGGCCGCCGTGCGCGCGCACACCCACGCCACCCTCCGCCTCGTCCAGCGGTGGCTGGCCGACGAGCGGCCCGGTGCCGTGCCGCTGGTCGTGGTGACCCGGGGCGGTGTGGCCACCGGAGCCGAGACGTTCCTCGACCCGGCCGGCTCGGCCGACTGGGGTCTGCTGCGCTCGGCGCAGTCGGAGGCCCCGGACCGGATCGTCCTCGTGGACGCCGACACGGACGACCCCGACGCCCTCGTGGGCCCCCTGTCCGCGGTGGTCGCCTCCGGAGCCGGCCAGGCCGCGATCCGCGACGGCCGCGTCCTGCTGCCGAGCGTGCTCCGCGCCCCCCGCGCCGGAAACGACGGCGCCCGCCCCTGGAACCCCGAGGGCACGGTCCTGATCACCGGTGGCACCGGCAGCCTCGGCGCCCTGTTCGCCCGCCACCTGGCGCGCGAGCACGGGGTGCGGCATCTGCTGCTGGTCAGTCGCCGGGGCCCCGCCGCGCCGGGCGCCGAGGAGCTGCGGGCGGAGCTGGCCGCGCTGGGTGCCACGGCGACCGTCGTCGCCGCCGACATCGCCGACCGCGCCGCACTGGCCGCCGTCCTCGGCGCCGTGCCCGCCGAGCACCCGCTGACCGGCGTCCTGCACCTGGCCGGTGTCATCGACGACGGACTGGTCACCGACCTCACCCCAGAGCGCCTCGACGCCGTGTTCGCGCCGAAGGCCGACGCGGCCTGGCACCTGCACGAACTGACCGAGGAGCTGGACCTGTCCGCCTTCGTCCTGTTCTCCTCCATCGCGGGAGTCATCGGCGGCGGCGGCCAGGCCAACTACGCGGCGGCCAACGCCTTCCTGGACGGGCTCGCCGCCCTGCGCGCCGCCCGGGGCCTGCCCGCCACCTCGGTGGCCTGGGGGCTGTGGGCCCAGGACTCCGGCATCACCAGCGACCTCGACGAGGCCGACATCGCCCGCATCACCCGCGCCGGGTTCGGAATCATCTCCCCGCAGCAGGGCCCCCGGCTGCTGGACGCCGCCCTCGCCCTGCCCCTGGCCGCCCCCGTCGTCACCCCGCTGGACCTCGCCGCGATGCGGGAGCGCCCCGCGCAGGTGCCGCCGCTGCTCACCTCCTTGGTGCGCAGGCCGGTGCGGCGCGCCGCCAACAACTCCGAGCGCACGGCGGGCGACCTGGCACGGCGCCTGACCACGGCCGACGAACGCGAACAGCTCGCCCTCGTCCTGGACGTGGTGCTCGCCGCCACGGCGGCGGTCCTCGGCCACGGCAACCCGTCGTCCGTCGCCGTCGAACAGGCCTTCACCGGGCTCGGATTCGACTCGCTCACCGCGGTGGAACTGCGCAATCGCCTCGCCGCGGAGCTGGACCTGCGCCTGCCCGGCACCCTGGTCTTCGACCACCCCACCCCGCGGGCCCTGGCGGAGTTCCTGCGGACCGCCCTGGTGGACGGTGCGGGCGGCGGCACGGGCGCGGCCCCCGACCAGGGGGAGGACTACGCGGCGGAGATCCGCCTGGACGAGGCGATCCGGCCCGCCGCCGAGGTCGTACGCCGGGTGGACGACCCGGCGCACGTCTTCCTGACCGGTGCCACCGGCTTCCTCGGCGCGTTCCTGCTGCGCGACCTGTCGCGTTCCACCCGCGGCACCCTGCACTGCCTTGTCCGCGCGCGCGACGCGGCCGACGGCCTGCGGCGGCTGCGGGAGAACCTGCGGTACTACCGCGTCTGGGACGAGGTGGATCCCGCCCGGATCAAGGTGGTCGTCGGTGACCTCGCCGAGCCCAGGTTCGGCCTGAGCGAGGAGGAGTTCGACGACCTGGCCCGCACCGTCGACGTCGTCTACCACGGCGGCGCCCAGGTGCACTGGCTGCACCCGTTCGGCACGCTGAAGGCGGCCAACGTGGGCGGCACGCAGGAGGTCCTGCGGCTCGCGGCACGGCACCGCACCGTACCGGTGCACCACCTGTCCACCATCGGGGTCTTCGCGGGCGAGCGTGCGGGGGGCCGGCCGCTGGGGGTGGACGACCCCACCGGCCCCCCCGAGGCACTGCCCAGCGGCTACCTGCGCAGCAAGTGGGTCGCCGAGCAGGTCATCGGCATCGCCCGCGACCGGGGTCTGCCGGTGTCCGTCTACCGCGTGGACGTCCTCTCGGGCGACGGGGTCAACGGCGCCTGCCAGACCCGTGACTTCGTCTGGCTGAGCCTGCGCGGACTGATCCAGGCCGGAGCCGTCCCGGCCGGCCTGGACGCCGCGGTCCCGCTCACGCCCGTGGACTACGTCAGCTCCGCGGTGGTCGCCCTGTCACTGTCGGGTCGGAGCGGCCCGGGCACCTTCCACCTCTACAACCAGAGCCACATGACCTTCGCCGAGTTCGTCACCGAGCTGCGGGCCCGGGGTCACGTCCTGGAGGAGCTGGACTGGGACTCCTGGAGTGCCCTCGTGAAGTCGGACTCCGACAATGTGATGCTTCCGCTGCTGGAGGCGTTCGAGATGCTGGCGAAGGGCAACGGAACGTTCTACCCGCCGGTCGACTCGAGCCTGGCCGAAAAGGCGCTGAAGGACACCGGGATCGAGTGCCCGGAGATGACGGTCGACCTGTTCCGGCGGTACGTCACCTTCTTCACGGAGGCCGGCTTCTTCCCGCCGGTGGAGGCGGACGCACACCTCTCCGCCTGACCCCGAGCCATCTCCCCCAGCCGTTCGCGACGACAAGCGGCTGCCCGTCTCGCCCGGACCGGCCGGGCGGGGCGCGGCAGCCGCTGGATTGGAACCGACATGTCCGTAGTGGAGAGCCGCTGGTTTCGGCGGTTCGCGAGCTCCGAGGGCAGCAAGCTCCAGCTCGTCTGTTTCCCGCACGCGGGCGGCGCGGCCAGCGCCTACCTGGGCCTGACCCGGGCCCTGGCGCCCGACATCGACGTCGTGGCCGTCCAGTACCCGGGGCGTCAGGACCGCCGGCTGGAGCCCGCGCTGACCTCCCTCACCCATCTGGCGCGTGCCGTCGCCGAGGAACTGGCCCGAGCCCCGCGGCGCCCGTACGCGTTCTTCGGCCACAGCATGGGCGCGGTCGTCGCCTATGAAACGGCCCGTGCGCTCACCGAGTTCGACCTGGCCACCCCGCTGCGTCTGATCCTCTCCGGGCGGGGCGCCCCGAGCGTGGAGCCCCGGGCCGGCGACCGCCTGGAGGGCGACGCGCCCCTGATCGCCGAGATCCGCCGCCTGGGCGGCACGGGCAGCCGGGTCCTGGACGACCCGGAGCTGCTGGAGATGGTGATGCCCACCCTCCGCGCCGACTACGGGGCCCTCGGGCGCTACCGCTGGCTGCCGGGGCCGCCCCTCGACATCCCCCTGACCGTCATGGTCGGCACCGCCGACCCGATCGTCACGGTCGACGACGCCCGCGGCTGGCTCGCCCACTCCACGCGCCCGGGTGACCTCCTCACCTTCGACGGCGGCCACTTCTACCTCGACACCCAGCTCCCGTCGGTGGCGCGAGCGGTGCGCACGCTCCTCGCACACGCCACGCCGGTGTGAACGGGCCCCGCCCGACGGAAAACGGGAGGCAGGACGGCCGCTTGCAGGGGATCCGGCGCGCCGCGATGAGTCCTGCGGCGTCCGGCGGTCGTACTGTCGAACCCGTTACCGAGGAGGACTCCTGATGCGCAGCGTGACCTATTCGATGAGCGTCTCACTTGACGGCTACATCGTCGGGCCGGACGGCGACTTCGACTGGTCGGGGCCCGACGAGGAGGTCTTTCGCTTCTGGATCGACGAGATTCGAGACGTCGGCGTCCACCTGTTGGGACGACGGCTGTACGAGACGATGCTGTACTGGGAGACCGCCGACCAGGATCCCTCGCTCGACGACGCCATGCTCGAGTGGGCCGCGCTCTGGAAGCCGCTCCCGAAGGTGGTGTTCTCGACCACGCTGTCGGCGGTGCAGGGCAATGCCCGCCTGGCCTCCGGCGGCCTGGCGGAGGAGATCGAGCGGTTGCGGGCCGAGCCGGGGGAGGGCGACATCGCGATCGGCGGCGCGACTCTCGCCGCCGAGGCGGCCACGTCGGGTCTGGTCGACGAGTACCGGGCCGTGGTCTACCCGGTGCTGGTCGGCGGCGGCATTCCGTTCTTTCCCCGACGGGAGCGCCGGGTGGATCTCGAACTCGTCGAGACGCGCACCTTCAGCTCGAAAGTCGTCTACCTCCGCTACCGCGTGGCGCGTTAGCCGGCTCGTCCGCCGGGCCCTGGGAAGAACGGGCCGGTCAGGCGGCGCGGGTGATGTCGCCGACTCGGCCTCGGCTGAGGGGGACACGGTGGGCGGCCGGCCGGTCTGAGCGGGGGTGTGCGTCGCCCTGGACGCCGGTGCGGCACCGCGCCGAGGCACCGCCGGGGAGGCGCGGGTGGTCGGTGGCGGCCCGCCGGCTGGGGAGCCGCGCCCCGGTCCACCTCCTCGAAGAGGGTCGCCGCCCGTGCGGCGGTATCCTTGGCCCAGCCG
This sequence comes from Streptomyces sp. NPDC052721, assembly GCF_040678315.1. Classification (NCBI taxonomy): domain Bacteria; kingdom Bacillati; phylum Actinomycetota; class Actinomycetes; order Kitasatosporales; family Streptomycetaceae; genus Streptomyces; species Streptomyces sp. NPDC052721. Next base: position 93,553 of record NZ_JBFATL010000033.1, on the reverse strand, counting down.
CCGGTGCCGGGCAGCGCCAGGACGACGCCGGCGAGGCCGACCAGCAACGCGCTGGGCCGCCGGCGAGCGCACGGGACCGGCCGAGGTCAACGCCCTCGCGCCGCGAGTGCCACGGCCGGCCTTCCCGCACGCCATCCCCTCGGCGGTCCGCGCTGGCCGTGGCCCTGGCCTGTGCCGGTCCGTCGCGTGGACGGCTGCCTCTCCCGGGTGATCGTACGGACGTGACCGGCGGCCGGGGAACACCACGCCCGGCCCCCGCGTTGATCTCGTGCGGGAGGAACGGAGGCCAGGCAGTGCACGGTGAGTACAAGGTTCCGGGCGGCAAGCTCGTCGTCGTGGACGTGGACGTCGAGGACGGCGTGCTGCGGCACGTGCGCGTGGCGGGTGACTTCTTCCTGGAGCCGGACGAGGCGCTGGAGGCGGTGAACCGCGCGCTGGAGGGCGCCCCGGCGGACACGGACGCGGCGGGGCTGGCCGCGCGGATCGATGCGGCGCTGCCGGCGGGGACGGTGATGTACGGGCTGACGTCGGAGGGCGTCGGCATCGCGGTGCGCCGCGCGCTCGCGCACGCCACGGACTGGACGGACTACGACTGGCAGCTGATCCACGAGGCCCCGCAGCCGCCCGCCCTGCACATGGCGCTGGACGAGGTGCTGACCGCCGAGGTGGCCGCGGGCCGGCGGCCACCGACGCTGCGGGTGTGGGAGTGGGGCGCCCCGGCGGTGATCATCGGCAGCTTCCAGTCGCTGCGCAACGAGGTGGACCCGCAGGGCGCCGCGCGGCACGGCATCGAGGTGGTGCGGCGGATCTCCGGCGGCGGCGCGATGTTCGTGGAGCCCGGCAACACGATCACCTACTCGCTGTCGGTGCCCGAGTCCCTCGTCCAGGGCTTGTCCTTCCAGGACAGCTACGCCTATCTGGACGACTGGGTGCTGGGCGCCCTCGGCGACATGGGGATCCGGGCCTGGTACCAGCCGCTGAACGACATCGCGACCGACCAGGGCAAGATCGCGGGCGCGGCGCAGAAGCGGATCGTCGGACCCGGCGGCGGCCCGGGCGCCGTCCTGCATCACGTGACCATGTCGTACGACATCGACGCGGACAAGATGGTCGAGGTGCTGCGGATCGGGCGGGAGAAGCTGTCCGACAAGGGGACCAGGAGCGCGAAGAAGCGGGTCGACCCGCTGCGGCGGCAGACGGGGTTGCCGCGCGAGGCCGTGATCGACCGGATGATCGCTTCCTTCCGCGCGCGCTACGGCCTGGCGCAGGGCAAGGTCACCGACGAGGAGCTGGCCCGGGCGGTGGAGCTGGCGCGCACCAAGTTCTCGTCGCCGGAGTGGACGGCGAGAGTGCCGTAGCCGTACCCGCGCCGGACCGGCTGCCGTCGGCGGCTGGGGGCGTTCACGGTCGGCTGGGGTGCATAACGGGCAGAGCGGTACGTCGTGCACGCGCGGCCGTGACCGGGCGGGTACGCAGCGAGTTGGCACTTCCGCCCCACAGGGAGTCGTGTGACACTGTCGTCCCCGTCCACCATGCGGACCCCTTCCGCACCCCCTCCCCCACGAGAAGTGCGCTGTGCGTTCCCTTCCTCTGCCGCTCGCCCTCACCGCGCGTCTGACGCCGGTCGCGGTGCTCGCCTGTGCCGGCTGGGCGCTGACGTCCGGCCCGGCCGCGCCGCCGGCCTCCGCCGGGCACCCGGCGGCCCAGAAGACGCCCGCCGGGTCCTCCGCCGCCGCCCCGTCGTCCACCACGGCGGCGAAGACGTACACCACCGCGCCCGCTCCCTGCTCCGCCGTGCCCGCCGGCACCGTCAAGTCCCTGGTGCCCGGGGCGAAGACGGCCGGCAAGGAGATCCCGTCCACGGACACCGAAGTGCGCCGCACCTGCTCCTGGAACGCGCTCCAGGGCTACGACTACCGCTGGCTCGACGTGTCGTTCGAGATCAGCGAGTCGGACCAGGAGGCGAAGGAGGAGTACGGACAGCGGGTCGCCGAGAAGAGCGGTGGCGGGGTGGTGCCGGGGCTCGGGGACAGCGCCTACTCCGTCGTGAACCTCACCACGGAGGACGGTCAGCAGACCCGTGAGGGCGTGGTGTTGGTCCGTGCCGCCAACGCCCTCGTCGTCGTCACCTACAACGGAAGCGACTTCGAGAGCAAGAAGGCCCCCGGGACGGACGAGATCAACAAGGGGGCCATCAAGGCGGCGAAGTCCGCGGTGGCCGCGCTGGGCGGCGGCCGGGGCTGAGCCCCTGCGCCGGTGGTCAGGCCGCGGGTCCGTGTCCGTGGGTGCCTCCTCGATGCCGCGGACCACGAAGCCGACCCGGGGGCCGAGTTCGACGCGGTCGCCGTCGCGCAGGCGGACGGCCCGGTCCGGCACCAGGACACGGTCGTTGACGCGCGTGCCGTTGGTGGCGCCCTGCGCGACCTTGCCGGACAACGCCCGGCTCCCGGCCGGTTTCCGCCCGGTCCGCCGTGGCACGGGAGGGCTGAAGTCGGCGTGCTGGGGTTGCCGGTGAAGCCGGGGCGCACCGAGGACGGAGTGCTGCTGGTCAGGACGGACACCGGTGAGGTCGCGGTGCGGATGGCCCGGGCGGAGGCCGTGACCGCGGTCGACGACTGCCCGGGCGCCGCGCCTCCTGATGACGCCGGTCCGCTCAGCCGCCGGCGCGCCGTCCCGAGGCCAGGGTGAGGGTCAGGTACAGCACCAGGGAGGTGCCGAGGCCCACCGCCCAGCCGTAGTCCGCGAGGGGCGCCAGGGCGGGGATCGGGCGGCCGTCGGTCAGGGGTTTGAGGCTCGCCCCGCCGATCGCGAGGACGCCGCCCGCCAGGAACGCGACGACCGCCCGCCAGTTCCAGCCGCGCGCGTACCAGTACCGGCCGCCCGGGCGGTACAGGTCGCCGAGGTCCAGGCGGGTGCGGCGCAGCAGCCAGTAGTCGGCGACGAGGATGCCGGCGACCGTGCCGAGCAGGCCGCCGACCAGGCCGAGCCAGGTGAAGATGTAGCCCTGCGGGTCGGAGTACAGCTTCCACGGGAAGATCAGCACGGCGAGGACGGCGGTGATCAGGGCGCCGGTGCGGAAACTCACCTTCCTGGGCGCCACGTTGGAGAAGTCGAAGGCCGGGGAGACCAGGTTGGCGGCGATGTTCACGGACAGCGTGGCGACCAGGACGGTCACGAGCGCGTACAGCAGGCCGGCCACGTTGTCCGTCTTCGCGGCGAGCTGCACCGGGTCCCAGACCGGTTCGCCGTACACGGCCTGCGAGCCCGAGGTGACCAGCACGGACAGGAACGCGAACAGGGTCATCGTGGTCGGCAGGCCGAGTGCCTGGCCCCAGGTCTGCGCGCGCTGGCTCCTGCCGTAGCGGGTGAAGTCGGGGATGTTCAGCGACAGCGTCGACCAGAAGCCGATCATGCCCATGAGGGAGGGCCAGAACAGCTTCCAGAAGTCGCCGCCCCAGCCGAGCTTGGACGGCTGGTCGAACAGTGGCCCGACGCCCCCGGCCTTGTCGCTCATCCACCACAGCATCACGAACGCGCCGACGAGGACGAACGGCGCGGCCCAGTTCTCGAAGCGGCGGATGGTCTCCATGCCGCGATGGATGATGGCCACCTGGATCGCCCAGAAGATCGCGAAGGACAGCCACATGGTCCAGGCGTAGCCGCCGATGTGCGCGGCGTTCTTCCAGGTGTCGCCGATGAGCTTCCCGGCGAGGAAGTAGATCGCCTCGCCGCCGATCCAGGTCTGGATGCCGAACCAGCCGCACGCCACCAACGCCCGTACGACGGCGGGCAGGTTGGCGCCGCGCACGCCGAAGGAGGCGCGGGCGAAGACCGGGAAGGGGATGCCGTACTTGGGGCCCGCGTGCCCGGTCAGCAGCATCGGCACGAGCACGATCAGGTTGGCGAGGGCGATGGTGAACACCGCCTGTTTCCAGTCCATGCCCACCGCGATCAGCCCGGAGGCGAGGGTCCAGGAGGCGGTGTTGTGGGCCATGCCGACCCACAGGGCGGAGAAGTTGTACGTCGTCCAGGTGCGCCCGGCCACGGGGACCGGGAGCAGGTCCTGGTTGGCGTAGGGGCCGCTGGGCGGTGGTGTGCCGGGGGCGAGTTCCACGCGCCCGTCGGGGAGGGTGACCTGGCCGGATATCGGTACGGCCGTGGGAGCGGTGTCGGTCATGGGCTGGCCAATCGGGGAGAGACGGATCGGGCATGGCCGTGCGGGCACCAGCCCCCTCCCCCGGGACGGCGGGGAGGGGAGACCAAGAGGGGCGTGGGGGGACTCGGCGAGCGTGGACGGGGGTCAGGAGTTGACGGCGGGGATGACGTGGTGGCCGTAGGCCTCGATCGTGGCTTCCTGCGCGTCGTGCATGTCGTACACCGCGAACTGGTCGACGCCGAGGGCGCGCAGCGCGGTCAGTTTCTCGATGTGCTTCCCGACCGGGCCGATGACGCAGAACCGGTCGACGATCTCGTCGGGCACGAACGCGGTGTCCGGGTTGCCGCTGCGCCCGTGGTGGGCGTAGTCGTAGCCCTGCCGGGCCTTGATGTAGTCGGTGAGTTCCCCGGGGACCTGCGCGGAGTGCTCGCCGTACCTGGTGACGAGGTCGGCGACGTGGTTGCCGACCATGCCGCCGAACCAGCGGCACTGGTCGCGGGCGTGCGCCAGGGCTTCGGGCGAGTCGTCCTCCGTGACGTAGGCGGGCGCGGCGACGCAGATCGTCACCTCCGACGGGTCACGGCCGGCCGCGACCGCCGCGTCCTTGACGGCCTTCACCATGTACTCGGTCAGGTACAGGTCGGCGAGCTGGAGGATGAACCCGTCGGCCTCCTCGCCGGTCATCTTCAGCGCTTTCGGTCCGTACGCGGCCATCCAGACCGGGAGTTCGGCACCCTCCTTGATCCACGGGAACCGGATCTTCGTGCCGCCGAGGTCGGCCTCCTCGCCCCGGCCGAGGGCACGGATGACCTTCATGGCCTCGCTGATCCGGGCGAGCGTGTTGGGTTTGCGGCCCGCGACACGCATCGCGGAGTCGCCGCGGCCGATGCCGCAGACGGTGCGGTTGCCGAACATGTCGTTGAGGGTGGCGAAGGTGGAGGCGGTGACCTCCCAGGTGCGGGTACCCGGGTTGGTGACCATCGGGCCGACCTTGAGCTTCTGTGTGTTCGCGAGGATCTGGCTGTAGATCACGAACGGTTCCTGCCACAGCACGGCGGAGTCGAAGGTCCAGCCGTAGCGGAAGCCGTTGCGTTCGGCCCGTTTCATCAGGCTGATGACCCGGGATGCGGGCGGGTCGGTCTGGAGGACGAGTCCGAAGTCCATGGGCGCCACTCCTAGGTGAGGTACTGGCAGGTGGAGCGCGGGGTGAAGACGCCGTGCCCGGCGCGTCCGGTGTACTCCCGCTGGTCGATGACGAGTTCGCCGCGCGACAGGACCGTCTCGACGCGGCCGGTGACGCGCTTGCCCTCGTACGCCGAGTAGTCGACGTTCATGTGGTGGGTCTCGGCGGACATCACCTGCTGCGCGTGCGGGTCGTAGATGACGACGTCCGCGTCGGCGCCCGGGGTGATGGTTCCCTTCTTCGGGTACAGGCCGAACATCCGGGCCGGGGTCGCGCAGGCGATCTCGATCCAGCGGCGGCGGGAGATGTGCCCGTCCACGACCGCCTGGTGGAGCAGGTCCATGCGGTTCTCCACGCCCGGCAGCCCGTTGGGGATCTTGGAGAAGTCGCCGCGGCCCAGTTCCTTCTGGCCGGTGAAGCAGAAGGGGCAGTGGTCGGTGGAGACGACCTGGAGGTCGTTGGTGCGCAGGCCCTGCCACAGCCTGGCCTGGTGCTCCTTCGGCCTGAGGGGCGTGCTGCACACGTACTTGGCGCCCTCGAAGCCGGGCTCGGCCAGGTTGTCCGTCGACAGGAACAGATACTGCGGGCAGGTCTCCCCGAAGACGTTCAGCCCCTCGTCGCGTGCCCGCGCCAGTTCGGCCACGGCCTCCATGGCGGAGACGTGCACGACGTACAGGGGCGCGCCGGCCACCTGGGCGAGCCTGACGGCCCGGTGGGTGGCCTCCGCCTCCAGCAGGGCCTTGCGTACCTCGCCGTGATAGCGCGGATCGGTCTCGCCCCGGGCGAGCGCCTGCTCGACCAGCACGTCGATGGCGATGCCGTTCTCGGCGTGCATCATGATCAGCCCGCCGTTCTCGGCGGAGCGCTGCATGGCGCGCAGGATCTGCCCGTCGTCGCTGTAGAAGACCCCGGGGTAGGCCATGAACTGCTTGAAGCTGGTGACCCCCTCCTCGATCAGCAGGTCCATCTCCTTGAGCGTCTCCTGGTTCACATCGGAGACGATCATGTGGAAGGCGTAGTCGATCGCGCAGTTTCCCTCGGCCTTGGCGTGCCAGGTGTCCAGTCCCTCGCGCAGGGTGTGGCCGACGCTCTGCACCGCGAAGTCCACGATGGTCGTCGTACCGCCCCAGGCGGCGGCCCGGGTGCCGGTCTCGAAGGTGTCGGAGGCGAAGGTGCCGCCGAACGGCAGCTCCATGTGGGTGTGGGCGTCGACGCCGCCCGGGATGACGTACTTGCCGGTGGCGTCGATCGTGCGGTCCGCGCTCCAGTTCTGTGAATCGGGCGCGGCGAGGGCGACGATGCGGGAGTCCTCGATGAGGACGTCGGCGTGGATCTCGTCGGACGCGGTGATGACTAGGCCACCGCGGATGACGGTGCGCGTGGTCATGGGGTGCCTCTCTCTCGTGGCCGTCTGCGGGTCGTCTGTGGCTGGTCGCGCCCACGCGGCGGGAGCCGCATGTCCGCTACGGCCCCGCGCCCCCTCGGGGCGCGCCTCACGGCGCCGTCAGCGGCCCGTACGCCCCCGGCGCGCGGTCCCGGTAGAACTGCCAGCGGTCGCGGACCTCGCGGAGTGTGGCCAGGTCGAGGTCGCGGACGACCAGTTCGGTCTCCTTGTCGCTCGCGACCTCGCCGACGAACCGGGCCTCCGGGTCCACGAAGTAGGTGGTGCCGTAGAAGTCGTTGTCGCCCAGGTCCTCCACGCCGACCCGGTTGATCGCGCCGACGAAGTACTCGTTGGCGACGGCCGCCGCCGGCTGCTCCAGCTGCCAGAGGTAGCGGGACAGGCCGCGCGAGGTGGCCGACGGGTTGAAGACGATCTCGGCGCCGGCGAGGCCGAGCGCCCGCCAGCCCTCCGGGAAGTGGCGGTCGTAGCAGATGTAGACGCCGATCCGGCCGGCGGCGGTGTCGAAGACGGGCCAGCCGCTGTTGCCGGGGCGGAAGTAGAACTTCTCCCAGAATCCCTGGACTTGGGGGATGTGGGTCTTGCGGTACTTGCCGAGGTAGGAGCCGTCCGCGTCGATCACGGCGGCCGTGTTGTAGAGGACGCCCGGCTGCTCCTCCTCGTACATGGGCAGGACCAGGACGATGCCCAGCTCGCGGGCGAGGGTCTGGAAGCGCCGGACGGTCGGGCCCTCCGGGATCCGTTCGGCGTACTCGTAGAACGCCTTGTCCTGGACCTGGCAGAAGTAGGGGCCGTAGAACAGCTCCTGGAAGCAGAGGACTTGGGCGCCCTGCGCGGCGGCGTCGCGGGCCGCCTGCTCGTGCACCTGGATCATGGACTCCTTGTCGCCGGTCCAGGCGGTCTGGAAGAGGGCGGCACGGATCACTCGGCTCATCGGGACCTCCGGTAGCTCGGTGTGCGGTGAGCGTAGGAAGCCCGGACGGCCGGTTCGACGGGCAGCGTGTCACGTCCGCGGGTGGTCGGCGTGCCACCGTGTCACGCGTGCGCGGTCCCATGTTTCACCACCGTGGTCGCAGGTCGTCGCATGTTTCACCCCTGTTGCGCGTCATGCGCGAGGAGCGCGATGTGCACGGAGGCCGCCTGTTCGAAGTCGTCCAGGTCGACGCCGAGGCGGGCCTGTATGGCCTCCAGGCGGCGGTAGAGGGCCGGCCGGGAGACATGGTGGAGCTGGGCGGTGCGGGACTTGTTGCGGCCCGTCGCCAGATAGGTCCGCAGGACGTTGAGCAGCTCCGGTTCGGCGTCGCACAGCAGTCCGTCCAGCTCGCGCTCGGCGAAGGACTGCACCTGCGGGTCGTCGCGCAGCAGGCGGATCAGCCCTCGCAGATGGACGTCCTTGAGGCGGACGACGGCCGGCAGGTCGAGGGCGGCCGAGGAGCCGGCGACGGCGTCGGCGACGTGCCGGGCCTCGCGCAGCCCGGCGGGCACGTCGTCCCACGCGGTGCGGGGACCGGCGGCGGCGACCACGGCCGGGGACGCGGCGCGCAGCCGGGTCGCGAAGTGCGCGGTGAGCGCCTCGGCGTCCTGGTCGCGGGCGAGGCTGAGCAGCACGGTGGAGGCGCCGTCCGCGAGTTCGGCGACGAGGCCGGGCAGCCCCAGCAGGCGCAGCACGCGGTCGAGTCGCTCCGGCGTGCGGCCTCGCACGACGAGCGGGACGAAGGTCCGCCGGTTGACCGGCAGCCCGGCCGCCCGGGCCCGCGGCAGCAGCTGCCGGGCCGGTACGACCCCGGAGACGAGGTCGGTCAGCAGGCTCTGCGCGGACTGTTCCTCCCAGCTGTGCGCGCAGGCGCCGCCGAGCATCCGGTGCAGCACCAGGGCCTCGGCGGCCCGCTCCGCGAGCAGCCGCCCCGTGGCCGCGTCGCCCCGGTAGCCGCACAGCAGCAGCCGGCCCCACCGCTCCCCGCGCCCGCCCAGCTCGGCGCGGATCCAGCCGTCGCCGGCGCTGCCGCCGGCCTGCCGGGCGATCCGCTCCCAGTCGCGCAGTACGTCGTCCACCGCGGACCGCTCCCCCGCCGTGCCGAGGACGCGGTGGGCGAGGTTGGTGACGACGACCGGGCAGCCGCTGTGCCGGGCGACCTCGTCGAGCAGCCGTTGCAGTGGGGCCCCGGCCGTGATCAGCCCGGTGAGGGCGGTGCGTACGGTCTCCGACAGGCTGATCGCGGCGAACTTCCGCCGCACGAGCCGGGACTGCACCTCCTCCGTCAGCTCGGCGAAGGGGAACGGCCGGTGCAGTACGACCAGGGGCAGCCCGCACCGCTCGGCGGCCCGGCGCATCACCTCGGGCGGGGCGGGGAAGGCCCGGCCGAGACCGAGGACGACGGCCGCCGCCTCCGCCCGGTGCAGGGACTGGATGTACTCGGCCTGCCGGGCCTCGTCCCCGGCGAGCAGCACGCCGGTGGTGAGGACCATCTCCCCGCCGCTGAGCATGACGCCGACGTCGGCGGCCTCGGCCACGTGCACCCAGCGCACCGGCCGGTCGAGCTGTGCGGCGCCGGCCACCACCTCGGGCTCCCCGGCGAGCACGCGCTCCAGGGTCAGCACCTGGCGCACGGAGAGGGCGGGTTCCAGGACGTGCCGGGACTCCGAGGTGATGCTCATGGCCGTACACCCGTTCTCTAGTACGTGCTCCTCAGCGCCTGTTCCAGGATCGCCGCGCCCTCCTCGGCCTCGGCGACCGTCAGCGACAGCGGCGGGCTGATCCGCAGGGCGCTGGTGTCGTGCCCGCCGCCCTTGCCGAGGAGCAGCCCGCCCTCCCGGGCCGCCTCCAGCACCGCGGCGACGGCCCGCGGGTCGGCCTCGTCCGTGCCCGGTCTGACCAGCTCGACGCCGATCATCAGCCCGCGTCCGCGCACCTCCCGCACCCCGGGCAGCTGCGCGCCGACCGCCCGCAGCCGCTCGAGGAGCAGGCCGCCGACGCGCCGGGCGTTGCCCTGGAGGTCGTGTTCCAGGAGGTAGGTGAGGTTGGCGAGGCCGGCGGCCATGGTGATCTGGGTGCCGCCGAAGGTGGAGATGCTGTTGGCGTCCAGGCAGTTCATGATCTCGGAGCGGGCGATGACCCCGCCGATGGACATGCCGTTGCCGATGCCCTTGGCGAAGGTGACGATGTCCGGCGGGCCGCTGCGGGCGTGCGCCTGCCAGCCCCAAAAGTGGTCGCCGGTGCGGCCCCAGCCGGTCTGCACCTCGTCGGCGATCCACAGGACGCCGTGCTCCTTCAGCACCTCCCGGAAGGCGGCGTAGAGGCTGTCCGGCGGGGAGGTGAACCCGCCGACGCCCTGGACGGGTTCGGCGATCAGCGCGGCCGGCGGCCGGGTGTGGCCGAGGACGTCCTTGAGGTCGGCGACACAGGCGTCGATGAACGCCCGGTCGTCGAGGTGGGCGAACGGCCCCCGGGTGCGTACACCGCCGTGGACGTACAGGGTCTGCAGCGGGGACAGCGAGGTCGGGGACCAGCCGCGGTTGCCGGTGACACCGATCGCGCTGAAGGACCGGCCGTGGTAACTGTTGCGCATGGCGAGGACGGTGTTGCTGCGCCGGTAGGTGGTGGCGAGCAGCAGGGCGGTGTCGTTGGCCTCGGTGCCGGAGGTCGTGAAGAACACCCGGGCGTCCGGGATGCCGCTCAACTGGGCTACCCGCTCGGCGAGTTCGACCATCGGCCGGTTGAGGTAGAGGGTGGAGGAGTGGATGATCCGGCCGGCCTGCTCGGTGACCGCCTTGGTCACCTCGGGCAGCGCGTGCGCGGTCAGCGTGGTCAGGATGCCGCCGAAGAAGTCCAGGTACCGTCGGCCGGCGGAGTCCCAGACGTGGCGTCCCTCGCCGTGGCTGATCTCGATCGGGTCGTCGTAGTAGAGGGCGAGCCAGTCGGGCAGGGCCCTGCGGTGGCGGGAGTAGAGGTCGTTCACGGCTCCACCAGCCCTTCGTAGGCGTCGGGGCGGCGGTCGCGGTAGAAGGCCCACTGCCGCCGCACTTCCTCGATGAGGTCGAAGTCCAGGTCGCGGACGAGGAGTTCCTCGCTCTTGTCGTCGGCGACCTCACCCACGAACTGTCCGCGCGGATCCACGAAGTACGACGTCCCGTAGAAGTCGTTGTCGCCGTACTCCTCCTGTCCGACCCGGTTGATGGCCGCGATGAAGTACTCGTTGGCGACGGCCGCGGCGGGCTGCTCCAGCCGCCACAGGTGGGCGGACAGGCCCCGGTGGGTGGCCGACGGGTTGTAGACCAGCTGGGCACCGTTCAGCCCGAGTTGCCGCCAGCCCTCCGGGAAGTGGCGGTCGTAGCAGATGTAGACGCCGACCTTGCCGACGGCGGTGTCGAAGACGGGCCAGCCGAGGTTGCCGGGCTTGAAGTAGTACTTCTCCCAGAAGCCCTTGACCTGCGGGATGTGGTGCTTGCGGTACTTGCCGAGGTAGGTGCCGTCCGCGTCGATCACGGCGGCGGTGTTGTAGTAGAAGCCGGACTGCTCGACCTCGAAGACCGGGACGACCGTCACCATGCCGGTCTCGCGCGCCAGCTCGCGCATCCGGCGGACCGTCGGCCCGTCGGGCACCGGCTCGGCCCAGCGGTAGTGCTCCGGCTCCTGGACCTGGCAGAAGTAGGGGGCGTTGAAGACCTCCTGGAACCCGATGATCCGCGCGCCCCGGCGGGCCGCCTCGCGGGCGTGCTCCTCGTGTTTCGCGACCATGGACTCGGTGTCGCCGGTCCAGGTGGCCTGGACCAGAGCGGCGCGGACGACGTTGGTCATGAGCTGCTCCTTCGACACGACGTCAGAGCCTCTACGCCCGTAGAGCAGGCCGTAGAGGGACGAAAGTAAGCCTCCGCACGGCCCTTGCCAAGACCATCGCCGTCAACCCGCTGAGTCGATCACGATTCGCACCCCTGTGGGTGAGCTGCCGGCCCGACCGGGCGCGGAACCGTGACACACCAGGACACTACCCACCCCGGCCCGTCACGCGTTGTACCCGGCGACGCGCAGCGCGTGCACGAGGTCCCAGTGCCGCTCGTCGGAGACACCGAGCGCCGCGTCCAGGAGCAGCGGGACCAGGCGCCCGGGGTCGGCGGCGACAGACCGGGCGGCCTCCTCGGGCGTACGGACGCGTACGTAGGCGTCCAGCAGGGCCCGCACCTCCCGGCGCCTGCCCTCGTCCTCCAACCGCAGCACGGCCGCGCCGATCTGCTCAGCGGGCCGGGCCACGCCCTGCCGCAGCAGCTGCCGGCCGTCGCCGTCCCGGCCGGCCGCGGCGAGCGCGTCGGCGGCGGCGGCCAGCCGCTCGGCGGGCAGCGCGGCGGCTTCCCACAGCAGCGTGGCCCAGTCGGCGCCGAGCCCGGCCCCGTGCAGGGCGTCCGCGAGCAGCGGCAGCCCGCCCACGGGCCACCGCGCGGCCTCGACCAGCACCACATGCGCCTCCCCGCTCCGCCCCTCCCCCCGCAACCGCGCCAGCCGCCCGACAACCCCGTCGACGGCCTCCCTGGCCCCCTCGTCCACGGCCGCGGCCTCCGGCACCAACGGCTCCGCCGCCTCCCCGGCCCCCGCGAACCGGGCCCCCCGCGGCGTCCGCGGCCCGCCGTCCGCCCCGACACCCCCGGAAGCCTGCGGTACGACGACGGGTGCGGCCTCCTCGGCATCGACGACCCCGGCGAACCGGGCACTGCCACGGCGACGTTTGCGGGGTTTGGCGGTGGGGTCGGCGGAGGCGGGCGTGGGCGAGGGGCTGACGCCCGGCAAGGAGGCACCGTGACCGGCGGCCGGTGAAGGGGGCACGTCAGAAGCGGTCGTCCGGGAGGCGGAGGCGGGCAGTACGACGCCGCGACGGGCCTCCTCGGAGGGCACGGTGACCCGGGGGCGGGAAGCCATGGGCGGAACGGCACGGGAAGGCCCCACGTCGACGTGCGACGCGGGAGCGACACCGGGGGCGGGTCCGGGCTGAGCGGACTGGCCGGCCTCGCCGGGCTCGATGGGCGGGACGGCCTGGCCGCGCTGGGCGAACTGACCAAGCTGACCGGGCTGGGCGGGCCGGCCGAGCTGGGCAGGCTGACCGGGCTGGCCGAGTTCGGCGGGCTGGGCAAGTTGGGCGGACTGGCCGGACTGGCCAGGCTGACCGGGCCGGCCGGGGTGGGCTTCGCCGTAGCCGGTGCGCCGGTCCAGCGCCTCCAGTCGGGCGCGGAGTTCCGCGCAGCGGGACGTGGCGCGGGTGTGGTCGTCGCGGGCCCAGGCGAGGTCGAGCCGGAGGGCGTCGGCCTGGTCCTCGGGGACCGGCGTGGACAGGCGGCGGGTCAGCCCGGCGTGGCGTTCCGCGGCGTACCGCTGCTCGCGGAGCATGACGTCGAGCCGGTCGGCCAGGGCGTCCCGGGCGCCGGGCCGGGCGTCGTACGCGGTGACCGCGGCGGCGTACAGCGCGCGGGCCCTTTCCCGCTCGGCCCCGGCGGCGGGGCCGTACAGCGCGCCGAGATCCTCCAGCAGCGCCTCCACCACGTCCCAGGGCGGCACCTCACGCCCGTCCAGGCAGGCGCGCATGCCCTCGGGGTCCCGCTGCCAGAAGACCCCGTTCCAGCCGCCGCGCGGTTCGAGGCGCGCCAGCAGAGCGTCCAGGTAGCCCGCGAACCCCCGTACCGGACCGGGGAGTTGATCCACAGCCATCGTCCAGCTCCCGCCCGACCGCCAGCACCTTCGTCCGGGTAGGCAACACCAGTCGTGTTACGGGCTTGCTACGGAGAGTTTTCCGGCAGCACGCGGTCCGCTCATTGCGGGGTCCTGGCCGTTGCGCGCCCGGCCCGCCGTACGGGCCTCTCAGACGGCTGCCAGGGCGCACCGGGCGACCAGGTCGTCCATCGACAGGCCGAGGACGCGCGCCAGCGCGGCCACGGTGAAGAACGCCGGCGTCGGCGCCCGCCCGGTCTCGATCTTGCGCAGCGTCTCGGCCGAGACGCCCGCCTCGGCGGCGACGTCGACCATGCTGCGGTCGCCGCGCGCCGCCCGCAGCAACTGCCCGAGCCGCTCGCCGCGTTCGCGCTCTTCGGGGGTGAGGGGGGTGCGCACCATGCGGCCCATTCTAATACCACCCCCCACCTCCTCCCCATTCAAATACCGGTATAGTAATTGGCATGGTGGAACTGAAGACGGACACGTCGATCGACGCGATGCACGCGGCGGGCCGGGTCGTCGGCCGCGCCCTGACGGCCGTACGGGAGGCCGCGCACGTCGGCGTCTCCCTGCTGGAGCTGGACGAGGTGGCCCGGGAGGTGCTGCGCGAGGCGGGCGCGTCCTCGCCGTTCCTCGGCTACCGCCCCTCCTTCGCCCCGACCCCCTTCCCCGCGGTGATCTGCGCCTCGGTGAACGACGCGATCGTCCACGGCATCCCCACCCGGTACCGGCTCCGCGACGGCGACCTGCTCTCCGTCGACTGCGGCGCGCAGCTGGACGGCTGGGCCGGCGACTCGGCGATCAGCTTCACGGTGGGCCGCCCGCGCCCCGCGGACCTCCGGCTGATCGAGACCGCCGAGCGGGCGCTGGCGGCGGGCATCGACGCGGCCGTGGCAGGGAACCGCATCGGCGACATCGCGCACGCCGTCGGCCGGGTCTGCCGTGCGGCCGGTTACGGCATCCCGGACGGCTTCGGCGGCCATGGCGTGGGCCGCCGTATGCACGAGGACCCCGAGGTCCCCAACGAGGGCCGCCCCGGCCGCGGCCTCCCGCTCCGCCCCGGCATGGTCCTCGCCATCGAGCCGATGGTGATCGCGAGCGGCGAGGACGCCTACTACGCGGCGGCCGACGGCTGGACCCTGCGCACATCCGACGGCTCGCGGGCGGCCCACGTCGAGCACACGGTGGCGATCACGGAGAACGGCCCCCGGGTCCTGACGGCACGAGAAGTCCCTTGAGGGGCGCGGGGCCGTATCCGGGCGAACATGCCCACCCCCACGGATCGTGTCATCGTGGGCATGAGCAACCCGCCCCCGGGTTACCCGGCCGCTCCGCATGTCGTCAGCGAAGGAACTCACGCGATGACCAACGGCTACCCTCCTGACCCCTTCGGTGAATTCCTGGCCCGCTTCTTCGGCGGCACGGGCGGAGCCCCCGGGCCCCGCCACATCGACATCGGCCGCCTGCTCAGCCAGCCGGCCCGGGAGCTGGTCAGAGGAGCCGCCCAGTACGCCGCGGAGCACGGCAGCCGGGACCTGGACACCCAGCACCTGCTGCGCGCGGCCGTGTCGACGGAGCCCACCCGGAGCCTGCTGAGCCGGGCGGGCGCGGACCCGGACTCGCTCGCGACGGAGATCGACGACCGGGCGGGCCCGGTCCAGCACCCGCCGGGGGAGGCACCGCCGCCGACCTCGCTGTCGCTGACCCCGGCGGTCAAGCGCGCCCTGCTGGACGCGCACGACATGGCGCGGGCGAGCGGTGCCGGGTACATCGGCCCGGAGCATGTGCTGAGCGCGCTGGCGGCGAATCCGGACTCGGCGGCAGGGCACATCCTGAACGCGGCCCGGTTCTCGGCGGGCGCCCTGCCGCCCGAGGCCCCGGAGAGCGCGCCGCCCCGCCCGGAGCGGCAGCGCCAGCGGCCCACCGGCACGCCGACCCTGGACAAGTACGGCCGTGATCTGACCGACATGGCCCGGCAGGGCCGGATCGATCCGGTGATCGGCCGGGAGACGGAGATCGAGCAGACCATCGAGGTGCTGTCGCGGCGCGGCAAGAACAACCCGGTGCTGATCGGTGACGCGGGCGTCGGGAAGACGGCCATCGTGGAGGGCCTGGCCCAGCGGATCGCGGACGGGGAGGTCCCGGACGTCCTGGCGGGGCGCAGGGTGGTCGCCCTGGACCTCACCGGGGTGGTGGCCGGCACCCGCTACCGGGGCGACTTCGAGGAACGCCTCAACAACATCGTGGAGGAGATCCGCGCGCACTCCGACCGGCTGATCGTGTTCATCGACGAGCTGCACACCGTCGTGGGCGCGGGCTCCGGCGGCGAGGGCGGCGCGCTGGACGCCGGGAACATCCTCAAGCCGGCGCTGGCCCGGGGCGAGCTGCACATCGTGGGCGCGACCACGCTGGAGGAGTTCCGCCGGATCGAGAAGGACGCGGCGCTGGCCCGCCGCTTCCAGCCGGTCCTGGTGCCCGAGCCGACGGCCGAGGACACGATCGAGATCCTGCGCGGGCTGCGGGACCGGTACGAGGCCCACCACCAGGTCCGCTACTCCGACGAGGCGCTGGTCGCCGCCGTGGAGCTGTCGGACCGGTATCTCACCGACCGGCGGCTGCCGGACAAGGCGATCGACCTGATCGACCAGGCGGGCGCACGGGTCCGGCTCGGTGCCCGGACGAAGGGCACGGACGTACGCGCGCTGGAGCGCGAGGTCGAGCAGCTGGTCCGGGACAAGGACCAGGCGGTCGCCGACGAGGACTACGAGCAGGCGAAGCAGCTGCGCGACCGGATCGGAGAGCTGAAGCAGCGGATCGCCCAGGTGTCCGGCGGCGACAAGGCCGACGAGGGGCAGGACCTGGAGGTGACGGCGGAGGCCATCGCCGAGGTGGTGTCCCGGCAGACCGGCATCCCGGTCAGCCGGCTGACCCAGGAGGAGAAGGAGCGGCTGCTCGGCCTGGAGCAGCACCTGCACCAGCGGGTGGTGGGCCAGGAGGAGGCGGTCGCCGTGGTGTCCGAGGCGGTGCTGCGCTCCCGCGCGGGGCTGGCGAGTCCCAACCGGCCCATCGGCAGCTTCCTCTTCCTCGGCCCGACCGGCGTCGGCAAGACCGAGCTGGCGCGGGCGCTGGCGGAGGCGCTGTTCGGCAGCGAGGACCGGATGGTCCGGCTGGACATGAGCGAGTACCAGGAGCGGCACACCGTCTCCCGGCTGGTGGGCGCGCCGCCCGGGTACGTCGGCCACGAGGAGGCCGGTCAGCTCACCGAGGTGGTGCGCCGGCACCCGTACTCGCTGCTCCTGCTGGACGAGGTCGAGAAGGCGCACCCGGACGTCTTCAACATCCTGCTCCAGGTGCTCGACGACGGCCGGCTCACCGACTCGCAGGGCCGGACCGTGGACTTCACCAACACGGTCATCGTGATGACCAGCAACCTGGGCTCGGAGGCGATCACCCGGCGAGGTGCCGGGATCGGGTTCGGGCCGGGTGGCGCGGAGGCCGACGAGGAGGCGCGGCGCGAGCAGGTCCTGCGGCCGCTGCGCGAGCACTTCCGGCCGGAGTTCCTGAACCGGATCGACGAGATCGTGGTGTTCCGGCAGCTGACGAGCGAGCAGCTGCGGCAGATCACCGATCTGCTGCTGGAGACCACCCGGCGGCTGCTGGACGGGCAGGGCGTCTCGGTCGAGTTCACGAGCGCGGCCGTCGACTGGCTCGCCGAGCGCGGCTACGAGCCGGAGTACGGCGCCCGGCCGCTGCGCCGCACCATCCAGCGGGAGGTGGACAACCAGCTGTCCCGGCTGCTGCTGAACGGCACGATCTCCGAGGGCAGCCGGGTGACGGTGGACGCGCGGGACGGGCGGCTGGACTTCCGCACGGAAGCGGCCCAGCCGCCGGCGCCCGAACTCTGACCGCGACCTCCGGGCACCGGGCCACGCTGCGGCCGTCGGCCGGCGCCGTCAGCGCGTCGCGCCTCCGGCCGCCAGCGCGCCCTGGCTCGGCGCCCCGGGCTCCGACCATCAGCCCGCCACGGCTACAACCGCCAGCCGCCCCACCACAGCACCCGGGGCTCCGACCACCAGCCCGCCATGACTACGACCACCAGCCCACCCCAACACAGCACCCCCCGGCACCAGCCACCAGCCCACCCCGGCACAGCACCCCAGGCGCCGACCATCAGCCCGCCACGGCTACAACCGCCAGCCGCCCCACCACAGCACCCCGGGCACCGGCCACCAGCCCGCCCCGGCACAGCACCCCCGGCTCCGGTCGTCAGCGCGCTGGTTGGACCACCATCGCCGAGCCGCCGCCGCGCCGTACCTTCTCGGCGGCGGCCAGCCACTTGCCGCCCGGCAGCCGCTGCACGCCCGTGGCCGCCCCGATCTCCGGGTTGAGGCTGAAGGAGTGCCCGATCGCCTCCAGCCGCTTCCTCAGGTCGCTGTTGTAGAGCCCCGGTTCCAGCTCGGTCCTGGCGGCGTTGCGCTGGCTGGCGCGTGGTGCGGCGATCGCGTCCACCAGGGGCAGTCCCCGGTCCAAGAACCCGGTGAGCGTCTGCAGCACGGTGGTGACGATGGTCGCGCCGCCGGGTGAACCGAGCGCCACGACCGGCCTGTTGTGCCGGTCCAGGACGATCGTCGGGGAGATGGAGGAGCGCGGGCGCTTGCCCGGGCCCGGCAGGTTCGGGTCGTGCACGGCCGGGTTGGCCGGGGCGAAGGAGAAGTCGGTCAGCTCGTTGTTGAGCAGGAAGCCCCGGCCCGGGACGGTGATGCCGCTGCCGCCGGTCTGCTCGATGGTGAGCGTGTAGGCGACGACGTTGCCCCACTTGTCGGCCACGGTGAGGTGGGTGGTGTTCTCCCCCTCGTAGGTCGTCGGGGCCGCCGTACCGCCCTGGCCGCAGGGCGCCGGGTGCCTCGGGTCGCCGGGCGCGAGCGGGCTGGTGAGGACCGCGTCGTCCTTGATCAGGCAGGCGCGCGAGTCGGCGTACCGCTGCGACAGCAGTTGCGCGGTCGGTACGTCCTCGAAGGCGGGGTCGCCGACCCAGCGCCCGCGGTCGGCGAAGGCGATCCGGCTGGCCTCGATGAAGTGGTGCAGGTACTGCACCTCGCTCGCCTTGGACAGGTCGGTGTTCTGAAGGATGTTGAGCGCCTCGCCGACCGTGGTGCCGCCGGAGGAGGAGGGCGCGATGGAGTACACGTTCAGGCCGTGGTACGACGTCCTGGTGGGCGCCTGGAGCTTGGCGCGGTAAACGGCGAAGTCCTTCTCGGCCAGCTTGCCGGGGCGGGCGTTCCAGCCGGAGGCGGGGTCCACGGGCGGGTGTTCGACCGTTTTGACGATGTCGTCGCCGATGTCCCCGCGGTAGACGGCGCCGATGCCCTGCCGGCCCAGCTGCTGGTAGGTGCGGGCGAGTTCGGGGTTCTTGAACGTGGAGCCGACGACGGGCAGCTGTCCGTGCGGCAGGAACAGCTTCGCGGTGTCCGGGAAGTAGCGGAACCGGGTCTCGTTGGACGCGGTCTGCGCGCGGAAGGTGTCGTCCACCGTGAAGCCGTCGCGGGCCAGCCGCTCGGCGGGCTTCAGCAGGGTGCCGAGCCGCTTGCTGCCCCACTGGTCCAGCGCCTTCTGCCAGGTGGCGGGCGTGCCCGGGGTGCCGACGCTCAGGCCGCTGCTGACGGCGTCGGCGAAGGCGAGCGGCTTGCCGTTCTCCGTGAACAGGTCGGCGTCGGCGCTCAGCGGCGCGGTCTCGCGCCCGTCGATGGTGTGCACCGTACGGGACTTGGCGTCGTAGTAGACGAAGTAGCCGCCTCCGCCGATGCCGGCCGAGTAGGGCTCGGTGACGCCGAGCGCGGCGGCGGTGGCGACGGCCGCGTCCACCGCGTTGCCGCCGTGTTCGAGCACCTCGATGCCGGCGGCGGAGGCGTCGGCGTCGACGCTGGCGACGGCGCCGCCGTAGCCGACGGCCACGGGGACCTTCGCCGGCGTCCTGTTCGTCGTCGCGGCGGGTGGCGCCGCCGCCCCCACCGACACCACGGCGGCCGAGACCGCCAGTACCGCCAGTTTCCGCGTGCCTGGACGACCCATCCGTACCTCCCGTCGGGACAGTCCGCGCAGCGTAACCGGATTCTCGGTACTACCGACAGTACGCCTGCGCACCGGGGTCGTCGCCCGGGCCCGCTACCATGCGCGGCCATGAACGACGACGTGCGCAACATCGTCCTCGGGGTCATAGCCGCGGGCGTCTCGGCCGCGCTGGGCTGGGTCGCCCGGACGTACCTGTGGAAGCGGCGGCTGCGCCGCAAGCAGGCCTTCTTCGGGCTGCCGGACCACGCCGAGTCGCTGCTGGTGGTCAACCGCAACGCGGGCGGGCCGGAGCTGTCGGTGATGCGGCACGACGTGTTCGCCCTGCTGGAACTGTCCGCCCTCATCAAGGACTGCAACGCGCACGCGCGGGTGGTGGCGCACGACGCCGCCCAGCAGGGGTTCGGCGAGCGCACGGAGTTCTGCCTCGGCGGTCCCGCCTCGAACCGCCGGATGGAGGCCCACCTCTCCTCCCTGTTGCCGGGCGTGCGGGTGAACGCGGAGGCCGCGACAGGCCCGGACGTCGGTACCTTCCGGATCGGCGGCGAGGAGTACCGCATGGAGGGCGGCCGCAGCGAGTACGTGCTGCTCGCCCGGCTCACCGCGGACGGCGGCCGGGACAGCCGCCCGGTGTTCCTCTTCTGCGGCCAGCGGGCGATCACCAACCAGGCGGCGACCCGCTATCTCGCCCGCCACCACGAGCGGCTGGCCCGCAAGTACGGCGGCGGCTCCTTCGTGTTGCTGCTGAAGGTGGTCAACTCCCAGGCGTACGGCCCCGATGTGGTCGAGCTGGTGGCGGACGTGACGCGGGCGGCGCGGACGCCGCTGCCGGAGCCCGCTTCCACCACCGCCGAGTGACGCTTCAACAATCTTTACCCGCACGTAACTTACCGACGGGTTACTTGCGGTAAGGAGGCGCGGTTACCGTCGGGTCACTTTGCATGGACACGAGTGAAGGAGTGACCCATGGGACACGGTCGCACCGCGCTGCGCGCCTCCGCCGCCGGAGCCGTCTCGGCGGCGCTGCTCGCCGGCTCCGTCGTCGGTCTCGCGCCGGCCGCCGAGGCCGCCCCGAGCGTCCGGTTCGTCGACATCACCGGCGACGGCGGCACCGTACTGAAGGCCAACGTCCTCACGCCCGGGGGCGCCGACGGCTCGCGCCGCCATCCGCTCATCGTGCTGCCCACCAGCTGGGGCCTGCCGCAGGTGGAGTATCTGGCCCAGGCCCGGAAGCTGGCCGACTCGGGCTATGTGGTGCTCACCTACAACGTGCGCGGATTCTGGCAGTCCGGCGGCCGGATAGAAGTGGCCGGTCCGCCCGACACGGCGGACGCCTCCAAGGTCATCGACTGGGCCCTGGCGCACACCCCCGCGGACCCGGAGCACATCGGCATGGCCGGGGTGTCGTACGGCGCCGGGATCAGCCTGCTCACCGCCGCCCACGACAAGCGCGTCAAGGCCGTGGCCGCGCTCAGCGGGTGGGCCGACCTGATCGACTCGATCTACTCCGGGCGCACCCAGCACCTCCAGGCGGCGGCCGTGCTGGACGGCGCGGCCACCCTCACCGGCCGCGAGAGCGCCGAACTGCGCGCCATCTTCGACAACCTGTACTCCTCGGACCTGTCGAAGGAACAGGAGATGATCGACTGGGGGCGGACACGTTCCGCCGCGACCTGTGTCGACCAGCTCAACGAGAACGGCGCCGCCGTCCTGCTGGCCAACGCCTGGGGCGACACCGTCTTCCCGGCGAACCAGTACGCCTCCTTCTACGAGAAGCTGACCGTCCCCAAGCGGCTGGAACTGCGCCCCGGCGACCACGCGACACCCGAACTCACCGGCCTGTTCGGGCTGCCCAACGACGTGTGGACGGACACCCGGCGCTGGTTCGACCACTACCTCAGGGGCGCCGACAACGGCGTCGACCGTGAGCAGCCGGTCCGGCTGAAGTCCCGTACCGCGGGGGAGTACGAGGGCTACCCGGACTGGAAGTCGGTCACCGCGACCCGGCGGAAGCTGGCACTCACCGGCTCGCCCACCATCCACGCGAACGTCGACTCCGGCGCGGACGGCGGGACCGTCTTCCTCTCCAGCATCCTGGACCAGGTCGCCCAGCTGCCGCCCGTCGCCTCCCTGCCGCTGCTGCCGCGCCGCTGGGCGGCCGTGTGGCAGTCGGAGCGGTACGGCGCCGCCCAGCGGGTGCGCGGCACGGCCACCCTGCACACCACGCTCACCCCGTCCAGGGAGAGCGGCACGTTCATCGCCTACCTGTACGACGTGGGCCCGCTCGGCCTCGGCAAGCTGGTCACGCACGCGCCCTACACCTGGCACGGGCGGACGCCCGGCGAGCCGTTCGCCGTCGGCCTGGACCTGTTCTCCACGGCCTACGACGTCCCCGCCGGGCACCGCCTCGCGCTGGTGGTCGACACGGTCGACCCGCTCTACGCCGAGCACAACCCGTCCGGCGCGCAGCTGACCTTCTCCTCGCCCCCGGACGACCCGTCGTACGTGTCCGTCCCGCTCGGCGAGCAGTGATCTCCGGCTGCCGCCGGACGAGCCTGGCCCGTTGAACTGCCGCCCCCCTCATGGTTTCGGGGCCGTGGGGGGCACCCCACCCGGCAGCAGCGCCCCCGGCCCGGGGGTGGCGACCGCCACCCCCTTGGTCTTGGGGCTGCGCCGCTCCCGCCGGGACACCCAGTCGGCGAACCAGGAGAGCAGCATGCACATCCCGATGTAGATCGGCGAGATCACCATCACCACAGGGATGAACGGCAAATCGTAGTCGAGGTTGGAGGCGATGAGCTTCCCGGCGTGGAGGAACTCCTCGTAGGTGATGAGAAAGCCGAGGGAGGTGTCCTTCAGGGCGACCACCAGCTGGCTGATGATGGCGGGCAGCATGGCGCGCACCGCCTGCGGGACGAGGACGTGCGCCATGACCTGGGTCTTGCGCATGCCGAGCGCGAACGCCGCCTCGCCCTGGCCGCGTTCGACGGCGTTCACGCCCGAGCGGAAGACCTCGGCGAGCACCGAGCCGTTGTAGAGGGTGAGTCCGGCGACCAGCGCGGGCAGCGGCTGCACCTTCAGCGCCACGAAGATGAAGAAGATCATCACCAGGACGGGCATCGCGCGGAAGAACTCCACGACGACCGTGGCGAGCCAGCGCACCGGCCGGTGGTCGGACAGCCGGCCGGTGGCCAGCAGCCCGCCGAGCGCGAGGGAGAGGACGGCCGCGAGGGCGAACGCCTTGAGGGTGTTGCCGAGCCCGCGCAGCAGCAGTTCCTGGATGCCCTTGTACGCGAAGGGCATCCACTTGGTGTACGTGAACTGGCCGGTGGCGAAGAGGAGATACAGGATCCAGGCGAGGAGCGCGAGGATGACGACGGTGGACAGGACGGCGTAGAGGGCGTGCCGGCGGCGGGTGCGCGGGCCCGGCACGTCGTAGAGCGCGGTGGCCTCGGTCATCGGGCCACCCCCCAGGTCCGCTCCAGCACGTTGAACAGGGCGCTGATGGCCAGCGTGATGACGAGATAGCCGACGGCGATCCAGACGAACGTCCAGATGATGTTGTAGCCCAGTTCGTTGAGCGTCTTGTACGTGCCGAGCAGTTCGGTCACGCTGAACGCGCCCGCGATCGCCGAGTTCTTGGCGAGCGCGATGAGGGTGGAGCCGACGGGCGGGATCACGGATCGGAACGCCTGCGGCAGCACCACCAGCGACAGGGTCTGCCCGAACGTCATCCCGAGGCTGCGGGCCGCCTCGCCCTGCCCCTTGGGCACGGTGTTGATGCCGGAGCGCAGCGCCTCGCAGATGAACGCCGAGGTGTAGCAGCCCAGGGCGAGGACGGCGAACACCTGGAAGGGCAGCACCAGTCCGAAGCGGGGCAGGCCCAGCAGCACCGCGAAGAACAGCAGGGTGAGCGGGGTGTTGCGCAGCACGGTGACCCACACGGTGCCGAAGACCCGCAGCGAGGCGACGGGGGCGACCCGGAAGGACGCCATCAGGAAGCCCAGAGCGAGGGCCAGCAGGGAGGCGTAGACGGTCAGTTGCAGCGTGCCGAGGAAACCGTCGCCGTAGGTGGAGAAGTTGTCGGTCAGTACGTTCATGCCGTCCTCGGTCAGCTCGCCGGATAGCGGTCGATGGCGGGAGGTCTGGGTGCGGGCACGCCGGACAGGCCGAGCGTGGCGTCGTACGCCTTCTTCCAGTCGCCGTTCTTCTCCCGGGCCGCCAGGGCGTCGTCGAGGGCGAAGCGCAGCGCGTTGTCGCCGTGCGGGACGCCGATGCCGTACGGCTCCTCGGAGAACGGTTTGCCGACGACCTTGAGTTCGTCGGGGACCTTGGCCGCGTAGCCGATCAGGATGGCGTCGTCGGTGGTGACGGCGTCGACCTGGTAGGTGAGGAGGTTGTCCACGCAGACGGAGTAGGTGTCGTAGGCGACCAGGACCGCCCTCGGGTAGTCGGCCTTGATGCGCTGGTACGGCGTGGAACCGGCCGCCGAGCAGACCCGCTTGCCGGCGAGGTCCTGCGGGCCGTGGATGTCGTTCTCGTCCTTGCGGACCAGGAGCGACTGGCCGGCCAGGTAGTAGGGGCCGGCGAAACCGACGAGCTTCTTGCGGCCCGCGTTGATGGTGTAGGTGCCGACGTAGTAGTCGATCTGGCCGTTCTGCAGGGCGGTCTCGCGGTTGGCGGAGGCGATCGTGCGGAAGCGGACGGTCTTCGGCGGGAAGCCGAGGGATGCGGACATCATCTTGGCGATCTCGATGTCGAAGCCGGAGTAAGTGCCGGTGGCCGGGTCCTTCTCGGCGAGGTAGGGCTGGTCCTCTTTGGCGCCTACGACGAAGTAGCCGCGTTTCTTCGCCCGGGTCCAGGTCGGGGAGGCGGGCAGGCGGAAGTCCCGGGCCACCTGGTAGTGCGGGAGCTTCTCGGGCGCCGGGCCCTTGCCGGGCGGGCTGCCGCCCTTGCCGCAGGCGGCGGCCAGCAGGGCGAGGAGGACGCACAGGGCGTGGGGCACACGGGTGGGACGGAACACGGGTCGCACTCCCCCGGTCAGTGCTTGAGGATCTTGGAGAGGAAGTCCTTGGCGCGGTCGCTGCGCGGGTTCGTGAAGAACTCGTCGGGGCTGCGGTCCTCGACGATCCGGCCGTCGGCCATGAAGACGACACGGTTGGCGGAGGCGCGGGCGAAGCCCATCTCGTGGGTGACGACGACCATGGTCATGCCGTCCCGGGCGAGTTGCCGCATGACCTCCAGCACCTCGTTGATCATCTCCGGGTCCAGGGCGGAGGTGGGCTCGTCGAAGAGCATCGCCTTGGGTTCCATGGCGAGCGCGCGGGCGATGGCCACGCGCTGCTGCTGGCCGCCGGAGAGCTGGGCGGGGTACTTGTCGGCCTGGTTCAGCAGGCCGACGCGGTCGAGGAGATCCCGGGAGCGGCGGTCGGCGTCGTCCCTGTTCCGCCTGCGGACCTTGACCTGGGCGAGGGAGAGGTTCTGCAGGACCGTCTTGTGGGCGAAGAGGTTGAAGGACTGGAAGACCATGCCGACCTCGGCACGCAGCCGGGCGAGGGCCTTGCCCTCCGCGGGCAGCGGCCGCCCCTCGAGCAGGATGGTGCCGGACTCGATGGTCTCCAGCCGGTTGATCGTCCTGCACAGCGTCGACTTGCCCGACCCCGAGGGGCCGATGACCACGACCACCTCCCCCCGGCCCACGGTGAGGTCGATGTCCCGCAGGACATGCAGCTCCCCGTAGTACTTGTTGACGTTCCGCAGTTCGATCAACGGATCGACGGCCATCCGCAGGCCCACCCACTCTCAGCTGTGTCGTGGTGCCGCAACCTATCCAGACGACAGCGGAGTTGAGGGACGACACGCACCTTCCGGGCAATAGCCGTATTTACGCCAACGGGGGGTACTGGGGGGCAGCGGACGTCAGGTCTCGGCGATCTCCGCGTACAGCTGGGACAGCTCGGGAACCCCGCTCACCGCCCACTCCTCCCCGGCCGGCACCACCTCCACCGCACGGCCGGAGGCGAGGCGTACGACGGGCTCGCCGCCGGGCCGGATCCGCCAGGCGGCGCCGGGTACGGTGCGCACCACGACCGTGCCCAGGTACAGCCCCGCGTCGTGGCCCAGCCAGGGCAGGACCTCCGGGTCGTCCCGCCAGCGCGGGACCATCTGGTCCAGGGCCTCCAGGGAGGCCGGGGTGTCGTCGAGGCGCACGCCCGCCTGAGCCGCCTGCGAGCGCAGCAGATCGCACTCGGACAGCAGCGCGGCGACCGCCTCGGGGTCGGCGCGGAGCGCCGCTTCAGCCTTCTTCTCGTGCCGGGGACCCAGGAACGGAAGGTGCATGGACCCAGCGTGGCATCACACGTCCAGGTCGACCACCACCGGCGCGTGGTCGGAGGCACCCTTGCCCTTGCGCTCCTCACGGTCGACGTAGGCGTCCTTGACGGCCTTCGCGAACGGCTGGTTGCCGTACACCAGGTCGATGCGCATGCCGCGGTTCTTCGGGAAGCAGAGCTGGCGGTAGTCCCAGTAGGTGAACGGGTGGTCGTACTTCAGCGGGCGCGGCACGACGTCGTCCAGGCCCGCCTCGCGCAGCGCGGCCAGCGCGGCGCGCTCGGCAGGGGTGACATGGGTGGAACCCGCGAAGGCGGCCGGGTCGTAGACGTCGTCGTCCGTCGGCGCCACGTTGTAGTCACCCAGCACCGCGAACGGGCGGCTGCCCTGCGCGTCGCCGTACACGGCCGCCTTCAGCGCCTCGAACCACTGGAGCTTGTACGCGTAGTGCGGGTGGCCGACCTCGCGGCCGTTCGGCACGTACACCGACCAGACGCGGACCGGGCCGCACGTCGCCGAGATGGCGCGCGGCTCCGTCACGCCGTCGAAGCCCGGGTCGCCGGGCAGGCCCTTGACCACGTCCTCGATGCCGACGCGGGAGAGCACCGCCACGCCGTTCCACCGGCCGGTCGCGTGGACCGCGGCCTCGTAGCCCAGCTCGCGGAGCTGGCCGAACGGGAACTGCTCCTCGGCGATCTTGGCCTCCTGGAGGCAGAGCACGTCGGTGCCGCTGCTCTCCAGCCAGGCCAGCAGCCGGGGAAGGCGGGCGGTGATCGAGTTCACGTTCCAGGTAGCGATGCGCATGCCTCACAACCTACCCGGAGCCACTGACAGCGGGCTCAGACCTCTGTCCAGGCCCCCGGGTGGAGCCGCTGGTGGTCCGTGCCGCCCAGCCGGCCGAGGTGGCCATCGTAGATCGGCCGGGCGAGATCGGTGAGCAGGGCGTCGTGCACGTCGTAGGCGCGCCGCGGGGCGACCTCGCGGACGTAGTCGATCACCTCGGAGATCTTGTTCCAGGGGGCCATGACCGGCAGCATCAGCGTCTGAACCGGCTGGTCCGGGACGGTGAGGGCGTCGCCGGGGTGGAAGACCTTCCCGCCGTCGATCAGATAGCCGACGTTGGTGATGCGCGGGATGTCCGGGTGGATCACCGCGTGCAGCTCGCCGTGGACCTGGACGTCGAAGCCGGCGGCGGTGAAGGTGTCGCCGTGGCCGACGGTGTGCACCCGGCCCGGGAAGGCCCCCTCGATCCGGTCGGCGACCGACTTCAGCGTCCAGATGTGGGCGGCCGGATTGTCCTCCATGGCCGCCCGCAGCCGGAACGCGTCGAAGTGGTCCGGGTGCTCGTGCGTGACCAGGATGGCGTCCGCGCCGAGGGCGGCGTCCTCCTCGGAGAACCCGCCCGGGTCGATGACGAGGGTCTGCCCCTCCTTCTCCAGGCGGACGCAGGCGTGGGACTTCTTCGTCAGCTTCATGTCTCCCCATCCTGCCGTCTGCGGCCGCCCGGGGCGCTACTCGGCGGGCGTGGTCTCCTCCCGGATCACCTGCTGGGCCACCCGGAAGGCGCTGTTCGCGGCCGGCACCCCGCAGTAGACGGCCGCCTGGAGCAGCACTTCCTTGATCTCGTCCGGAGTGAGCCCGTTGCGCAGGGCCGCCCGGGTGTGGAAGGCCAGCTCCTCCAGATGACCGCCCGCGACCAGCGCGGTGAGCGTGATGCAGCTGCGGGTACGGCGGTCCAGGCCGGGCCGGTCCCAGATCTCCCCCCAGGCGTAGCGGGTGACGAACTCCTGGAAGTCCCCGGAGAACTCGTCGGCCTGCGCCAGCGCCCGGTCCACGTGGGCGTCGCCCAGCACCTCGCGGCGGACCTTCAGCCCGGTCCGGTACCGGTCGGGCTGCCCTGCGGGCTGGGCCGGTACGGCGGCCGGGGCGATCTCGGCGACCGGCGCGGGCTGCGGCGCCGCGGCCGGGACCGGGACGGCCGGCACGCCCGGCAGGGCGGTCTGGCCGGTGTCGTAGGGCTGCTGCCAGGCGGTGGAGAAGTGGTGGACGAGCAGGTCGGTGACGGCGGCGGGCTGCTCGACCGGCACCAGGTGGGAGGCGCCGGGGACGACCGCGAGCCGGGCGTCCGGGATGCCGGCGACCAGGGTACGGGCCTCGGCCGGGCCGGTGACCTGGTCGTCCGAGCCGACCAGCACCAGCGTCGGCACCCCGACCCGGCCCAGCTCGGGCCGTACGTCGAAGGCGGCCAGGGCCTCGCAGGCGGCGATGTAGCAGCCGGGGTCGGTGGTGCGGACCATCTGCACGGCCCACTCGGTGATCGCGGGCTGCGCGGCGGCGAACCCGCCGGTGAACCAGCGGTCGGGCGCCGTCCGGGCGATCGGGTCGAGCCCGTTGGTACGCACCACCACCCCGCGCTGGCGGAACTCGTCGGCGGTGCCGAACCGGGGCGAGGCCGCGACCAGGGCCAGGGAGGCGAGCCGCGCGGGGTGGCGCAGGGCCAGCTCGATGCCGATCGCACCGCCCAGCGCACAGCCCGCGTAACCGAACCGCTGCACGCCGAGCGCGTCCAGCGTCGCCAGCAGCCGGGAACCCAGCTCGGCGACCGAACCGGCCGGGTACGCCGGGGCGCCGCCGTGACCGGGCAGATCGAACCGGAAGACCCGCCACTGCTTGGCAAGCTCCGGCACCTGGCGGTCCCACATGTGCCATGTGGTACCCAGTGAGGGACCCAGGATCAGGACCGGAGCGTCTTCTGGCCCGTCGAAGCGGTATTGCAGGGTGTTCGGGGGTGTCTCACTCACGCCCCAGACCCTCTCACGTCTCACGAAATCTCACACGGCCGGGGGAACCCGGCGGCGTGACCTCGCGGCGCGGCATGCCCGGCACCACCGAGACCCTCATGGGTCCACGTACGGGTTCTTCGATGTGCACGTCTGACCATGGGGACAGTGCGTCCTCCCGGCTCGCGCACCCTCCCAATCCCTGCGCCGCACAGCTTCCCACCCTCGGCATGGCTTCCATGCGGTCTGGTTTGCAGCAAAGCGTGTAGTGCCGTCCCCAAGGATCGGCATGACGCACCTGAAAACCTTCCGGGATTCACCGGCGAACAGCCCGAACGCCACACGGCGGGCAAGCTCTGCCTTCCCTCGCAGGAGGGGAGACGTTGGCCGTAGCCTGGCCGCCCCTCCCCCGTTGCCGTCCCTGGTCCACAGCCAGCAGCCGGCCTCCGGGTCACCTCGGTTCGACTGCCATACGGCTCGGCAGGTCGCTCAATCGGCAGGCCGCCTGAGTCACGCTTGCCCCTCCGTCGCAGCACCGTGCAGGCCGTCCCACGTTGTGGCGGCTCCGCGGAGGTCCTCCACGTCCGGCTTCACGTACCACTTCTTGGTGGTCCTGACGTTCGTGTGTCCGGCCCACCGGGCAAGGATGTGATCCGGCACGCCTTTGTTGGCGAGGTATGTGAGGCAGGAGGAGCGAGCGTCGTAGAGGTGCACTCTGCGGAGTTCAAGAATCTCCATGAGCCGGTAAGCGTGTCTGCGGAGCTGCTTGATCGTGAAGGCTTCCCCGGTCTCGTGCACCACGACGTATCCAGAGTCCGAGTAAGCCTCACCGAGGACGAGCTTCTCCTTGGCTTGGAGAGCCTTGAACGACTTGAGGGCAGCCAGCACGGGTGCCGGCAACGGAAGATCCCGTTCCCCGGCCAGGGACTTGGTGTCTTTCTCCACCACGTACCGATTTCCCATCATTGTCCGCGTGTTGGCTATGCTGATCGTGGCGGCCTCGAAGTCCACGTCCTCCCATTGGAGTCCGCAGACTTCAGCCGGGCGTAGACCCATGAGGGACAGCAAGAGGGCAGCGTAGAGCCGTTCTGTCCGGACACCGTGAATGAACGTCTGAACCTCCTGGACGTTCCACGCAGAAACCGTCACCGCGGTATGCGCGGTCGTGATCGCCGTCGCGTCGCTGGTCGTCTCGGTCTACCAGACGCACGCCATGCGGCAACACAACCGCCACTCGGTGCGCCCGATGCTCCAGCTGCACCGCGGCTGGCCGCCGGGAGGCAGAGCGGGGATCCGGCTCATCAACTCCGGACTCGGGCCGGCTGTGATCGTCGGCAGCACGCTCACCGTCGACGACGAAGTACTCAGCGCCTGGAACGCACCCAGTGTCGACCACGTCCGAGACCGCCTGTCGGTGCGCCCATCCGCTGTGACCTTCAACCAAGGAGAGGTCATCGCCACCGACTACGAGCAGTACTTGTTGAGTGTGGCGAGCTACGACCCGCAGAACCACGCCGAAGTCGAGGACCTGATCAACCGGCGGCTCACGCTCAAGATCCACTACGAGTCCCTCTACGGCGGAGAGAACTTCACAGCCGTTCCAGGTCCAATCCGTTGACAGGGGCGCTGCGCACCGTGCCGCCGATCATTCTGTTAGAGCTTGTTAGCCCGGGCAGGTCTGTGCGGGCACGGAGAAGACCTGCGAACCGTCACGCGTGATCCGGTAACACTGCCGAGTGGTCTCTTCCGACACCACGACCGACACCCTCACCGTGCTACCGGTCCTAGTGACGGCGCTGACCGTGAGAAACCGCCGGTAGGGCGCGAGAGCCCTCCGCACTCCGGCACGGTTCAGCTCCGACGCGTCCAAAGCAGCGACACGCTGGCCGGCTATCCGGGCGCCGCTGCCGATCGAGACGGACGGGTCGCAGGTGTCGTACTTCAAGGCGGACATCGTCGACGTCCAACCGTGGCCTTTCGCCGGGGCGTAGGTGTATTCGAGGCATCTGTCGATCACTCCCTGGCTGATGCCGAAGAGTGTCCTGGACTCGTACTCGACCCGTTTGACCACGCGGGCCCTGAACGCGTGACGGGACGCGTCGTAGGAGATGATGGGAGCGCCGGTGTGCTGGTGGATCACAGCCGTGAGAGCGTCCGGATCAGCCGTGCCTTCATCGCCGAGGGCACGTATGGTCTCGTTCTTCGTTCGGCGGAGCTGGTCGTCGAACGCAAGCAGAGCCTGCTGCCGGTGCTCGGCATTGACCTTGTCGGTGTGCCATGACCAGTACCACAACGCGCCGAGTACGGTGCTGAGCACGACGATCAGCACGACCAGGACGATCAGACAGCCGGTGGTCATGGCACGCTCCAGCCGTGCCATGACCACCCGACCACGCCCGTGAAGGGACTGCACTAGCTGCCCTTGTATCCGATGTCGGCCAGAGCCTGGCCCATGACCTGTGCGTAACCTGTCGTTCCCGCATTCTTCGGGTGGAACGATTCGAGGCTGAGGCAGATGTTCTGCCCCGGCTTGGGGATGCACGCAGCCTGGTTGGCGGGGTCTCCGTCGTGGAAGTCACCGTCCCCATTGGGACCTGCCACCACTCCGTTGATCCATTCGTCGCTGTCACACAGCCCATGGCCCTTGAACGCGGGGATGGGATCGGCGAACGCCACCTTGGTGCCGCTCCTCTTCAGCTCGTCGACCTTGGCCTTCTGCTTGTCGCGCATGTAGTCAGCCAGGTAGTTGAGAGTATCGAAGTCGCCTGCCCAGCACTGACTTTCCCCGACGATGTGGGGGTAACCCATCAGAACGATCTGCGCGTTCGGTGCCGCATTGGCGATCTCGTCGATCACGGTTCCGGTATCGGCGACCGCCTGGTCGATCTTTCCCGTGTAGTCGTTCCTGTCGCATACGCCGATCACGTAGCAGTTCTTGACGGCGTTGGTGAAGTTACCGCCGTCGTTTCCGCCGATGGTCAGCATGACCAATGTCGTGTCCGAGCTGAGGACACCGGAGTCGATCTGCGTCTTCTCGTGATAGTTCCCCATCCACCCCCACGAGTTGGGGTCTCCCGTCCTGAGCTGCGACGTTGTTGCGCCGGAGCAGGTGACGTTCTGGAAGTCGACCGAGGTCGTGTGGCTGTCCGAGCGACTGCCGAGAGGTGTGGTGTAACCGGGCAGGAGCAGCTTGCGGCCCCACGAGTCAGGGCTGCGCCGGCATGCGTTCCAGGTCGCACGCATTGCCGATCCACGCATCCGCCGGCATGCCCGGCTCGGCCAGCTCGGCGGCGGTCCGCCACTGGTAGGCCGTCTTGCTGTCCGCGACGAGGATCTCGAAGCCGGATGTGTCGGCCGCAGTGGTCATGGCACGGTCGGAAGACGTCCTCCAGTCCTTGCCGAGGTTCTTGCCGGGATCCGTGACACGCAGCGGCGAGGTCTGCCGCTCACTCCTGCCTGGCGGCGACGGCGGCGGCGGATCGGATGCCATCGCCGGGGCCGCCTGAAGCAGGCCGCCGGTGAGAACGGCGGCCGCTGTGACAGCAGCCAAGGGCATGTGTCGTCTTTTGCGCCTCAAGACGGAGATTCCCCCACTTCTAGGTGATGGGATATCCCGGGCCCCGGTCGCAGGGCACGGCTTGACACTCGACGAGGAAGAAATGGATGAGACCGGTCAGTCCCGCTGAACTTCGAGGACGCGGGCCCCGTCGAGGGCTTCCAGCCGGTCCCATGGGATGCTGACGCTGCCTGTGTAGCTGTCGTGTGCGGCAACGCGCTTGACGACGGTCTTGGTGAAGGCAGTGTCGTCCCCGAAGCCGAACGTCACGGTGTAGGTGACCGGTTCGGGGGCTGTGTCGTTGTGGATGACATACTCGGCGACCGCCATCCGCCGCCCGTGACTCTGGTCGACGCCGTACTGCGTCACCTCGACCGCCGACCTCTCACGGACAGGCTTCGGGTCGGCATTGACCTGGGTCTCGATGTACCAGGCTGCCGCGCCGAAGACGACTGCGAACATTGCCAGCAAGCCGACGACGGTTCTTCTGCCAGGCATGGAGAGGCCTCCCCCACCGGCGCGCCCCCGGCCCCGTATGAGAGACACGCGGGGCGCGCCGGTCATCTGATGGGGCGCGGGACGCCCTTAATGGATGTGTGTCGTGGCGAGGACAGCGCGGGCCCTGGCGAGCAGCTTGGTGTTGCGGTCCTTATGCTGCTGGAGCTGCTTCCTGTGGGCGGCGATCTGCTTCGTCTGGTAGGCGACCTCCGCCTTGAACCAGGTGTCCACGAGGTGGCTGTTCTTCTTGCAGGTGACGTCCGCTGTGGCGGTCTGCACCTCTGCCTGTGAGGGCTTGGAAACGGTACGGCCGGCGGCAGCGGGCGGGAAGGCAGCGGCGGCGTCGAGGGGGGCGCGTAGGCTGTGTCCCGCCCGGTTCATGCAGGACGACCACGCGGCGAGCACCTTCGTCACCGGCGCCTGTGTCTTCGTCGCTTCGAACGACTGGGCGGACAGCTCACCGGCCGGGTCGGTGGGGTTGATGATGCCGATCTTCTTGTTCGCCTCGGGGATGCACACTTCGTCGAGGGCCTTGTCCCACGCGTCGGTGCGGTTTTCCGCCTTCTCCTCTGCGTCCGATTCAGCCTGCTCGTGGGAAGGGTCTGCCGCGCCGGGGAGCTGGTAGCCGTGTGTGCGGGCGGCCGAGTCGTCGGTGAGGCCGTAGCGCCGCTCCATGTTGGCCTCGTCGTAGCCGGCCGGGACACTGTCGCGGGCGGAGGGCGGGTTGAAGGTGAACCCCTGACGCTGCATACATGCGGACTCGACCGCTGAGCGGGCGTCCTCGATTTGGGCGGTGTCCGCGTTGGAAAGCATGTAGTCCTCGACCGGCAGTCTCATGCCCTTCACGAGTCCGCGCTGGGGCACCCGCTGGGGCTGTGCGAGACGTTGGGCGGCCTCGGCCTGCGGGCGGCTTGCCGCCGCCTGGGCCGTGGCACGGCTATTTCCCTGGCTGTGGTGAGTGGTGGCGTAAGCGGCGGTGGCGATGGTGGCACATGCGGCGGCAGCGGCCGCCACTCGCACGGACTTGGCAAGCACGTCAGTTCCTCCGCTGGGACTCGTTCTTGTTCTTGACGTTGGATTCGAGGTTGTGGGCGATGCCGTCCTTGCGGGGGAAGTACGTCGTGTAACCCGAGTAGTTGGTGCTGGAGAACACGTTGTACGAGTGCGACGGGTCGTCGTTGGACCCGGATGCCGCGTTGTGGTAGATGCCTTGCTTGTAGCCCGCGTCGTCGTAACAGGCGTTCGAGTGGTAGTCGAAGGTGTACCGGACCACGGTGGCCTGGTTCGGCGAGTAGCCCCACGCATTCGGAACCGACACGTTGGACAGGAAACACGAACCGTGCGACACCCACGTCTGTGACGACCGTGAGTTGTAGTGAAGACGGAAGCAGTACTTGTTGCCGGAGGACGAGCAGATGTCGCTCTCGTACGAGGTTCCGGCGTAGGCGGACGACGCCCCTGCAAGAAGGGCGGCGCAGGCAGCGGTGGCGGTCAGGGCGGCTGCGGAGGCTCGTATGCGACCCAAAGGATTCCCCCTCGTGAAGGCGTAGCTGCACGGGAGGCGCCTGTTGATGCTGCGATGTCTTGTCTCCCCCGTGCATGGTCGTGTGCATCCGTTCGGCCTGGTCTGGACCTTTGGATAACACGGCAGCACTCTAGACGCAGACGTCCAGAATTAGACCGAAACAATGCGCCACGTCCGTCGACCCACGCGTCCTCGAGGGGCGTCTCACGCCTGGTTCATGGCGCGCGGCGCAGCGCCGGCTGACATCAGCACACGAGCTCGGCCTGATCATCGGGTTCCGTGCCCGCCGGGCGGCCGGATGGAGCAGCTTCCGGGCACACCGGGCACGTGCGCGTACGCCGGGAACCGACGGGCCCTTCCTTTGGTCTAGACATGCGATCGCCCACTCACCGACGGCCGGACCGACCATCCGGCCGCCCGAGCGAAAGCGGACCATGAGATATCGCAGCAGAGTGACGGCCCCCGTGGCCGCCCTGATCGGCACGGCGACCGCACTGACCGTGGGCCCCGCCGCCCACGCCGCCCCCGACCCGGACGGACCGGGGGGCGAGGCCCCGGAGACCCTCGGCGACCCGGTCTTCCCAGCGCTCGGCAACGACGGCTACCGCGTCTCCTCCTACGACCTCGACCTCGCCTACGACCCCGCCACCAAGCTCGTCGACGCCGTCGCCACCCTGCGGATACGCGCTGACCGGGTGCTGAGCCGCTTCTCCCTGGACGCCCTGGGACTGGACATACGCTCCATAGACGTCGACCGCCGTCCCGCCGCCTGGGAACAGGCCGAGGAGAAGCTGCGGATCACCCCCGCCGGGCCGCTGCCGCCGAAGGCGTCGGCGACCGTCCGTATCACCTACTCCGCCGACCCGCGCCGCACCCTGCCGCACACCGCGTGGGTGCCCACCCCGGACGGGTTTGCGATCTGTCCCCAGCCGAACTCCGCGCACACCGTCTTCCCCTGCAACGACCACCCGTCGGACAAGGCCGACTTCTGCTTCCGCCTGACCGTGCCGGACGGCCTGCGCGCGGTGGCCAACGGTCTGCTCACCGGCACCGAGACGCTCGGCGACGGCCGGACCGCGTACGCCTACCGCTCGGCCTCCCCGATGGCCACCGAGCTCGTACAGCTCACCGTGGGCGACTACGTGATCAAGGAGCGGCAGGGCCCGCACGGGCTGGCCCTGCGCGACGTCGTCCCCGCCGCCCGGGCCGACGCCCTCGAACCGGCCCTCTCCCTGACGCCCGGCCTGGTGAGCTGGCTGGAGGACCGGCTCGGCGCCTTCCCGTTCGAGACGTACGGCCTGCTGCCGTGCAACTCCGACGACCCGAAGGCGTTCGACTTCACCGGCCTGGAGACCCAGACGCTCACGCTGTACAAGCCGAACTTCCTGCTCCAGGAGGAGAAGAAGATCGGTTCGCACATGATGCACGAACTGGTCCACTCCTACTTCGGCAACCTCGTCAGCCCCGCCACCTGGGCGGACCTGTGGCTGAACGAGGGCCACGCCGACTTCTACGGCCTCCTGTACCGCTACGAACGCGGCTGGACGGACTCCCTCGGTCTGACCACCATGGAAGCCCGCATGCGGGACACCTACGCCAAGGGCGACCAGTGGCGCCATGACTCCGGCCCGGTGGCGGCGCCCAGCGCGGCGAACCTCTTCGACAGCCAGCGCTACCTGGGCGGCGTCCTCGTCCTGTACGCGTTCCGGGAACTGGTCGGCGAGGACGCCTTCCACGCCGTCGAGCGGACCTTCCTCGACTGCTTCCGCAACTCCTGCGCGTCCACGGAGGACTACATCGCCGTCGCCTCGCGGGTGACCGGACAGGACCAGTCCGGCTTCCTGCGCGAGTGGCTGTACGGCACGAAGACCCCGCGGATGCCCGGCCACCCCGACTGGACGGTGAAGCCCGTCGCCTCGCTCTTCGCGGCCCCGAAGCGGCGCGACGGCCACTGGCACGAGAACTCGGCGACGCTCTGAGTCACCTTCGGCGGGCGGGATCCGGCCCGGCCCCGCCCGCCGTCTCCCGCTGGATCCACGGCAGATCACGTCCACCACGTACACGTGCTCGGCACGGGTCAACTCCCGGCCCCTGGGTATGCCGTACCAGCGCTGGAGGCAACCGCGGCAACAGGTGACGGTCGCGTGCTGGGCCACGAACACCGGGTGCCCGCGGTAGGGCGTCTGCTTGCCGTCCTTGTTGGGGCGCGGCCGGGGCCAGCCGCTTGGCGACCAGGTCGTAGGCGTGCCACCGGATCGTCGCTAGCCCTTTCGCCTCGGCGGTCGCCAGTTCCCGCCGCGCAGGCGGAACCCGGCCCGGAACGGCTGCCGCGCGATCGAGTCGATCCGGTCATCGAGGGAACGGAGGCCGCCGCGGGCCATGCCCGGACCTCCCTGACGGACGCGCACAGAGCCGGCAGCCGGCTCCGTGGAGGGCGCGGGGAGTCCGGGGCCGTGGAGTCCGGGTCCGCGGGGCCGGGGTCCGTGGGGTCGGGGGCGCCGGAGGAGGGGACGGGAGTCATGCCGACCTTCTGGAACGTGTGGGCAGGACGAGGTACTAGAGGTGAGATCCTGTTCGGGCCGGACGACCCCATGCTCGTCATCCGCCGGATCGTCCGCACCTGTGCTGATGTCCCTGACGGAGGCATGACACAGTGGCGGGTCGGCGCCGAGAAGGAAAAGGGCTTGAATCCTACGGCCTCGGCACGTTGAGGCTACGGACTCCGTTCAGGATCGGTCACGCCCTATCTGCGATCCTGCACCCGGACCGTCGGACGGCACCGGCCCGGTTCGGCCCGCCGGACCCGGTTTGCCTAGAAGGCTCATGAAGATCTTGTTGAGAGGCTGTCCGGCCGTAGGCCGGGCAGCCCCTGTTCGCTATGCGGTGGCTTCGACCGGGGTCGGGCAGGCTCGAAACACCACTTGATCACCGACGGGCATGGCACCCCGCTCGCCGTCCTGCTGACCGGCGGCAACCGAAATGACGTCACCCAGCTCCTGCCCTTGCTCGACGCAATCCCGCCCGTCCGCGGCCGTGTCGGACGGCCGCGCCGCAAGCCCGACTCGCTGTTCGCCGACCGCGGCTACAACCACGACGTCTACCTCGACCACGAGATCGAGGTCGTCGACGTGCAGGCCACGGGCCGCGACATTGGTCGCCACCAGAAGGTGATCTGGCTGTTATTGAACTGCGCCAGGGTCCGTGTGCGCTGTGGCTGGGACTTGCCGGCCCTGGGCCAGCAGGTAGCGGGACAGGGCAGCCCCGAAGGAACCGGTACCTACCACTCCGGCCCGGCGCACCGTACCCGACGCCCTGGCCCACCCCAGCAGGTCTCGGTATCCAGCCGCACTGGCCGGGAACTCCTCGGTGCCGATCGCCTCCCGCACCAGGGAGAGCACAGCGGCCACATGGACATCCCGGTACGTGTCCACTCCCAGGACCGCCTCCCCCGCCGGCCGGCGCCGACGAGCCGGGCAGCTACCCCGTCGACATCGCCCACCGCAAAGGATCCGGACTCACCGCCCGGCAGACGCATACGACCATCACCGTCGCGGGGGCCGGCTCGTACTGCGCCCGGGCATCCGGATCGTCCGCGATGAACACCACCACGGTGGCGGCGGCCGGCGCCTCCGCCGTCGTACTGGCACTCGCGGGATTCGCCGTCGCCAGGCGCCGGCGCAGCAGGACACAGCCGTAGCCCTGCCACGGCCGTGACCGTCGGACGGAAGGTCAAGGAGTTGCAGACGGTGGATCGCGCAACGGCCGGGGGTTGCGATGTCGCAAAGGTGGAGCGGGTCTTCGCGGATGTGGCGGCCAAGTGCGCGCCTGCCGACGGGCCGGGGACCGTCGGCGGCTGTCCCTGTGAGAAGGAAGCGAGCACGGCCTGCCTGCGATTCCGCAAGGCTGCCGTGCTCGCTCCGTGTAGGCGCTCAGAGAGGCCGGTTGCTCGTCAGCTCCAGGGAGAGGCGGTGAGCCAGCTGGTGTCCTGGGCCCATGACGTCGTGGAGTCCCAGGTGTTGGTGCCGCCGTTGCTGGCTATGTAGGCCGTGAAGTTGTAGTGGCGGATGTACTTCGTCGGGAAGTTGAACGACTGGAACGACTTGCCGACCCCGCTGTTGCCCGTGGTGGGGCAGAAGGTGGCGTCCTGGGCGAACGAACTAGCCCCGTTGTCGGTGTTCAGATAGAGCTGGTAGTTGAAGTGGCGCAGGAACTGGCCGGGCTTGTTGGCGGACTCGAAGGACAGGCAGGAGCTGTTGGCGAGGCCGTTGCGGACGATCCAGGTGGCGTCGGCCTTGTCGGTGGCCGGGCTGGCGGTGTTGATGCTGGAGATGACGACCTTGGTGTCGGCGTCGTTGTGGCGCAGGTAGTGCGAGGTGCAGCAGGGCGAGGTGGTGGCCTGCAGGGAGATCCGGGAGCCTGGGGTCAGTGAGCCGGTGCTGGTCGAGCCGCTGTTGTAGCCGGCCGCGGTGATGTTGGCCTGGACGGCGTTCTCGGTGGCGTCCGAGGGGTAGCCGGCGGTCATCACGCCTTCGTAGAAGGTGCCTTGGCCGGTGTTGCTGTTGTCACCGCCGATGCCGAGGATGATCGCGCCCTGCTTCTTCATCGGGTTGTAGCCGGTGTCGTTGGGGCGTACGCCGTTGTAGAAGGTGGACAGGCCGCCCGACTGGGCGTCGCCGCCGCGGATGGCCCACTGGTTGGGGCCGCCCTTGAGCATTGCGGTCAGGAACCGGTTGTTGATGCTGGGGTCGCCCGCGTTGAATCCGCGGTTCACGCCGGAGAACAGGCCGTTCTCCAGGTCGGCCATGACCCAGGGACCGTTGCCGCTGCCCCAGCCCCAGCCCTTGCTGTTGCCGAAGTAGAGGGCCTCCATGGTGCCGTTGCCGTCGTCGTTGCCGGTCGTCTCGGCGTTGCCGTAGTCGAAGCAGCAGCCGCCGTTGAAGTGCGTGCCGTCGAAGATCGCGTACATGCCCTCGGGCTGGTCGCCGGTGGCGATGCCGTTGGTGTTGTTGTTGCGGTAGCCGGTGCCGGGGGCCACGTAGACGCCGTACGCCTTGTGACCGCCGACGGTGACCGGCGCCTCGAAGGCGTTGGCCAGGTTGTCGTTCCCGCCCGCCGCCGGCCCGGGCCAGTGACCCCTGAGCGCCTGGGTGAGGTTGTTGCCCTTGGGGGACTGGTCGTAGATGACGGTGATGACGCAGCTGGTGTTCGCGCAGAACGAGTCCTGCTGCGCGGCGTCGGCGACACCTCCGGCGCTCAGCAGGCCGATGTCCTTGGTCGCATTGTCGGAGGCACGCTTGACCTGGTACAGCGGGCCGTTGTACGCCCCGTACAGGGCGCGGGTGGTGCTGTGCGCCGCGACGCAGGGGGTGTTGCCCGCGGCGTAGATGTCACACGGCCCCTGCGTGGCGGCCTGCGAGGGGGCGGCCGTCGCGGTGAGCAGACCGGCGGCGAGCGCGGCGGTGGCACCCGCCGCGAGCAGCGCCCGTCTGACGCCGCGTATCCACGGTGACTTGGTCATGAAGAGCTCCTTCAGAGGGTGGGGTGTGATGCGTCGACGCACCCTCGGTGTCCGGTGGTGCGGTCGGCGCGGGTTGCCTCGACGCTGACGGGCCCGGTGCCGGAGTCGGCTCTCTTCGGCACCGGGCCCGGTGCTGGTTGCTCGTCGGCTCCAGGGGAGGGGGCGAGTCAGTCGGTGTCCTGGCCCCACGACGTCGGGTGGTCCCGGGCGCATGTCCGGCAGCGGATCTGCCCGTGCGGGGACATCAGCCGGGCTTCACAGACCCGGCGCCGCCGGCGTACTCCGGGAAGTGCTTCCGCTCGCCCCCCGGCGGACCAGGGCCGGCAGCAGTCGCATCCCGGTGTCGTCAGCGCGTCCCGCGTCCCTGTCGACGTGGGGTCAGCTCGTCACACGGAAGGTGGCGTCGCCGCGTCCCGTCGCGGTGGTGATCGGGTCGAGGCGCAGTTCGTAGGCGTAGTGGCGGATGTAGCGGTCGGGGTAGTTGTACGACTGGAACGACGACCAGCCGGCGTCGGCGAGGCCGGCGACCTTGCGGAAGGTGGCGTCCGCGGCGAACTGCGTGGTGCCGTCGTTGTGGGCGAGCTGGAAGTCGAAGTCGAAGTGGCGCAGGAAGTAGCCGGGGTGGTTCACCGACTCGAAGGAGACGGTGCCGGTGCCCACCAGGCCGGGGCGCAGCCGGAACTGGGCGTCCTCGGCGGGGCTCACGTCGGGATCGATGCGCACGTCGAGGTTGGTCTGGCGCACGTACCGGTCCCGGAAGTTGTACGACTGGAGCCGCTGGGCGGGGGTGTTGGGCCAGCGGGCGAGCACGCGGCTCTCCTCGGCGGCGGTCAGGTTCATGATCCAGCCGTGGCGCTTCTTCGTGCCGCCCATGTTGTAGCTTCCCGAAGCCTGCCTCTGGTAGGAGGCGGGATTGGACGGGTCTGTCGTCAGGACCGGCATGTAGCCGCCACCGGAGGCGTACTGGTCGAGGTAGAGGGCCCACTTGTTGGTGCCGTTGAACTTCATCCACATCGGGCCCTCGACCATCGACCCGGTCAGGCCGATGCCGGAGAGGTCGCCGAGCCGGGTCCAGGTTCCGAGGATGGAGTTGCTGCCCTCGAGGGTGATCTGGCCGTCACCGGAGGCCCGCACGTAGCGGTAGTTGCCCACTCCGGCCGGCATCTCGATGACCTGGGTGTCGATGATCTCCTGCGTGCCGGGTCGCTCGATGTAGGTCTGCGGGGTGGTGATGGTGCGGAAGTCGCTGGTGTGGGCGTAGTAGATGCGGTGCTTCGTCTTGCCGTCGAGGGGCACGTTCGTCGCCCAGTACAGGACGTAGTCGTTGGTCTGCGGGTCCCAGATCGCCTCGGGCGCCCAGGCGTTGCGGCCGTCGGGGATCGCGCCGGCGACGTTGAGCAGCCACGGCTGCGACCAGGTGACCAGGTCCGTCGACTCCCACACCACCAGGTTGCGGCTGCCGTTGTTGATGGCGGCGTTCCAGTCCTGCCCGCAACCGATGCACAGGTCGGTCGCGATGATCCAGTACTTGCTGCCGTCGGGAGATCTCACGATTGCGGGGTCGCGCACCCCCTTCGTGCCGACCGTGGAGCGCAGGACCATCCCGCCGCCGTTGAGGTCGTTCCAGTGCAGGCCGTCCGTGCTGTGCGAGAGGTACATCTGCTGGTTGGTCGCCCCCTCACCGGTGAAGTGCACCATCAGGTAACCCGGATCGGCTGCGTCGGCCCGTTGGGGTGTGGTCAGGGCCTGGCCGGCGAAGAGGAGGCATGCGGCGAGCAATATCACCGTCAGCCGGGCGCGGAGCGCGGACATGTGGATCTCCTGTCTTCGTGCAGGTGCCACCGTCGGGAGAGGGGAAGAGCGGGGTGGCGGGGGAGCTCGTCTCGGTGGGGGGTGGGACAGGACGGTTACCGCACGATCCGGAAGGGGGGCGGATCCGGGCAACGGTGTGTCTCCCGGGGGTGCGGTGCGTATCGCCGTGGTGACGGCGGGCCCGGGCACGGGAGCCGGTGTGTGTGGTGTGACGGCGTTTTCGGCGCCCACGAAGTGCTTCATTCGTGCGCGGCTTCGGCCTCCTTTCTCAGAGGGCTCCTGTTGTCTGTGGTCCGGCACGGCGGTGGCGGCCTTCGGAATGCGGCGATATCAGCGGCGGTGACCGAGTTGCCGCCTCAGTCAACCGGGAGCCGATCGGTCATGTAGTGCGATATATCGAACAACGTTCGTAGAATCGGGCAGACATTAAGTGGGGGAATCGGGATGCGTCAATACATCCGACAATCCATGGGCCTTTCGCGGCGGGCGTCGACCAACTCGTCAGATGCTTCTTTGACCAAAGCGTTGACGGGGGCGAGCGCAGGACTTATGTTCTGGCCGAATTCACGAACGGCGTTCGAAATACCGAAAAGGTTGAGCGGACGGTTTCTCTGCGCCGCCCGCACCAGAGGGAGCAATCCGTGAGACCTGCGCTCACCCGTCGATCGGTCCTCGGCTTGATCGCCGGCTCGGCCGCCGCCACCATCACCGGTGTCTCGGCCGGTACCGCCCACGCCGCCGTGCCCGCGTCACCCGGGGTGACGTACACGAACACCATCGCCGAGAAGCGGGCCGACCCGCACATCTTCAAGCACACCGACGGCTTCTACTACTTCACCGCCACGGTGCCGGAGTACGACCGCATCGTGCTCCGCCGTGCCACCACGATCCAGGGGCTGTCCTCGGCCACCGAGACGACCATCTGGACCAGGCACGCCAGCGGTGCGATGGGCGCACACATCTGGGCCCCGGAGATCCACTTCATCGACGGCAAGTGGTACGTCTACTTCGCCGCCGGTGATGCCAACGACATCTGGCACATCCGGCCCTACGTCCTGGAGTGCACCGCCGCGAACCCGATCACGGGCACCTGGAC
The DNA here is from genome assembly GCF_040678315.1 of Streptomyces sp. NPDC052721. Lineage (NCBI taxonomy): Bacteria > Bacillati > Actinomycetota > Actinomycetes > Kitasatosporales > Streptomycetaceae > Streptomyces > Streptomyces sp. NPDC052721. Next base: position 50,940 of record NZ_JBFATL010000033.1, on the reverse strand, counting down.
GGAGAAGGGCCGCATCGCGCTTCCGCTCGACACCTTCTCCCTGGACGCGACCACCTTCGCCGTGAACGGCACCCGCTACCTCGCCTGGGCGCAGAACGACCCGGCCGTCGGCCGCGGCACCAACATCTACATCGCGCAGATGTCCAGCCCCTGGACCATCACCGGCACACCGGTCATGATCAGCCGGCCGACCGCCGCGTGGGAGACCGCCGGAGGCGAGACGGTCAACGAGGGCCCGGCCGTGATCCAGCGGGGCGGCAAGGTCTTCCTGACCTTCTCGGCCAGCGCCACCGACGCCAACTACTGCATGGGCATGCTGACCGCGTCCGCCTCGGCCGACCTGCTCAGCGCCTCGTCGTGGGCCAAGAGCGCCGGGCCGGTCTTCGCGAGCAACGCCGCCACCAGCCAGTACGGCCCCGGGCACAACCAGTTCACGGTCTCCGAGGACGGCAAGTCGGACATCCTCGTCTACCACGACCGCAGCTACAAGGACATCAGCGGTTCCCCGCTCAACGACCCCAACCGCCGCACCCGCGTCCAGAAGATCTACTGGAAGGCCGACGGCACGCCCGACATCGGCATCCCGGTCGCCGACGGTCTCACCCCGATCCGGCTCTCGTCGTACAACTTCCCCGACCGGTTCGTCCGGCACTGGGACTACCGCGCCAAGATCGAGGCGAACGTCTCGCCGCTGGCCGACTCGCAGTTCCGGGTCGTCACGGGTCTGTCCGGCACGGGCACCGTCTCCCTGGAGTCGGCCAACTTCCCGGGGTACTTCCTGCGCCACAAGAACTACGAGGTGTGGGTGGAGAAGAACGACGGGACGGCGCAGTTCGCGTCCGACGCGTCCTTCACCGCCCGGGCCGGCCTCGCGGACTCCGCCGGGGTCTCGTACGAGGCGTCCAACCTCCCGGGCCGCTACATCCGCCACTACGACTACCTGCTCTACGTCCAGGCCCCCAGCACGGCGGCCGACCGGGGCGACGCCACCTTCTACACGCAGTGAGCCACAGCGGCGGCCGTTACCTCTCGGGAACTCCGGCGGACCCCGTCGGCGAGTCTCCCGGGAAGAGGGACGCCGCATCAGCGGGGAGTGGCCTCTCGCGCGGCCAGAAGGTCCGCGAGGGCGCCCGCGCCATCAGCGTCCACGCGCCCATCGGGTCCGGCGTCCACGCCGACGGACCCCGTGAGACCCTTGCCCTGGACGCGGCCACCGCCGAGGACGGCGCCCACGGGCTCGCCTTGCCGCGCTCCCTGACCGCACGCTGCCTCTCCGGCGTCCAACTGCTCATCTCCGACGCGCACATGGCGCCGCCCTACCGGGCGCGAGCCGGCAGCGCTGCCGTACTCACTGTGCCCGCGCGCTGCTGAGCCAGGTACCCAAGTCGGCCCGGCCGTGGGCGGCCGCCCTGGCACTGACAGCGCACTCCCGGAATGTAAAGGCACCGCTCCGGTGCGGCTTCGCCTTTTCACGGCTCCGCGTAGAGGCCCCGTCAGGACAGACCGGACCCCACTGGCGCCCCGCCGTATCACCCGCCTGTCACACAGCCATCACCAACTGGGCGGCCCCTCACAGACCAATGGGCCCTGACCTGCTGTTTCATTACCGTGCTGGACTGGCATAGACGCCCCCGGACGATCTTTACAACCTGTGCCACGTGGTACCCAGTGAGGGACCCAGGATCAGGACCGGAGCGTCTTCTGGCCCGTCGAAGCGGTATTGCAGGGTGTTCGGGGGTGTCTCACTCACGCGTCAGACCCTCTCACGTCTCACGGACGCCTCTATAACGGGGGGACGCTGAAAGCCGTCCTGACCAGGTTGAAGACCTCGCGGGCGGCAAACCGCTTGAGGCATCGGATGATCTCACGTCGGGTCTTGCCCTCCTGGGTGCGGCGTCCGTAGTACGCCTGGGTGCGCGGGTCGACACGCAGGCGGGTCTGCACGATCCGGTGCAGGGCCGCATTCGCTTGCCGGTCGCCGCTCCGGTTGAGGCGGCGGTACTGCCGACTGCCCGAGGAGCGCTCGACGGGGCTGACCCCGCACAGCGCCGCGAAGGACGCCTCACTGCCCAGGCGTTCCGGGTTGGCCCCGATCGTGATCAGCAGAGTGACGGCTGTGTCCGGACCGATGCCGATGACCTCGAGCAGCTTCGGAGCGTGGCGCTCCACCAGCCGGGTCAGGCGGCCTTCCAGCTCCTGGACCTCTTCGCTGAGCTGCCTGATGCGCCGTGCCAGCAGGCACAGGGTGACGTGGGTGGCGTGGAGCACCGATCCCTCGCCAGCTCGTGGTTCAGGCTGTCGTCGACGAGCCCTGCGCAGGTGCGGATGAGCTCTGCGTTGCCCAGCCCGGCCTGTTCCTCCCTCAGCTGCGGATCGGCACGGATGAGGACGGCCTTGAGCTGGTTGATCGCCTGGGTGAGGGCCTTGACCGGCTTGCAGCCACGTCAGCTCGCTCGTTCGGACGAATCGAGTCGAAGCACCGATCGTCTACCCACGGAACTGACACCATGCCGCCGTCGTAGGTCACTTCGAGTCGAAGGGGGACCATTGGAACGGCGGGTCAATGAGCGGCAGCTCTCGGTGTTGCAGTGGGTGGAAGCCGGGTGCCCTGCCGGCGTATGGGAGACCAACTCCTACAAGACCACCTGTCAGGCACGGCACAACCGGGGCCTGGTCACGGTCTCCCGGAAGGCCGGGCAGTGGAGCGTCGCTCTGACTAGCGCCGGCCGGCACTACTTGGTGCACGGCACGTACCCTCCCCACGGATCACGCCAGCGGAAGCCCCAGGCCGCCACTCCACGCCCCCAGTCCGCCCGAGGGGGGCAACTCAGGCCGCCCTGCGGAAGCCAAGCCCTCCCTCACAGCCTCGTGTGACGCTCACGGAGCAGTTGTTACAGGAGCTCGCGGAGGCCGACGGCAGGATCGTCAAGAGCGGCAAGGGTCCCGACTTGGAGAAGTGGCCGTCCCGCGTCGCCGCCGCACGCAGATCCGGAAGGGTTCCGGCGACGAAGGAGCTGTACGGAAGCTGGTGCAGCGGCGGCTACGAGATCACCCTTCCTCGGGCACTGGAGCCCCTACGGCCCCTGAGCCGCGCTAGCGGGCGCGCACCGACTGGGTGGCACTCAAATGATCATCCGTGATCTCAGACAGAACGGCACGGCCTCGTCGCACGCAATGTCGGATGTCGTCGACCGCGCTGAGCACCGCTGCACGGCCCAGCTCGCGGGTGGCGACGTGGTCGATCTCCGAGAGCAGCAGCGGGGACATACCAGAAGCCCCCGCAGCCATGATGGCTTCGTTTGACGCACGCACGCTGCCCCCGCGATCGCCCCAGCGTGCCGGCAGATCGCCGTACCGTCCACCGATTGCGCTCCGCACGTTGACCCACGCCCGGGACGCCCTCCCGGCTCACGCTCCAACCGACCTCCGTACGCGGGGCTTTGGCGGCTTGTCACCAATCGACCTACATCCACTGGTGTTTGCTGCTTGAGATGCCATGGGCATTCTGTATGGGTCTGATCGTCGGCGTGGGTGCAACCTTGGGGGGCCGATGGCAAGAGGGGACGTCTGGGCGGGAAAGGGCACGACTGGATCAGTGGCGGACCTCGTTGCCCAGTTCGGCGAGGAGGTCAGGGCCAAGCTGCGAGGTCCCGCAGGGGCGGTCAGCAGTAAGGAGGACAGCCTGACCGCGCCGGTGGAGCATCTGCTGCGCGGCATGGCCTCGCGGCAACGCCTCAAGCTCATCGTCCACGGTCAGAGTCGCATCAAGGAACTCGGGATCCGGCCCGACTTCGCCATCGCCTGCGGCGGCAGGACCATAGGGCACGTCGAGTTGAAGCAGCCGGGCTCGGGGGCCGATCCGGAGAAGTGGTCGGTGAAGAGCCACGACCGCAAGCAGTGGGAGAAGATCAAGGCACTCCACAATGTGCTGTACACCGACGGATACCAGTGGGCGGTCTACCGTTTCGGCCTACAGGTCGGCCCGACGGGGATCCTGGCCGGAGACCTTGATTCCGGTAGTCGGCAACTCGTCGTCGCGGACACCGGGTTCGAGCGTGCCCTCACGCACTTCTTCCTGCCAGCGCCCATCGTCCACAACAGCGTCAATGAACTGGTCAAGCGCATCGCGGGAATCTGCGCCCTGCTGCGTGACGAGGTCACCGAGCGGCTCACCCGCGAGGAGCACGGGGAGGCTGACGCTGCGTTCTCGATCCTGGCCGACAACTGGAAGGACCTGCTCTTTCCCGATGCTCGCCCGGAGGAGTTCGCGGACCAATACAGTCAGACGCTGACGTTTGCCTTGCTGCTGGCTCGCCTTGAGCACATAGATCTGGGCAGGCTCACGCTTCCCGAGGTCGCGATCCGACTGGGCAAGCGGCATTCCTTGATGGGCAAGGCGCTGGCGGTGCTGACGGACGACGCCCTCGACGATCTGCGGGGCATCATCGACCCGCTGATCGACGTCTTATCGGCCGTCGACCCCGAGATGTTCAAGGACGAGACCGGAGACGCCTACCTCCACCTGTACGAGGGCTTTCTGGGCGCCTACGACCCGGAACTGCGGCGGCGGACGGGTACTTACTACACGGCTGGCGAGGTCGTCCGCTTCATGGTCGGCTTCACCGACGAGGTGCTGCGCGACCGGCTCGGCCAGGAGGACGGCTACGGAAGCGAGGACGTCACCGTCGTCGATCCGGCCATGGGCACCGGGACCTTCCTCATCAACATCATCGACCACGTCGCCAAGTCCCTGTCACTGAAGTACGGCAGCACGCTCAAGTCCGGGCTACTCCGGGAGCTCTCGGGCCGACTGGTCGGGCTGGAGAAACAGACCGGGCCGTACGCCGTCGCCGAACTCCGTGTGCACCACGCCTTCCGGTCCCACGACGCCGACATCACGCGCCGCCCGCCGAGGCTTCTGGTGGCCGACACACTCGACGATCCCGCCGTCGAGCACCACCTGGGCTTCATGTACGAGGCGATCGCCCGCCACCGCCGAATGGCGAACAAGATCAAGGCGGACGAGAAGGTCATGGTGGTCATCGGCAATCCGCCCTACCTGCGGGGTGCGAGACAGTCGGGCGTCGGACGCTGGATCACCGAGGGCAACCCGAACGGCCAGGGCCCGATCCTCGCCCGCTTCCACCCAGAGGACAACGGACGCGTCGGATACGCCCTCGACAACCTCTACGTCTACTTCTGGGCGTGGTCCACCTGGAAGGTATTCGACCAGTTGACTGCCTCGGGAGCGCCGAAGGCCCCCAGCGGGATCGTCGCCCTCATCACCAACTCCGGGTACCTGGACAGCGAGGGATCGGCCGGCATGCGCCACTACCTGCGCGAGGCCGCCGACGAGGGCTGGGTCATCGGTCTCTCCCCGGAGGGCGCCTACTCCGACACGCGCACCCGTGTCTTCCAGGATGTTAAGCGGGAGATCTGCATCGCCGTCTTCGTCCGCCATGGCGCCCCGGACGCGTGTACACCGGCGCGGGTCTGGCGACTTGACGTCCCCGCGGGCACACGCGAGGAGAAATTCAACTGGCTGGAAGGGCTTGGCCTCGACGGTCATCGCGACGGGACCTCCTGGCAACTATGCCCCACACAGTGGACCGCGCCTTTTCACGTCCTGTCCGACTCCGAGTGGTCAGCAATGCCACCGGTGGACGCCCTGCTGCCCTGGACGAGCTCCGGCAACAAGAACAACCGCAGCTGGCCCGTCTCACCCAGCCGGGACGTCCTGGAGAGCCGGTGGCGCAGGCTCGTCCAAGCCCCAGCGGAGGACAAGGCCGCCCTGCTGAAAACCACCAGAGACCGCCGTCCGGATAAGCCGGAACCGCCACTGCCCGGGCAGCAGGAAAGGGAAAGCCTTGCCGCGGAGAAGGAGATGGTGCCGGTGATCGTTCCCTACGGCCGGATGACCTTCGACCGGCAGTACATCATCGCGGACAGGAGAGTGATCGACTTTCCGCGACCGGCCTTGTGGTTCGCCCACAACGACCAGCGTCAGATCTACCTATCCGAACTCCACACGGAATCAGGCCGTCCGGGGCCGGCGGTGAGTTTCACTGCCCTGCTGCCCGACATGCATCACTTCAAAGGCACCGAAGGCGGCCGCGTCGCCCCTCTCTACCGCCACCCTCACCAGGCTGAACCAAACGTCACCCCTGGCCTGCTGCGTCTTCTCACCAAGACGCACGGCGTGACGGTCACCGCCGAGGACCTCTTCGCGTACATCGCGGGAACGACCGGCCACAGCGGCTACACCCGCCGCTTCGCCGCGAACCTCGCCGAGCGCGGTGTCCGTATCCCTATAACACGCGACCCGGCTCTATGGGCGGAGCTCGTGGAAGTGGGCAGGCGCACGGTGTGGATCCACACGTACGGCCAGCGCTTCGCCTCCCACCACGACAGTTCACCTGGCTCGGCCCCGAGGCTTCCCCCGGAGGAACAACCGGAATGCGTCGTCGTGATCGGAGAGGACGACGGGTTACCTGCGGACATCTCTTACGACGCGTCCACGCGAACCCTCACGGTGGGCACGGGCTGCATACGTCCGGTGGCGCCGGAAGTCTGGGACTATCGGATCGGCGGGGTGCAGGTGATCCGCAAGTGGTTCAGCTTCCGCAAGCGCAAGCCAGACGTGGAACGACAGACCCCGTTGAACGACATCCTGCCCCCGACCTGGCCTGCCCGGTGGACCGTTGACCTGCTTGACCTCATCAACGCGCTCGGACTCCTCGTAGCCCTCGAACCCCGACAGGCCCGGCTGCTGGACGCAGTGAGCAGCGGCCCGCTCATCAGCACCGACGACCTACGGGGCGAGGGCATCCTGCCCGTACCTGCCTACGCAACCAAGGAACCGAAACCGCCGCGGAAGTCTCGACGCGCCCCCGGCCCTGGTCAGGAGAGCCTCGACTTCTCGGACTGACACCCGTCCGGCCTGAGTGCCTGACGCCCGCGACATCAACGGAATATTTGCACGACGACGCCCCGCCGCAGCAAGCCAGCGGGGCGTCGTTGTATCAGGTCCCCGTCTACGCAGGACCCCCGCCCGAGCGATCCGACGGGAATCCTCACCTGTCACGAGCGGCCACAGACGCCCCTATAATGCGGGGGCGCGGGAAACCGGTCCGACCAGGTTGAACACCTCGTGGGTGGCATATCGCTTGAGGCTTCGGATGATTTCGCCTCGGGTCTTGCCTTCCTGGGTGCGGCGTTCGTAGTACGCCTGGGTGCGCAGGTAGTGGCGCAGGCGGGTGAAGACGAAGCGGTGCAGGACCGCGTTCGCCTGGCGGTCGCCGCCGTGGTTGAGCCGGCGCGTGCTCCGCCGGCCGGATGAGTACGCGATGGGGCTGACTCCGCAAGGGGCAGCCAAGGACGCCTCGGTGTTCAGCCGATCGAGGTTGTCTCCCATGGTGATCAGGAGCGTGACGGCGCTGTCCGGACCGATGCCCACCCGCTCGAGCAGCTGCTGTGCGTGGCGTACGACGAGCCGGGTCAGGCGCTGGTTCAGCTCATCGATCTGCCCGGTGAGCTGCACAACGCGCTCGGCGAGCATGCGCAACGTCAGGTAGGCGGCCTGGGCCACCGCGTTCCTCCTTGGCCGGACCAGCGGTCCGTGCTGCTGCCTCGGGCTGCTGGCCGCGCTGCCTGCCCCCACCGCGGCAGGAGAGCGCTTCTGGTCGGACCTGTGGAGGTCTTCGGGCACCGCGTACCTGCTGCCCGTCAACATCAAGGATCCGGTGCTGCGTTCGCTGGCAGGAGAGGGAACCGCCCTGGCCCGGCAGATCCTCTCGGCCGTCGATGAGATGACCCCGCCCCAGCGCTTCGCGGCCGGCGAGGTGATCGGTCAGGCCCTCGTCGAGTCCGACCATCTGCCCGACCTCAAGACACAGGTCATCGGAGAACTGTGGCTCCGAGATCTCGAGCTCACCGCCTGGCGCGTCCTGAACGCAGACCGCAGGTCGGACGATCCGGCTGGACGGAAAGCCTTCCTCGACGCCTGGACGAGCGTCTGAACGTCGGATCCTCCAAGCCGCACGGTCGCCGCGCCAGACATGCGGCTCCCGTGCCCGACGACGCTTGCAGCGACTGAGGTCCGGAAGTTCCAGGCCGAAGTCGCAACGGCCCCGGGCCTCCACAGACCAGGGGCCGCGCAGCCATTGCTGCGCGGCCCCTGATCCTGCACCGGCCCGGCACGAGAGCAGACGCCTTCGCCCAGGTGGGCGGCAGCCACCGGACGCGGCGTGCGCGATCCCTCGAGCAGGTCTGCGAGGTCAGGCCAAGTTGATGTTCTCGGCCTGCGGGCCCTTCTGGCCCTGGGTGACGTCGAACGTCACGGCCTGGCCCTCCTGGAGCTCACGAAAGCCGGTGGAGTTGATCGCGGAGTAGTGCGCGAAGACATCCGGGCCGCCGCCGTCCTGGGCGATGAAGCCGAAGCCCTTCTCCGCGTTGAACCACTTCACTGTTCCCGTTGCCATGTCTTATGCCTTCCAGTCGATGAACGCCTCCCACTCCACGTGGCAGACGGAGGTGATCGCCCTGGTTCCTGCGGCACAGCACAGCAAAACGCCCACACCAGAGGCGTGAGCAAGGGGGAATTCCGAACCACGACAGCTGACCCAGACGTTACACGCCCACACACCGCGTCACCACAGGAAAGGATCGCTCCGCACACCGAGACCGTGCGTGCGATGCCTGCCGGCGCTGACGGGCACGCTCATCTCATTCTGCTGCCATCGGGTTCACTGATTCGGCGGCGCGGCGATACTCGGCGTTGATGCGCTGGGCGTCCTCGAGCTGGTCTTCGAGGATGACGATCCGGCAGGCGGCCTCGATGGGAGTCCCGTGGTCGACGAGTTCCCGGGCCCGCGCGGCGATGCGCAGTTGGTAGCGGGAGTAGCGGCGGTGGCCGCCTTCGGAGCGCAGGGGGGTGATCAGGCGGGCTTCGCCGAGGGCGCGGAGGAAGGCAGGGGTGGTACCGAGCAACTCGGCGGCTCGGCCCATGGTGTAGGCGGGGTAATCGTCGTCGTCGAGACGGCCGAACGTGTCGTCTGCTGTCATTGCACCTCTCTGTGGAACGCGCGAGGGGCCCTGGCGCCGTACTGGCACCAGGGCCCCGAAGGAACTACTACACCATCTGCCGGCCCTGATGCTGCACCGGGCCTCTGTTTCCGTGGTCACCGGAGGCGCTGACATCAATGGTCGATTGGCTCTCGCGGACACGTGAAGGCAGAGGGTGTCGGATGTACTGACGGATTTCGCCCGCTTGGACGAATTCACCGCCGGCACTTCCATGCCACCCGGATCCCGCAGGGCACCCCGGAGGCCCCGAGACAGGTGGGAGATACCGGGTTGCGATCGAGGAAGTCAGCCCCGCTGCACGTAGTGTGGGCCCGACCGGCGTACCGGTCGGGCCCACACTGCTGGTCAGGCGACGGCTCGTGTCTGTCTACCCGGTCAGACCGTGACGGGGGAGCCGAGCATCGCGGAGGCGTGCTGCATCGGGCTCAGAATGCCCGGGGGCGCTGTCTTGGGAACGGCGCGGCAGGTGAAGCCGAGCTGAGTCATGGCCCGCAGGACTTCGGCGGCGCTGAAGTCTCGGCGGTCCTGGCGGGTGATGACTTGGCCGACTTGCTTGAGGGGGTAGTGGCGGCGGCCGATGATCACCGAAGCTCCGGTGACCGGTTCGGGCTTGATGCCCTTCATCGATTCCAGCACTCCGCCCCTGGTGAGCTCGAAGGGGAAGCGGGCGATGACGCAGCGCATGTGGCCTCACAGGGAGAAGGGAAGAACGGTCCGATCAGGGGCGAGTGTTTCAGCGGGAGAGGGCGAGGACGCCCAGGCCGCTGCCTTGCTCGTCGACCACCGGCAGGACACCGAGCCGACGGGAGCGCGTCTCGTGCTCGGCTTCGGCCATCGTGGTCACGGGTGAGGTGGACGATCCGTGGTCGCCGAGGATGTCGCGCAGGCGGACACGGTCCGTGTAGTCGGAGCTGTCACGGACGGCGGCGAGTTCGGTACGGGTGACCAGGCCGGTGCGCTGGTCGTCCTGGTCGCAGACGACCAGTCGGCTCGTGCGTGCGGCGGCCATGACGGCCAGCGCCACCTCGACGCTCATGTCGTCACAGACCTGCGGTCCGGCCGCTTCCATGCCCTTCTCCGCCGTCCTGTGCGCGGGGTTGGCGTCCGCCGGGCGGGGCTGCGTATGAATCAGTGTCAAAAGGTGCCTCCTGCTGAGATGGGCCGGCTTCCTGATCACGAAGGTTCTATGCCACCGTGTCGAGGACGGGCTGGCGTACGCGGGCGCGCCGGGTCGCCGAGGAAGGGCGGCGTCGGCCTCGGGAGGTGGCGCCGCGCTTGGGACGTTCGACCACCGGTGCGGTGATGACGACCGGGATGCCGGACGGGGCCTGGGCGCCGGTGATCCGGCTCAGGGCCTCGTCGCCCGAGCGGATCTGGGTGGTCCGCGGCCGGATTCCGGCGTCCGACATGAGGCGGACCATGCTGCGGCGCTGGTTCGGCGTGACGAGCGTGACGACGCTGCCGGACTCGCCGGCGCGGGCGGTACGGCCGCCACGGTGGAGGTAGTCCTTGTGGTCGGTCGGCGGATCGACGTTGACGACCAGGTCGAGGTTGTCGACGTGGATGCCACGCGCCGCGACATTGGTCGCCACCAGCACGGTGACGTGCCCGGTCTTGAACTGCGCCAGCGTGCGGGTGCGCTGCGGCTGCGACTTGCCGCCGTGCAGCGCGGCGGCGCGTACCCCGCTGTTGAGCAGCTCCTGGGTCAGCCGGTCGACGGCGTGCTTGGTGTCCAGGAACATGATCACGCGGCCGTCGCGGGCGGCGATCTCGATCGTGGCGGCGTGCTTGTCGGCGCCGTGGACGTGCAGGACGTGGTGCTCCATCGTGGTGACCGCACCGGCCGACGGGTCGACCGAATGCACGACGGGGTCGGTCAGATAGCGGCGCACCAGCAGGTCGACGTTGCGGTCCAGGGTGGCGGAGAACAGCATGCGCTGCCCCTCCGGGCGCACCTGGTCGAGCAGCGCGGTGACCTGGGGCATGAAGCCCATGTCGGCCATCTGGTCGGCCTCGTCCAGCACGGTGATGCCGACGTGGTTCAGCCGGCAGTCGCCGCGGCCGATGAGGTCCTTGAGCCGGCCCGGTGTCGCGACGACGACCTCGGCTCCTCCGCGCAGCGCGCTGGCCTGCCGGCCGATCGACATGCCGCCCACCACCGTGGCCAGCCGCAGCCGCACGGAGCGGGCGTACGGGGTGAGCGCGTCGGTCACCTGCTGTGCCAGCTCACGCGTGGGTACGAGGATCAGCCCCAGCGGCCGGCGGGGCTCGGCACGCTGTCCGGCGGTGCGGGCGAGCAGGGCGAGGCCGAAGGCGAGGGTCTTGCCGGAACCGGTGCGGCCGCGGCCCAGGACGTCACGGCCCGCCAGGGAGTTCGGCAGCGTCGCTCCCTGGATGGGGAACGGTGCGGTCACACCCTGCCTGCCGAGTTCGGCCAGCAGCTGCTCGGGCATGTCGAGATCGGCGAAGCCCTCGACGGCGGGCAGCGCGGGGGTGATCGTCCTGGGCAGCGCGAACTCACCTTGCACCGCGGCAGGCCGACGGCCGTAACCGCCGGAGCGGACGGGGCCGCCGGTACGGCGCGGTGCCTGCGAGCCGTAGCCGCCGCCCCTTCCGGCGTCGGCACGGCGGTCACGGGTGCGGGCGGGGCGGTCGTTCGTGTACGTGCGGTTCAATGCGGAACCTTCCTCGATGTGGCACATATCAAGGAATTCCCGCTGCGATGAATGGCACGGAGAATTACAAGTATGGACCGGTGGCAAAAGAAAGCAGACCTGGCCGGCGAAGACATCCGTGGGCACAGGTGCTGAAATGGGTGACGCGATGGGGCCTTGCGATCCGGGCGCCGGCTGTGGTGCAGCGCTTCAGGCTGCGTCTGCACCCTGAGGGAGGAACCGCTTGTAGTGGTACTGCGGATTCCTCCGGGGCGTCCCGCGGGTGAAAGCCGCTGCGGGATACGCATGCAGCTGGGGCCCGCACCCCGAAGGATGCGGGCCCCAGCTACGGATTGCGCGTGAGCGTCAGGCCGGAACGATGTTCTCGGCCGTCGGGCCCTTCTGGCCCTGCGCGATGTCGAAGGTCACCTTCTGACCCTCGAGCAGCTCACGGAAGCCCTGCGCGGCAATGTTCGAGTAGTGGGCGAACACATCGGCGCCGCCGCCGTCCTGCTCGATGAAGCCGAAGCCCTTTTCCGCGTTGAACCACTTCACGGTACCAGTAGCCATGTCATATCTCCTTTGGGGCAGTGCATCGGCGTCCGCACCACGCGGACGCCGTGTCGCCGCGATGATCACCCCGCCCGGAAATGACCGGAAATACAAAAGTGCTACCGACCGGCAGAAGCCTGGTGGGAGCACCTGAAGTTTCGGGAACCACAACTGCAACTGAGATAGACAGTAGCACGCCGGAGCGGCCCGTGTGCGGTGGATAATCCCACTCTGCTCTTCGCGGCAAAAACTCCCACTGCACGGCCCCCAAAAATCTGATCCCTCGGGAACAGATATTGATTCACTCGGAGTTCAACGTCTCAGGAAGAGCTGCCAACCGGCACGCTGCGTGACGGCCGCTGCCGCCCAGGAAATGCAGCTTCGAGACTGTGGGGATGACCAGGCAGCGGCTGCCGTTCCCGGTTCCGGATGAGCGAGCCCACCTCCTCAGTGCGGGTGAGGCGTCTGGTCATGAGGGTGATGGCGGCCCAGGTGATCAGGCTCTCGGACTGCTGGATGAACCGTTCGTACCCGCGCATGCCGACGGGACGTCTTCGTGTACTACTCCGACAGAGTGGCCAGGCAGGCCGACGGTGCGACGTGTGCCGGTGACCGTCGGCTGAAGCGCCCGCTTGCATGACATCAGCCAACCGGGCCGATAGGTCAGAGCACTTCTTCCAACCGTGTTCGGTCCAGATGGTTCGCCCGCAACGGTGTAGCGGCTGCCTCAACGATGGGTCAGTCGCGCCACCAGGAACAGGCCGCGGCCGTCTTCGTCCGTCCACCGGGCCCGTCGCAGATGCGCATGCGTCTGGCTGGGATCGGAGACCTCGCAGATCACACGTTGATCCCGAAGCAGCCGCAGGCCCACTGGGGCGTCGCCGTAGCGGATGGCGTTGCGGTCTGCACGATCACTCTCATGCTGTCGTTGCTCGCTGCACGGCCTGCCTGGTCACGGGCGAGCGCGGTGAACCCGTCCGAGGCCGTCCACCGCACGACACCCCGGTCGCCTGCCCACGAAGCACGATCATGCCACCGGCCTGCACAGTTCGGACGGTGGGAGAACGCGGTGGACCCAGGACGACGGCAACCGGCGGGTGGGCCACGCCTGGCCCGGCCGGACACACCTGGACGGCTCCCGTCCTGCGAGCAGGAAGGGAGCCGTCCAGGTGTGTCCGGAGACGTTGTGCCTTCAGCGGGTCGCGTGACGGTGCGAATGCCGGTTGCCGGTGACGAGGCGGTAGAGGGCGAGCAGGATGACGGAGCCGGCGATCGCGGAGTAATGATCTTTCGGTCGGACACGCGGGTGCCAGCTTTTGGGATCGGGCGTCGCCCCCCTCCACTGGCAACCAAACCTGGCCGAATAGGGCCGCACCGGCACCGCGTCGAGCAACCACCGTGGACCGGAGCGGCATCGCCCGTTCCCGGATCGCTCGCCCTGCAGTCGACATGCTGTTTCCTCCGCATCCCATGTCCGCCGACGCACCGGCCGCACGATCTCCCACGAACGCCGCCTGACGAAGGCAGGACGTGCTCGCGCCGATCTGCAATGCCGCCCTGACCAGGTAAAACGGGCACAATAAGTGAGGTTGCACAGACTCGGGGAAGGAGGTGCGGCAACCGACAGGAGGTTGCTGTGAAGGGTGGAGATCTGGAACTGGGCGAGTTGCTGGCCGCTGCGGAAGCGGCCCCGCCCGGTGAGTCCGTCGACGTGGTGGCACACGACCTGCAGAAGCGGTTCGGTGCCGAGGCCGTGTCCTTCCTGTTCGTCGACCTCATCGGCCAGCGGCTGGTGCGCCTCGCCGCGACCGGTGACAAGGCCGCCGACCCTGGCGAGCCGATCGACCTGCAGGGCAGCGTCTACGACAGCGTTCTGCGAAGCCAGCGCCAGAATGTGGAACCGGACGGCCAGGGCGGACGACGCGTCATCACGCCCGTCACCAACCGCGGCGACTGCGTCGGCGTCCTGGAGGTGAGCCTGCAGTCCGCAGACGACACCGTGCTGCGCCAGGTCCGCCACGCGGCCCACGCGCTGGCCTACATCATCGTCACGGACCGCCGCTTCACCGATCTGTACCACCAGGGCCGACGCACTACCGAGACCAGCCTGGCGGCGGAGATCCAGCACCAGTTGCTTCCCTCGGCCTCCTGCTGCGAGGCGGCCCAGTTCACTCTGGCCGCCGGACTGGTCCCGGCCGACGACATCGGTGGCGACACCTACGACTACACGCTGGACCGCGACACTCTGCACCTGTCGATCACCGATGCCATGGGTCACGACACGGACTCTGCTCTGTTGGCCAGCTTGCTGGTCGGCGCGCTGCGGCGGGCACGTCGCAGCGGCTGTGACGCCCTCAAGCAGGCCCGCCACGCCCACGAGGCCCTGCTGAGCCACAGCCGCGGCCTGGCCACCGGACAGCTGCTGTGCGTCGACCTCGCAACGGGCCTGTGCGAACTGGTCAACGCCGGCCACCCCCGGCCCCTGCTGCTGCGTGACAACACCGTCGAAGAGGTGAAACTCGCCGTCAACCTGCCCTTCGGTGTGGCGGCACCCACCACCTACCGCCTACAGGAGCTACTCCTGAGACCCGGGGACCGCCTGGTCCTGCTCACCGACGGAATGCAGGAACGCGGTGCCGCGGCCGTCGACCTGGCCTCGGTCATTCACGACACCCGCGCGCTGCACCCGCGAGAAGCCGTCCGGACCCTGACCGCCGCGGTGCTCGACGCCTGCCACGGCAACCTCAAGGACGACGCCACGGTCCTGATACTGGACTGGCACGGCAATAGCGGCCGTCCGGCCGGACCGAGCCCCGACCCCGCAGCCATGATGGCCTACTCCTGAGTCCCTACTGGCAGCGGGCCTGCTCGACGGTGGGGTGGCAGGGGATGAGCACGGCGATGGCCAGTCACCTTTGAGCGTCACTCACGTGCCGGTGAGCGGTGGGGAAGACGTTGATCGGTAACGCTCTCGAGCGTGGTTGATACGTGGCCCGGCCGTGATGCGGTGTCGCGCGAGTCCGCCGCCGTGGATCTCGCAGACGATCCGGTCGCTCTCGGCCCAGATCCGCAGCGTGCCCGAGCCGGCGCCGTGGACGACGCTGTTGGTGGTCAGCCCCGCCACCGCGCTCAGGAGTCGAGGCTGAGTTCGGCCCAGACCGTTTTGCCGGGGTGCCCCGGGGTGACGCCCCAGCGTCGGGCGAGTCGGTCGAGGAGTTGCATGCCAAAACCGCCGGGCTCGGTGTTCGCAGTGGCGCGCTTGCGGGGCCAGCGGTCGCTGGAATCGCTGACGGCTATGCGCAACCACCGCCCGTTCCAGGTGAGCTGGATCAGGGGCGGACCGGAGCCGTGGCGGATGGCATTGGTGATCAGTTCCGAGACGAGCAGTTCGGCGGTCTCGATCATCCGCTGGCGCAGCGGGCCGCCGAAACCGTCCACGCAGTCGCGGACCCAGTGCCGGGCCGCGGTGATGCTCGCCGTGACTGCGGGGAAGCGCGTCTCGCAGAATGGGATGGTCGATTCGCCGTTCACGAGGTTCCTCCAGCGCGGGTGGCTCTGGGCGGCCGCCGACCAGTGCTCTGCGCAGCCGGTGGGAGCCATCTGCCGGGTTACCCCTGCCTGCCCGGTGAACCATCTGTGTCTGCCGGGTGACCGGCAGATCCCGCGAAAGTCATCCGGCGGGAGTTCGACAGTGCCGGCACGTGCTGGGTGAGTGCGCTGCAGCCCCCCTCGCCGCCTTCGGCACCGGGATGGACGACGACACCGCCGTCCTGGCCGTTCCCGCCCCCCGACGGCGAAGCACAGCTGTGAGCGAGATTCCCGCCGACACGAGGCGCACTCCTTCTGACGCCTTCTGTGACCGCGGTGCCCTGTTCGCCGAGAACAAGGTCCGGCCCGGCACACACGCAGTGAAGGCCCGGTGGATACCGGGCCTTCACGTTTGAGTAGCGGGGACAGGATTTGAACCTGCGACCTCTGGGTTATGAGCCCAGCGAGCTACCGAGCTGCTCCACCCCGCGTCGGTACGGTGAACTGTACGGCACCGATCGGAATCGGCCCAATCGACTTTCGCCTGCGCTCGGAGCAGGCCCGATTGCTCATGATCGACCGACATGGCCACTGCTCACCCGGTCTGCATCTGGATCGTGAGTTCGAGTGCCGCTGGAGTACGGGCACACCTGGAGATGTCTCCACGACCGAGGAGGTTCGTACATGGGCAGACCTGTTACGAGCAGCACCGGCATTCGTCCGCGCTTGGGAACGTCGGTGTCAGTCAGCTCCAGAACGCGCCGGCGGGGGGGCTGTATGCCGCGTGCTTCCGCCGTGCCGCCGCTCGCAAGGACATGCCGGCGCACGTATTGCAATAGTTTCACGCTCGCACAGCAGTACGCCCTGCACGACACTGCCGCAGGGAGCGAGCGGTAGCAGCCGGGACGGCCGTGTTGGTGAACGCCGGCGAGGCTGCGGTAGCCGACCGCATTCCTAGGGTTTGTCGCGGGTGCCGGCCAGGCCGGGAGCGTCAGCGACGGCAACGCGGGCGGTGATGCGTTTGCCGACCGGATCGCGCCGGGCTTCCACGCCCTGCGCGACGGCCATCACGATCTCCAGGCCGTGCTGTCCGACGCGGCCGGCGTCCGAGGCCCTCGCCACCGGCAGCACCGGGTCGGAGTCCCACACGACGACCTGCGGCTCGGCGCACCTCTTGAGCACACCCTCGCCACACTCGCCGAACTGGGCGCCACCTGGCCCCACTGCTACGGCGATCTGTGCCGCGGCGTACCGGCCCGCCTCGCCGCCGTTCCTAGGAAGGTCTCCAGGGACATCGACAAGATCATCGCCCTGGCCGCGGCCTACCGGGCCGCCGTACAGGTCCACGAAGGCACCGCCGACACCTTGCGGGCCCTGCGCGCCTGTCTGAGGGAACTCGCCGGCGGAGCCCTGCCCGTCGCCCCTCACCCCATCGTGCTCCACGGTGTGGCGAACACCCTGTGCCATCCCGGGGTCCGGATCGCGCCGTCGGCGCTGCGCCCGCACTCGCGCTCGCCGCCGCGTCCGCGCCCAACGGCAACACCCGCAAGGCGATCGCCCGTCACCTCCTGTGCCCGCTGCTCATGGCGGCCGACGCGCCGGCAGGCCGGACGGCACGGGAGTGGTGCCGTGCGCAGACCTCGCACGCACAGGTGCGGCAGGTCCCCCAGCCGCCCGCCACCACCCTGGCTCTGACCGCCCTGGCACAGCGGTTGCCCGCCTCCGTGGTCGCCGCGTCACTGCCCAACGACCGCAGATCGGAGAAGCCGCGCGCGACGACGCTCCTGCCGTGGACCACGGCTCCCTGGGACCCGGAGCTGACCGTCGCCGCCGCGGCCGGCGGCCATCACCTCGCCATCCGCGCCCTCGACCGTCTCACCGGTGTCACCCCCGGCGGTCCGGAAGCGGCGCAGGAGGCGTCCGGGAAGGAGCAGCAGAGCGAGGAGCACCCCACCGGGCAACGCCCCGGCGATGACAGGGCCTCAGAGGAGAACGCGGAGAAGGACACGGAGAAGAGCACCGGAAAGCGCCGGCGCAGAGGGCGGCAGGCGCGCAAGCGGCTGCCGGCGCCATGCGAGGAGGTCGTCGTCCGCGTCCCCGAGGCCCCCGGAATCCTGCTCCCCCTGGCTGCTCAAGGACGCGCGACTCCGGTCGAGCAGCGACGCCCTGATCGCCTTCGTCCATGCCCACGAGGCACAACAACTGCCCGCCGAGCACACCCGGCAGCTGTCCCTCATCGCCTCTCACTTGCGGGAACAGAAGAAGGATCACCTGGCGTGGGCGGCAGCACACCGGCTGACCGCCCGCATGATCAGCCGGGGTCTCACACCGCTCGGCACCCCCGCCGACGTGGTGGAGCAACTCGACGCGCTGCGCACGAGCGCCGGCGCTCAGACCGCACTGCTGGAGGCGGCGACTCAGGCCGTCACCGCCGATCCCACTCTCTGGGACCTCACCGCCGCGCGGGCGACGCTGACCCCTTTCCTCGCAGAACTCGTCGGACGTGCCTCGGAGATCGCCGCCACCGTCACCCGGCCGCAGAAAGGGCACGACGCCTACATGCTGGCCGGAAACGCCGCTGCGGGAACCGACGCGGTCACGTGGACCCGGTGCCCGTACGAGCGTGCGACGACGTCCTGCGGTCCCCGTCCGATGCCGGGTCGGCCGGTCCGGGCAGCCCGTCGAGACCGGCTTCCGGGGCCGGGCGTCCGAGGGTCGACTCGGTGCTCTCGCCGAGGAAGCCGCCCGACTGGTGCTGCCACAGCCTGGCGTAGGCGCCGTCCGCCGCGAGGAGTTCCTCGTGGGTGCCCTGCTCGACGACGGTTCCGCGGTCCAGGACGACGAGACGGTCCATGCCGGCGACGGTGCTCAGGCGGTGGGCGACCACGAGGGCCGTACGTCCGTCCATCAACCGCCACAGGGCGTCCTGG
Organism: Streptomyces sp. NPDC052721; assembly: GCF_040678315.1. Classification (NCBI taxonomy): domain Bacteria; kingdom Bacillati; phylum Actinomycetota; class Actinomycetes; order Kitasatosporales; family Streptomycetaceae; genus Streptomyces; species Streptomyces sp. NPDC052721. The sequence continues at coordinate 32,192 of NZ_JBFATL010000033.1, read as the reverse complement.
ACGAGGAGTTCGCTCTCCGAGTCCAGCGCGCTGGTCGCCTCGTCGAGCAGCAGGATCGGGGCGTCGCGCAGGATGGCCCTGGCGAGGGCGACGCGCTGGCGCTGGCCGCCCGAGAGTTTGACTCCCCGCTCCCCCACCAGAGTGGCGAAGCCGTCGGGGAGTTGGTCGGCGAACTCCGTGACGTGCGCGGCCGCGGCCGCCGCGTGGATCTCCTCGTCGGTGGCGCCGGGCCGGGCGAAGGCGATGTTGTCCCGCAGGCTGCGGTGGAACATGGCGGGTTCCTGCGGGACGTAGGCGATCAGTGAGCGCAGGTCGGTCTGGCGCAGCCGGCTGATGTCCTGGCCTCCGATCAGGATGCGTCCGTCGTCGATGTCCGACATCCGCAGCAGGAGCCGGGTGAGCGTGGTCTTGCCTCCGCCGGACCTGCCGACCAGGCCGATCCGTGCGCCGGCGGGCACGTCCAGGTCGAGTCCCTGGAAAATCGGCTTCGTCCCCGTGTGGGCGAAGGTCACCGCCTCGAAGCGGATGCCGGTGTCCCGCGGTGCGAGCTGTTCGGGTGTCGGCGGGTCGAGCACGGTGGGCGGATCCAGCAGCAGCTCCGTGAACTGCGCGGCCTCGGTCATCGAGCTTTCCAGACGCCGGTAGATCTGGTTGAACTCGAACATGATCTGTGTGGCGTTGGAGTAGTAGGTGAACGTGACGACGACCTCCTCGACTCCCTGACCGGAGCCACCGAAGGCGATGGCGACCAACAGACCCAGCACGTTGGTCAGCACGGACATGGGGGCGACCAGGGTGTCGACGCGCAGATTGCCGTAGTCCCACGACCTCAGCGTCAGACGCCGGGAGTCCGCGACACGGCTGCGGTGTTCCCCGGCCTCCCGGCGCTCCGCCGCGAACGCCCGGATGGTCTCCATGTTCATGAGGCTGTCGGCGACGTGGCCGGAGACCCGGGCGATCGCCGCCTCACGGTCGTTGACGAGCCGCTGCCGGCGACGGATCAGAGGCGTCGCGGCCACCGCGGTCAGCGCGATCATCACAAGAAGGCCGGCGACGAGCACCGGTTCGTAACGCCACAGCACGACGGCACCGAACACCAGGGGGACGAGACTGCCCACGATCCGGTACGTCACCGTGTCGACGAAGTCCTCGAAGCGCTTGCCGTAGCTGAGCACCCGTTTGGTCAGGGAGCCGGCGAAGTTGTCGTGGAAGAACGCGGCGTCCTTGGCGAGGAGTTCGTCCATGCCGCTCACGTACAGGTGTTCCATGCCGAGGGCGTCCACGCGGTTCAGGCAGTGCTGCCCGATCCGCCACACGGCCTCGGCGAGCAGCAGCGTCACGCCGAAGCCCAGCACGTACGGCAGCGCCGAGCTGAGGGAGAGACCGCCGTCGTCGGCGGCCTGTCCTGCCAGTTTGGCGATCAGCAGGGGGGCGACGTAGCGGATGCCGATGTTGCCCACGGCCGGCAACAGCAGCGCGGGCAGGGTCAGCCGTCGTAGTCGCAGCAGTTCCCGGCCGTAACGGCGCAGCGCCAGAACGACCGCGCTCCGGCCCGGCGTCGGCCCCGGCGTATCTGTTGTCCCCATCACACTCCCGGAGGTTCGGAAGTCGGAAGTCTCCCGTCCGCCGAGTTTCTCAGTCCAGGCATTTACCGCGGACCGTCGAGAACCGGACACCGCCGCGTTCAGCGCGCGCAGCGGGCTTGTGGGAGCCGGGGCAGCTCGCACGAACCGCCCCGGCTGGTTCCCTCATCCGGTGTCACCCTGGAGGTCAGCCGCCGACGGGGTACCGGCTGGTGATCGCGACGCGGTTGAAGGCGTTCATCACCGTTGCCAGCCAGGCGATGGCCGAGACCTGGTCCGCGGTGAGTACGGCAGCGGCGGCGTCGTAGTCCTCGTCGCTGACGTGTCCGTCCGGCACGCGTGTGATCGCCTCGGTCAGGCGGAGGGCGGCGCGGTCGGTCTCGGAGAAGTAGCCGGTCTCCGCCCATCCGGGCAGCACGGCGATCCGGTCGGGGTTCTCACCCTTGCGGAGGGCGTCGCGGGTGTGCATGCGCAGGCAGAACGCGCAGCCGTTGATCTGGGAGGTGCGGATCCTCAGCAGCTCGACCAGGAGCGGGTCGAGGCCCGCCGCGGTGGCGGCCTCGCCCACCTCCGACGACAGGGCGATGAGGGCCTTGTAGGCGGTCGGGTGCTGCTCGCCGATGTTGACGCGCTGGGTGTCTGTCATGGTTCCTTCGATTCGTTGGTGTGGTGTGCGCCGCGCCCTTCGGGCGTCTATGACGTGGGGTCGTCGACCTTCAGCTTCTCTCCGGTGTTGGAGACGAAGACGACCAGGAGCTCGGCCCGTTCGGTCGGGCTGGTGTTCTCCGTGAGGACGTGGTGGGCACCCGGCTCCTCGACCCAGTTCTCGCCCTGGTGGTAGCTGCGCACGGGCTGGCCGTCGAGCCGGCTGCGCACGGTTCCTTCGAGGACGTACGCGTAGACGAACGCCTGGCCGTGCCGGTGCGGCATCGCGCGTGCGTGGGGCGGGAAGTCGACGATCACCGAGGTGAACGTCTTGCCCTTCACATTCGGAAGTGCCTGCTGGAGCAGCGGCCTGAGGGTTTCGGCGGGGCGTGTCGACGCCATGGCCGCAGGCGAGGCCACGGCCGCGGTCGGCCTCTTGGCGTGGCCGGGCTGGTCGGAGGTCGAGCAGGCCGTGGCCGCGCCCAGCGTGGCGACGGCCAGCAAGCCGCCGGCGATCCGCGTTCCGATCATGATCGGTCTCCTGTTCGGTCTTCCGTGACGTGGATGATCGTTCTGCCCGGGGTGCGTTTGCCGGGGGCGAACGCCGAGGGTGCTTCGGCGAGCGGCCGCACAGCACCGACGACCGGCTTGAGCCGGCCGTCCCTCACGCGCGCGGCGAGATCGGTGAGCCGGGCGCGGTCGGGTTCGACGACGAAGAAGACCGCCCGCCCGTCCTTGGGCCGGACCTTGGGCGGCATGGCGATGGTGACGAGCGTGCCACCGGGGCGGACCAGGGCGGCCGAGCGGTCGAGGATGTCGCCGCCGATCACGTCGAACACGACGTCGGCCTCGCCGGCCTCCTCCAGCCTCTCGGTCTGCAGGTCGATGAAGGTGTCGACGCCCAGGGCGAGCGCTCTTTCCCGGGCGGAGGACCGGCCGGTGCCGATGACGCGCGCGCCGGCCTCGCGGGCGAGCTGTACGGCGATGGAGCCGACGCCGCCCGCCGCACCGTGGATCAGGACGGTCTGGCCCGTGGTGAGACGGCCGTGGTCGAACAGGCCCTGCCAGGCGGTGAGCCCGGAGATCGGCAGTGCGGCGGCCACGGTGTGGTCGATGTCCGCCGGCAGCGGGGCGAGGTTGCGGGCTTCCACCGCGGTGTACTCGGCGAGGGTGCCGTCGCGGGCCCAGTCGGCCAGGCCGAACACCCGCTGTCCGACGCTCAGGCCGGTGGTGCCGTACCCGAGTTCTACGACGACACCCGAGAGTTCGTGCCCCGGCACGCTCGGCGTCCGGTCGCGGCCGGCGCGGTCGGTCCACGTGGCCGGCCAGTCCAGCTCTCCGGGGGTGAAGCCCGCGGCGTGCACCCGCACGATGACGTCGTTCTCGGCCGCATGGGGGTAGGGCATGTCCGTCAGGGACATCCCGGCAAGACCGGCGTCACGGTCTCGAACGGTGATGGCTTGCATACAGGTCCTTACTGGGAGGGGCGACTCGAGCGCGCAGCCCGTTCACGCACGGGCTCACAGCGGCTCGTCATCGGGAAGAGGCAGCAGGGAGATGTATGCCGTTCCGCATGATCGATCTCACCTGCTCGCGCAGTCCCTCGTCGCCCGTCGTGCGTACTCGTCAGGGAGACGAGGTAGCCCCTCCGGGTGTGACAGCTCGGACGCGCACGAGTTTGTCCGGGTTGATGACCCTGCGGTACGCGGTGATCAGACCGTCCGTGATCTGGACCGTGTCGACGGAGTAGACCCGGCCTTCCCGGTGGAACACGAGGGCGAGTTCCCCGCCGACCTCGGCGAAGTCGATACGGTCCGGGTGCCACTGGCGCCCCGTACGCACCATGACCCCGGCGACGCGCTCGCCGCCGTGTATGAGCTTGCGTGCCGCGCAGACCCTGCCGCCGCCGTCGGTGACGTAGACGGCGTCCGGGTGAAGGAGCCTGACCAGGCCGGCCAGGTCCCCGGCCTGGTAGGCGGCGCGGAAGACCGTGAGGACGCGTTCGCGCTCCGTCTTCGACGCCTGCGGCGTGGAATCCTTCGCCTTGGCCACCCGCCGTCGTGCCCGCGAGGCAAGCTGCCGTGCACCCGGCACGGAGACGTCCAGCACTTCGGCGATCCGGCCGAACTCAAGACCGAAGACATCGTGCAGGACGAAGGCCACCCGCTCCGGCGGGCTCAGCTCTTCCATGATCAGGAGCATCGCCGAACTGACGGACTCGTCGACGAGTACCGGCTGCGACGCGTCCGCCCCTGTCAGCAGCGGCTCCGGCAGCCACGGTCCGACATAGGTCTCCCGGCGCAAACGGGCACTCCTGAGAATGTCGTACGACCGGCGCGCGGCCACCGTCACCAGCCAGGCCCGCAGATCGGCGATGCCGCGCAGATCCGCTCCGGCCGCCCGCAGCCACACGTCCTGGGCCACATCCTCGGCATCGGCCACACTCCCCAGCAGCCGGTAGGCCACACCGAAGACCGCGGGTTGATGCCTCTCCCATTCGCCTGCGAGCGGGTCCTCCTGCTCGGACCGTCCCGGCCCGTGCCGGTCACCCATACAGATCGCGACCTCCTCCCAAACCCAGCGGGGTCGTGTGCCGCGCGGTCGCCGTCGACTCCACACTGCCGACCACCCGGTGTCCGGCGCCGCCTCGGTCCGGCCATGAGTCACCCGCATCCGGACAGGCGGGCAGCGGGGGCTACGTGTCCGCCACGCAAGCGGTCCGGGACGCCCAGGTGGCGCCCACCCGCACGGGAGCGTTCTGCTCCCCCGCGCTGGCTCGGCGCGCTGTGCTGAAGCGGCGCTGACAGGCGGCGGGGCTGATCGTTCGCCGCCGTGCTCCGCGCGGTCGTCCCGCCCCTGGAACCGCGTGAACCCGTGCCCTGTCCGCGCCTGCTGGGATCGGTCTCACCCCTGTGGCGCGCCATCGCGCGGCACCCGCGGCCCTGGCCGTCCGGGCCGCGGGTGCCTCGGAGTTTCCCGTTGTTCTCGATGTCGACGCCCTACCTGCTGACGGCCGCGCCGTTCTCCTGCTCGTCGAGCCGGATCGGCCTGCTGGGCCTGGCCGGCGTCCTCGCCGCACGGCGCGCCGGCGCCACCGCACGGCCGGGGCGGTACCGCACTCGCACGGCTGGGGTCGGGCTGCTCCTCGCTGTCATCGTGCTCGACATCGCCGCGCAAAGCATCGGCGTGCTGGGACAGGCCCGGGTGTTCGCCCTCCCTGTTCGGCACGCAGTCGGCTGAACACGGGTCTGGTCGTCAGCACCTTCCTCGGCGGCGTCATCGGATCGGCTGCCGCGGGCCCTCTGCGGGTGCTCGGCGGCTGGCCGACGGTCTCATGGGCGCCTCCTCGGGCATCACCCTCGCCGGCCTCGACGTCTGGGCCGCCGCCCGCGACCGCCTCCCACCGGTGGCGGCCCTGAGTGATCACCTGCGGGAATCGGGGTTTCGCGGGGCGCGAGCGGAGCGGAACGCTCCGCCGGCCCGCGTCCAGGGTGTCCGGGGGGTGCCGTGAACAGGCACGACGCGCCCGGCGGCGTATCGTCCCTTTCGTCCAAGGTTGCGCGCCCGGATCGGGGTACTCGCGGAAGTCAGGACGTACTACACCCTCCGAAGGTGAAGACCATGACCACTTCCCCCAGGCCGTCCATGGAGACGCACCCCGACCTCGTCGACATGCGCCTTCGGCACGAGATGGCCGAGCGCGCCACGAGCACGCCCAAAGGCCAGGCCATCGAGACCATGGCGCTGCTGACCGGTCTCTACCTCGCGGCATCGCCGTGGATCACGGGCTTCAACAATCTGTCCACCCTGGCGGTCACCAACCTGCTCACCGGTATCGCCTACGCGGTCCTGATGAGCGGCGGATTCGGCCGCGCCTACGAACGCACCCACAGCATGGCCTGGGCATCCTGTGCTCTGGGTCTGTGGGCGATCATCGCGCCGTGGGTGGTCGCCGGCAACGTCAGCACGACGAAGACGATCGTGAACAACGTCATCGTCGGCGTGCTGGCCCTCCTGCTGGCCCTCGCCGCCAGCGCGGCCGCCCGAGCGGCGGAGTCGTCCGAGGCACGGCGCGGCATGTCGACGTCGTACGCGCCCGGTCGCGGCTGACCGCGTTCCGCGATCGGACGTGAGCGATCGGACGTGAGATCGCGGGATCACCGGGCCCGAGCCCGGGATCCCGCGATCCTCGCCGTCGCCGTCCGGCGTCCGCCTCTCAGTCCTTGCCCATCGCTTTGCGGACGGCGTCCTTGGTGCGGTCCATGAGGGCGGCCACGGGGCCGAGGGCCACGTTGGCCGCGGCGGACTCGACGCCGGGGTGCGGCCGGGTGGGGGCGATGGCCTCGGCGGCCTTGACGGCCTTGGCCATGGCGGCGAGGTTGGTGACGTCGGTGCTGCGCCGGATGTGCGCGAACTCGTAGCGCTCCTCGGCCCGGGCGTGCTCCTGCACGTCGGTGCGCAGCTTCATCAGCCGGGGCAGGAACTGCGGGTCGTCGGTGTCCATCTCGTCCATGGCCGCGAGCGTCTCCTTGGCCGACTTCTCCTCCGCGAGGCGGTCCCGGACGATCTGCTCGCCACCTTCCACCGCGCGCCGGACGAAGGGGTGGACGACCTCCTCCTCGGCGGTCTCGTGCACGGCCAGCAGACGGACCAGGCGGCGGTAGGCGTCGCGGCGCTCCTCGCCGGTCGTGGCCTCGACCTCGTCGAAGAGGTTGCGGATGTCGCCGTGCTGGCGCATCAGCAGGCCGACCACGTCGATGTCGGGGGCCTGGTCGTCGCCGGCCTGGGGCGTGTGCGGTGCGGGCATCTCCGGCGGCCTCACTTCTCGCGCTGGGCGGGGTCGGGGTGCTCGCCCTCGGTCTGGACGCGGTACTCGCGGCCGAACATGGCGTCGTGCTCGGCCATGACCCGGTCGCTCGACGGGGCTTCGCCGCCGTGGATCTGCTCCTGCATCTTCTCGAACCGCTCGTGGGCCTCCCGCACATAGCCCGCGCCGAGGGTCGTCAGGTCCATCTGGGTGTCCAGCAGCTCCCGCAGGTACTGCTTGTTCGGCTCGAAGGTGAGCACGTTAGGCAGCTCCGGGGCCAGGACCTCCTGCGGCTCACGGCCGTCGATGCGGCGCATCAGGTCACAGGCCGTGTGCAGGTGCTCCAGTTCCATGTTCAGGTGCAGCTCCCAGATCGCCTTGACCCGGGGGTCGCTCTCCTGCTCCATGAACGAGTAGTACAGGTAGCACTCGTTGTACTCGTGGTTGACCAGCTGCTCCCACCACGTCTCGCCCGGGTCGACCAGGGACTCGTAGTGCGTGACGTGCTCTTCCTCGATCAGCCCGATCTCCTGGTAGAGCTGGCGGGCGATCGGCTCCATGTAGGTGGGGCCGGTGTTCATGTAGAAGTTCATCGTCTGCTGCTCCGCCGACATGATCGTCAGCGCGTGCAGCTTCGACAGCGGGTCGGTCGTGTTCTTGTCGTACGGGTCGCGGACGTTGTCGACCGGATCGCGGTGGTGGAACCGCGTGGGCCTGCCCGGCATCACCTCGGTGAGGTTGTCCACGATCGACTCCGCCTTGCGGTGCTCGATCATCTCGTAGAGGTTGGCGTACCGGTACAGGTGGTCGAAGTCCTCCAGCACACCGAACTGGTACGCCTGCTTCAGATAAGGGTCCGGCTCCATGCGCGCGACCCACGCCGTCAGGTCCACGGCGACCTGCTCGTAGGCGATGGTCGTCTCCAGCACCGAGGAGACGCCCGGCAGCAGCCAGTTCACCACCTTCTGCTGCTGGGCCTCGATGTACCGGGTCCGCGCCAGCTGCCGCTTGACGTCCGGGTCGACCGTGTTGCGGGCGAGCTGGTGGCTGAAGAGGATCGCCTCCACCTCGATCCCGTTCATCGTGATGATCCGGCACCGGGTGTACGGGTCACAGCGGTCGGGGTCGATGGGCTGCACGTTCAGCTCACGCCAACTGCGCAGCTGCCGGTCCAGCGGGATACCCCGCTGCTCCAGTGGGTTGAAGGTCATGCGGGTGCCTCCTGATGCAGGGCGACTCGTGCGCCCGCGGGTACCCCCGCCGCGGACGACGAGCCCAGGTCCGTCATCGAGTCTGGCCACCACCGATACGTTCCGGCCACCCGTGGACGCCCCCGGGGCGCGTGGTTCCCCCGGCCGGGCCAGTCCGGTTGACAGCGCGCTCGGCGGCCCGGAACTCCGGTCGGCTCCGGCCCCCGGCTCCGCCGTCAGGTCAGGTCTCCGGCCGTTCCTCGCCGGGTCGGCGCAGGACGGTGAGCAGGTCGCCGTGGTCCGCCACGGCTTCCAGGGAGAGCGTGTGGTACCCGGCTCGGTCGAACAGCACGGTGATGCGATCCGGCTCCTCGCTGAGCACTGTGCCCTCACCCCACTTCTCGTGCCGTACCTCGGTGCCGGTCGGGTAGGAGGCGGCGGTGGGATGCGCGGGCCGCTGGTCGCGGGTGGCGCCACCGCCCGCCCGGGTGGCCTCTTCCTCGCAGCTGTCGCAGTTCCCGCACGGGGCTTCGTACGCCTCGCCGAAATAGCCGAGGAGGAAGTGCCGTCGGCAGCCGGTCGTCTCCGCGTAGGCGCGCGCCATGTCCACCCGTGACCGGTCGGTACGGCGGTGTGCCTCGGCCGCCCGTTCCGCTCGCTCCACCGCCCGGCCGGACGGCACGCCCTCGGCGGGGCGCACCGCGCCGCCCTCCGCCGTGGTGACGGCTCCGGCCTCCTCCAGGAGGTTGACCGCGGCGGTGACCCGCTTCCGGGACAGCCGCGTCTCCTTGCGCAGCTCCTCCAGGTCAGGGGGGTTGCCGCGACGGCGGTGGACGGCCTCGGCCACCCGGGACAGGGTCGTGCGCCCCGGGGTCCTGCCCGCGAAGTACGTCTGCATCCCGGTGTCCCGCGCCCGGTAGTGCAGCACGGCGAGCGCGGGGTGCCCGTCCCGGCCGCAGCGGCCGATCTCCTGGTAGTAGGCGTCCAGGGAGCCGGGCAGCGAGGCGTGCAGGACGTACCGTACGTCCTCCTTGTCGATGCCCATGCCGAACGCCGAGGTCGCCACGACGACGTCGGTCTCACCGGCCAGGAACGCACGGTGGACGCGGGCGCGTTCGGCGGCGCGCAGTCCGGCGTGGTAGGCCTCGGCGGCCAGCCCGAGCGAGGCGAGTTCGGCCGCGTACGCCTCGCTGTCCTTCCGGGTCGCCGCGTAGACGATGCCGGGCTTGGGTTCGGCGGCGGCCCGCTCGATCACGGCCTGCCGTCGCTCGTCCTCGTCGAGGAAGCGGCGGACCTCCAGCCGGATGTTCGGCCGGTCGAATCCGGTGACCATCAGCCGGGGCCGGCGCATGCCCAGACGCTCGGCGATCTCCCGGCGCACGGGCGGGGCGGCGGTCGCGGTCAGGGCCAGCACGGGCGGTCTGCCGACACGGTGCGCGGCCTGCTCCAGGCGCAGGTAGTCGGGGCGGAAGTCGTGTCCCCAGGAGGAGACGCACTGGGCCTCGTCCACCACGAACAGGGCCGGACCCACCCCGGCCAGCGCGTCCACGACGTCGTCCCGGGCGAGCTGCTCCGGTGCCAGGTAGACGAGACGGGCCCGGCCCGACCGTACGTCCTCCCACGCCGCCTCGGTCTCCGCCGCACCCAGGTCCGAGTTGACCGCGACGGCACCCGGGGCGTCGTCGCCCTCGGGGAGACCGGCGATCTGGTCCCGCTGGAGCGCGAGCAACGGTGACACCACGACGACCGGGCCGGGCAGCAGCAGCGCCGGCACCTGGTAGACGGCCGACTTGCCGGAGCCCGTCGGCATGACGACCAGGGTGTCATGGCCCTGCAGCACCCACTCCATGGCCGTGAGCTGCTCCGGCAGGAGGTGCTCCCAGCCGAAGACGTCCGCCGCCGTACGGCGCAGACGCTCGGCCCGGGCCCGGCCTTCCGTTCCCGGCCCCGCCTTCCTCACCATGTGCATCGCTCCCTGGGCTCCCTCGGACGACCGGGTACCCGACGGGCCGGGGCGTACCACCTCGCCGGGGGTGAGCAGAGCTGCTGTCAGGAAACGTCACGCACCGCGTCGGCGGGCTCAGGCGGCCTGGTCCGTCAGCCCGGCCAGGGTGGTGCGTGCGTGCTCCTCCGCTTCGGCGGGGGTCAGCCGCTCGCCGCGCTCGAACGCCTCCGTGAAGGCGCGCGGGCCCAGGACCGCCTGCGCCGCGGCGGTGACGCGGTCGACGTCGCCGCGCTCGGCGGGCGGCAGGGGTGCGCCCACGCTGCCGGGCGCCGCGTGGGCGGTGCCGAGGAGCAGGGCCGCGCAGGTGGCCCCGGACCGGTGTCCGCCAGGGCGGCCGTCCCGGCGAGCCCTTCCAGGGAGAGCGCGAGGGCGCGGGGCTCGTCCAGGGAGCGGGCGATCCGCAGGCCGCGCAGGTGATGGGCGGCGGACCGGGCGGCATCGCCGCGGAGTTCGGCGAGGAAGCCGAGTTCGGCGTGCAGGAGGTGGTCCCCGGCCGGGGAGGAGACGTCGGCGTGGGCGGCGCGGATGCGCAGCAGGTGCGCCTCGGCCGCGTCGGGGTCGCCGGAGCGCCGCGCGCCGAGGGCCAGACCCATGTCGGCGTGGATCTCGCCGTACTTGTAGCCCTGTTCGACGGCGATCCGGCGGGCCTGCTCGTGCAGTGCGCGGGCGCGGTCGAAGTCGTGGGCGAGCAGCGCGAGGCGGCCGAGCCCGGAAAGCCGCGCCGACACCTCGGCCTCCGGACACAACTCCCGGGCGATCTGGAGCCCTTCGTGCTGACGGTGGGCCGCCTGCGCGTACTCCCCCTTGATCTCGGCGAGCGCGGCGAGCGGTGAGACGGTCTGCAACTCGCCCCAGCGGTCGCCCAGTTCACGGAAGAGGGCACGGCTGCGCTGCCCGTCGCGGTCCAGTCCGTCCAGGTCACCGCGCCGCCACGCCGGGTGGGCCGCTGCCATGAGCGCGGTCCTCCTGATCGAAGCGGTGGCTCTGGGCCGGCATGTGCCGCATCTGGCATACGGCCGGCGGCGGTCGGGTACGGCCCTGCGGCAACGCCCCTGAGGAAGGGGGGTGTCGCTCAGATCGCGTCGTCGGGTATGCCCAGGCCGGTCAGGGCGCCGACCGGGTCGAGATCCGGAGTGCCGCGGGGCCACCAGTCGTCCTGGCCGGGGTCCGACTCGTAGGCGTACCACAGGCCGTCGCGGCCCAGGCGGAGCTGGACGTGACCGCGCGGGTGGGTGAGACGGTTGCGCCAGGGACGGAACGCCGGCAGATCGGCGGCGAGCAGCAGCGGGCGGGCCCGGTCGAAGCGGCCGGCCGGCGGGTCCCACGGCTCCTCCAGCGCGGCCAGCCCCGCCGAGCCGCCCTGCCGCCAGGCCGCGACGGCACGCGCGAGATCGGCCGGGGTGCGGTGGGCGGCGTCGGCGAGCGTGGCGTACAGCGTGCGGGTGGCCGCGGTCAGCCCGGAGCCGGGACGGGCCGCGGCGAGCCGTACCGCGTCCTGCCACAGGGTCAGCTCGCCGACCGGGTCGCGTCCGGTGGCGAGCAGGGCGTGGGCGCGAGCGGCGGCGTCGGTCGCCAACTGGTCCAGCGCGAAGGGGTCCGGTCCGCCGGGCGCCGACGGATACACCGGAGGCTGCTCGGGGTGCGGCGGCACCGGCAACGGCTGGGGCAGCGGCGGCAGTTCGCGCGGAGCGAGGGCGTCGGCGGCACGGACGCCCGGCAGCGTCTGCGGCCGGCGTTCCTGGGCGGCGCGGGCGGCTCGGGCGGCACTGCGCCGGGACAGCGCGTCGAGCAGTTCCTTCTCGCCCCGGCCGCGCAGCAGGAGCAGCACGAAGGGGTCGGCGTCCAGCAGGCGGGCGGTCTGGTAGCAGAGGGCTGCGGCGTGCTTGCAGGGGTGGCCGGAGTCGGGGCAGCTGCAGCGGGGGGCGAGGTCGCCGGGGCCGGGCAGCAGGGGCACCCCGCAGTCGGCGAGCGACTGGGGCAGCTCCTTGTCGAGCAGGGCCGCGATGTGCCCCGGCCGGTCGGCCGCGGCGTCCAGGAACCTCTCCCAGTCCTCGTCCTCCAGCGTCCGCACCCGCACCTGCACGCGGTACGGCCGGGGCCGGCTTCCGCGCACGTACGCCAGCAGGAGTCCCGGGGTGACGGTGATGGCGTCCACATGCCCCTGGTCCGCGTACCCCCGCCCCCGCGCCAGCCGCTTCGCGTCCAACGCGCCCTGCTCCAACGCCCCGACCCAGGCGTTACCCCACCAGGTCCCGGCGAACGAGCCGTCCGCACCGGCCGTCTCACGCGCAGCGAACGCCGGGAAGGTACGGCGGAGTTCGGTGTCACGGTGGGGTGCGGCCATGGTCGGCGGTATGTGCGGGGCGGCGGGAGGGGGAGGAGTGTCGGAGTCAGGGTGCGCGGGGGAAGCGGCCGAGTCCCAGGAGGCGGAGGGCGCGGACGGACCAGCCTGCGCCGGGGCACGCCCAGCCGGGGTGGGCCGGGCGGACGGGGTCCAGCGGGCGAACGGCTGGGCTGGGCCGGGGCGGACGGACGTGTGCGTCGAAGGCGCGGGCGTGGGCGCCGACGCGGACGGGGCCGAGGGAACGGCTCGGGACGCCTCGTCGGAAGGACCGGGCAGCGAAGGCGCGGGCGGCAGGGAGGCCGGAGGCTCCGGTGGGAGGGCAGGGGCCTGCGCGGCAGCAACCGGGTACGAAGGCTCGGACGCCGAGGGTGGCGGTGCTGACGCAGGCGTCGACGGGGTCGGTTCGGTCGGCGTGGGCGAGGCGTGCTCCTCCGGCTCCTCGGCGGTTTCCGCCCACGTGGGCATGCGGAAGGCGGTCGCCATGTAGTGCCGCATGTCCTGCACGGCCTTGGCCCTGGCGGCCGAGGTCTCCTGCCCGGCTGCGGGCGAGGTGCGCGGCGTGGCGGTACCGGTATTACGCGCCGGTGCCCGCTGCTCACGCCGGGGTTCCGCCGCCTGCGCGCGCAGCGCGTCGGCTTCCCGCCGGGCCGCGCGCAGCGCCTCCCGGGCGGCATCGCCAGGACGCCCGCCCGTGGCACCGGCCGGCCCCGCACCCTCCGCACCAGCCTCAGCCGAGCCCGCTTCCCGCCCGGAGCCCGCTCCAGGACGTGCGGCCTCCTCGCAGCTTCCATCCGCCACCGGACCGGCGTCTGACACCGGTGCCGAACCAGCAGCCGTCGGCGGTACGCCCTCACCCCGGCGCGTGGCGACAGCGGCCCTGAGAGCCGCACGCGCCACATCGCCGGGCCTGGCCCCCGGAGTGCCGGAACGCCCGGCCGGCTCCCCATCCCCCGGCTCCCCCTCACCGCGGGCCGTCACCGCGCACACCGCACCGCCCGGCTCCGCGCCACCCCCAGACGGCACCCCGCGCACCCCACCACCCAGCGCGGCCACACCCCCACCGGAAAGCACCGCTCCCGGCACATCCCCCGGCTCCCCCTCACCGCCGGCCGTCACCGAGGCCACCTCGTCACCGCGCTCCGCCCCGTCGCCAGAAAGCCCCGGTCCCACCCCAGGCCGGGTCCCGTCCCCGCTGTCCGTGTGAGCCGTCGCCTCCGCGGCGGAGGCCTGCGGGCCCTCAGCCGGCTCGGAAGCCGTTTCCTTCGGCGTGTCCCGCGTCGCCCCCGCCGTACGAGCCCGCTCGGTCTCCGCTCGTTCGCGGGCCGCTCGGAGGGCCCGGCGGGCGGCGTCGCCAGGGCGGGGCGGGGGTGTCACGGGGTCCTCCGCAGGGAGACGAGGTCGGAGAGTTCGCGGTCGGTCAGCTCCGTGAGGGCCGCCTCGCCGGAGCCGAGGATGGCGTCGGCCAGGGCCCGCTTGGACGCGAGCATCTCGGCGATCCGGTCCTCCACCGTGCCCTCGGTGACCAGGCGGTGGACCTGCACCGGCTGGGTCTGGCCGATGCGGTACGCGCGGTCGGTGGCCTGTTCCTCCACGGCCGGATTCCACCAGCGGTCGAAGTGGATGACATGGCCCGCACGGGTGAGGTTCAGGCCGGTGCCGGCCGCCTTCAGGGACAGCACCAGCACCGGCGTCTCGCCGTCCTGGAAGCGGTCGACCATGCGCTCGCGCTCCGGCACCGGCGTGCCGCCGTGCAGCAGGTCGACGGGGATCGCGCGGGCGGACAGGTGGGCGGTGAGGAGGCGGGCCATGCCGACGTACTGGGTGAAGACGAGCGCCGACCCGTCCTCGGCGAGCAGCGTGTCCAGCAGCTCGTCCAGGAGGGCGAGTTTGCCGGAGCGGGCGGCCAGGCGGTCGGGGCGCGCGTCCTCCTTCAGATAGAGCGCCGGGTGGTCGCAGATCTGCTTCAGGGCGCCGAGGAGCTTCAGCACCAGGCCCCGGCGGGCCATGCCCTGCGCCGTCTCGATGGCCAGCATCGACTCGCGCACCACCGCCTCGTACAGCGCGGCCTGTTCCCGGGTGAGCGGCACCGGGTGGTCCGTCTCCGTCTTGGGCGGCAGCTCGGGCACGATGCCGGGGTCGGACTTCTTGCGGCGCAGGAGGAAGGGGCGGACCAGCCGGGCCAGGCGCTGCACCGCTTCCTCGTCCTCGCCGTTCTCCACCGCCCGCGCGTGCCGCGCGCGGAAGGACTTCAGCGGGCCGAGGAGCCCGGGGGTGGTCCAGTCGAGCAGGGCCCACAGTTCGGAGAGGTTGTTCTCCACGGGGGTGCCCGTCAGCGCCACGCGCGCGGGGGACGGGATCGTGCGCAGCGCCTTCGCCGTGGCCGAGTAGGGGTTCTTCACGTGCTGGGCCTCGTCGGCGACGACCATGCCCCAGGGCTGTTCGGCGAGGCGGGCCGCGGTGGAGCGCATGGTGCCGTACGTGGTGAGGACGAAGCCGCCGTCCACGCCGTCCAGGGTGCGCTCGGGGCCGTGGAAGCGGCGGACGGGGACGCCGGGCGCGAACCGGGTGATCTCCCGCTGCCAGTTGCCGAGGAGGCTGGCCGGGCAGACGACGAGGGTCGGCTCGGTGCGGGCCCGCTTCAGGTGCAGGGCGATGAGGGTGACGGTCTTGCCGAGGCCCATGTCGTCGGCGAGGCAGCCGCCGAGGCCGAGCGAGGTCATCAGGTCGAGCCAGGCCAGGCCGCGCAGCTGGTAGTCGCGGAGGGTGGCGCGCAGGCCGGGGGGCGGGTCGGCGGGGCGCAGGCCCGCGGTGAGCCGGTCGCGGAGGGCTGCCAGCGCACCGGCGGGGACGGCCTCGACGGTCTCGCCGTCGACCTCGGCGGTGCCGGTGAGGGCGACGGCGAGCGCGTCGACCGGGTCCAGCAGGCCCAGTTCGCGTTTGCGGGCCTTGCGGACCAGCGCGGGGTCGACCAGCACCCAGCGGTCCCGGAGCCGTACGACCGGGCGGTGGGCCTCGGCGAGGGTGTCCATCTCGGCCTCGCTGAGCGGGTCCCCGCCGAGGGCCAGCTGCCAGCGGAACCGGAGCAGGTCCTCGCTCTCGAAGAACCCGGTGCCGTCGGTCGCCGAGCCGGGGGCCGGGCGGACCACGGCGGTGGCGGTCAGGTCGCGGGCGAGGTCCCGGGGCCAGTGCACGGCGACCCCGGCGGCGGCGAGCCGGGAGGCGGCCACGCCGAGCAGCTCGCCCACCTCCTCCTCGGACAGGGCGAGGACGTCGGGGACGTCCTGCTCGGCGAGGCGGTCCAGGGGCGGCCACACCCGTGCGGCGCGCCGCACGGCGAGGGCCGCGTCGACGCGCGCGCGGGGCCCGAACGCCTCGTCGGCCTCGCCCGCCCACAGGGCCGCCGCGTCGGCCACCAGGGTGGGGTCGGCGAGGCTGTGCACCTGGACGACGGCCGCTCCGGCGGCGCGGGCGCCCTCGTCGGCGCCGGCGTCGAAGACGTCGTACGCGGACAGGTCCAGGCGGAGCGAGATCCGGACGCCCGCGTCCATCCCGGCGGCGACCTCGGCCGCCCACGCGTGGGCCGCGGGCAGGGTCTGGGGTTCGCGGGCGGCGAAGGGCCGGCCGACGGTGCAGGGGGCCGCGGGGGTGCGGGGCAGGGTGTCGGCGACCGCGTCCAGGAAGGAGCGGATCAGAGCCTCGGGCTCGGGCAGCCGGAGCGCGCCCGGGCCGGGGAGGGGCACGGCGTGGCCCTCGGGGGGCAGGGCGGCGGCGATGGCGCGGAGGTGGGCGATGTCGTCGGGTTCCAGCGGGCCGGCCCGCCAGGCGTCGTGGCCGGCCGGGGTCAGGCCCGGCAGCAGCCGGCCGCGGGCGACGAGCCGCAGCGCGTGCAGGGCGGCGGCGCCCCAGCAGGCGGTGGCCGGGTGGGCGGCCGGGTCTCGCCGGGCGCGGACCAGCAGCGGCAGGGCTTCGGGGAGCGGCAGGGTCAGCGCGGGCACCTGCCGGCGGCGCACACCTGCGCCGTGCCGTCGTACGACCGTCAGCTCCTCGGGGTCGCCCCCGCTCGCGGTGGGCAGCGGGTCGCCGGCGGGGTCCCAGAAGGCGAGGCGGCCCTGGCGCGGCAGGGGCGCGGGCAGGTAGACGGACGCGAGGCGCACCGGGACCGGGTGCCCGGTCCCCGTCTCCCGGGAACCCCCCGTGCGCTCGGCCACCGCAGCCGTGCCGCTCATACGTCCTGCCACCTCCCGCCCGTGCGTCGGATCAGACGTCTTCGACTCTACGGGCGGGGTCTGACAATCGGCTCCGCAGGCGGGTCACGGCCCCGGCTACGGGACGGTGCGGGAGACCACGAACACCCTCGGATACTGCGGGTCGGACAGGTTGACGACCACGTCCTGGGTGGGCGCCGGGTTCTTCTGTTCGTGGGTCAGGCCCCACCAGGGGCCGGGGCCGCCGAAGGTCCAGCCGCTGACCTTGCGGTCGCGTTCGCCGACGGCGATGTAGTCCTTCTTCAGCTGGTCCCGGCGCACGCCCAGGGCCTCCAGGAAGCTGTCCAGGCCGGCGGGGTTGGTGCGGAACCGCACGTAGAGGCGGCTGGTCTTCCAGTTGTTCGTCTCGTAGTAGGCGATGTCGTCGGCGGGGTGCGGGACGGTCACCTGGTAGAGACGGCGCTGCACCTTCGACGGCCACCCCGGGGTGAGGCCGGTCGCCGAGTACTTCGCCTCCTTGTCCTTGCCGCTGTCGCGGCTCTGGTTCGCGGAGATCACCAGGTAGCCGGCCGGGACGCCGATGAGCAGGACGATGATCAGCAGGGTGAGCGCCCGGCGCCTGGCCTTGTGGCGCGGGTCCTCGGCGGGCGGCTGCGGCTCGTCCGGCGGGCCGCCCTGGTGGGGCAGCGACGGCGTCATGCGGTGTCCCGGTCGCGGCGGGCCTGGGCGTACCGCTCGTAGCGCTCGTACCGCTCCACCCGGCGCCGCTTGGCCCGGCGGAACCGGCGGGCGACCAGCCGGGCCAGGTCGGCGGCGCCCACCATGCCCGCCTCGGGGCCGAGCTGGGCGCGGGTGATGCGGGCCTCGGGGCGGTAGCCGCGGCCGGTGAGGTGCCGCTTGAAGGCGTCCCGGGCCGGGCCGATGAGCAGGTCGTCGGCGGCCGAGACACCGCCGCCGATCACGAAGCAGGAGGGGTCCAGGGCGGCGGCGAGGTTGGCGATGCCGACGCCGAGCCACTGGCCGATGTCCTGGAGCAGTTCCACGCACATCGCGTCGCCCTCGCGGGCCAGCTCGGTGATCATCGGGCCGGTGATGTCGCCGATGTTGCCCTTGACGTGCTCGATGATCCCGTAGGCGACCGGCGAGTCGGCGGCGGCCAGCTCGCGCGCCTCGCGGACCAGCGCGTTGCCGGAGCTGTACTGCTCCCAGCAGCCGCGGTTGCCGCACGGGCAGCGGTGTCCGCCGGGGACGACCTGCATATGGCCGAACTCGCCGGCGACGCCGAACTTGCCGCGCTTGACCTGGCCGTCCTCCAGGATGGCGCCGCCGATGCCGGTCCCGAGGGTGATCATGACGAGGTGGTCCTCGCCGCGGCCGGCGCCGAAGCGCCACTCCGCCCAGGCGGCCGTGTTGGCGTCGTTGTCCACCAGGACCGGTACGGAGAGCCGGCTGGCGAGGCGGTCGCGCAGCGGTTCGTTGCGCCAGGACAGGTGGGGGGCGAACAGGACGCGGTTGCGGTCGGCGTCGACCCAGCCGGCGGCGCCGATGCCGACCGCGTGCACGTCGTGCCGGTCGGACAGGTCCAGCACCAGCTCGACGATGGTGTCCTCGACGACCTTGGGGCTCTTGGACTTGTCCGGGGTCTCCGTGCGGAGCTTCTCCAGGATGTTGCCGTCGGCGTCCACGACACCCGCCATGACCTTGGTGCCGCCGATGTCGATGCCGACGGTGGGGACACGGGGTGCGGTCAGGTGTGACCGGCGCTCTCGTGTGCCTACGGTGCGCAGGACCGGGGCTCGGCGGGAGCCGATGGGGGCGGTGAGGTCGCGGTAGGTGCTCATCGGCCTTGATTCTGCCTCACCGTAGGGGCAGGTGCCGTGCGGGGCAGGGGGAGGAACTGCATGATCGTCGCCGGACGCGGGCCCGTCGTGGTCGATCGCGCAGTTCCCCGCGCCCCTTAGCCTCGTCGCAGTTCGTGGCGTAGAGCGTCGAGGTCGGATCCTCCCGCCATCTGCTGCGTCAGCTCGTCCAGCGTTATGCCGTCCCGTGTGTAGTTGCCCACCATCGTGCCCCTTCTCAGCAGCACGAACCTGTCCCCCACCAGATACGCGTGATGCGGGTTGTGGGTGATCAAGACAACACCCAGGCCCTCGTCCCGTGCCGCCGCCACATATTTGAGGACCACACCGGACTGCTTGACTCCCAGTGCCGCCGTCGGCTCGTCCAGGACCAGTACCTTCGCACCGAAGTGGACCGCCCTCGCGATGGCGACACACTGGCGCTCGCCACCCGACAGCGTGCCGATGGGCTGGTCGACGTCCCGGAGGTCGATGCCCATGCGGAGGAGCGCCTCGCGGGTGGTGCGGCGCATGAAGTCGGTGTCCAGGCGCTTGAAGGGGCCGGCGCCCTTGCGGGGCTCGGAGCCGAGGAAGAAGTTGCGCCAGACCGGCATGAGGGGGACGACGGCCAGGTCCTGGTAGACCGTGGCGATGCCCCGGTCCAGGGCCTCGCGCGGAGAGGAGAGGGTCGTCTCCTCGCCCTCGACGCGCAGGGTGCCGCCGTCGTGCCGGTGCAGGCCCGCGACGATCTTGATCAGGGTGGACTTGCCGGCGCCGTTGTCGCCGAGGACGCAGGTGATCTGACCCGCGTGGACCTCCAGCGAGACCCCTTCGAGGGCGCGGACAGTGCCGTAGTGCTTGCTGACGTCGGTCAGCTCGACCAGTGTCACTTGGTGGCCTCCGCGCGCTTGCGGACCCAGGCGTTGAGCAGGGTCGCGAGGAGCAGCATCGCTCCGAGGAAGAACTTGAACCAGTCCGGGTTCCACTCGGCGAAGACGATGCCCTTGCTGGTCATGCCGAACAGGAGCGCGCCGACGGCCGAGCCGACCGCGCTGCCGTGGCCGCCGGTGATCAGGCAGCCGCCGATGACGGCCGCGATGATGTAGATCAGCTCGTTGCCGACGCCTTCGCCGGACTGGACGGCGTCGAAGGAGAAGAGCAGGTGCTGGCCGGAGATCCAGGCACCGAACGCGACGCCCATGTAGAGGCCGATCTTGGTCCGGGCGACCGGGACGCCGACCGCGCGGGCCGCGTCCTCGTTGCCGCCGACGGCGAAGATCCAGTTGCCGGTGCGGGTGCGCAGCAGGATCCAGGAGGCCAGGACGACGAGGCCCAGCCACCACAGGATGGTGACCTTGACGTCGACGCCGCCGACGCCGATCGTCGAGGCGAAGACGGCGTGGGCGCTTGTGAAGCCCTCCATGTCGGCGATGGTCTTGGTGGAGACCGTGCCGTCGATCAGCTTGGTGAAGCCGAGGTTCATGCCGGTCAGCATCAGGAAGGTGCCCAGCGTGATGATGAAGCTGGGCAGCTTGGTACGGGTGAGCATGAAGCCGTTGAAGGCGCCGATGGCCAGCGTGACCAGCAGGGACACGGCCACGCCGACCCAGGTGTTCGCCGTCATCTGGTAGCTGGACATCGAGGAGATCAGCGCGGACGACGTCACCAGGACGCCCGCCGAGAGGTCGAACTCGCCGCCGATCATGAGCAGGGCCACGGGTACGGCCATGATCCCGATGGTCGAGGAGGCGTACAGGACCGTGCTGAGGCTGGTGGCGCGCAGGAAGCCGTCGGCGGCGAAGGCGAAGAAGACGAAGACGGCGAGGGCGCCGACGACCGAGCCCAGTTCCGGGCGGGCCAGCAGCTTCCGCAGCGGGGAGGTCCCCAGAATCCTTTCGTCGAGCAGTTTCTCGTCCGTGACCGCGCTCATCGGGTGCCCCGCTCGGTGTACTGGGCGAGAGCGGACGCCTGGTCCTTGGTGATGATCTGCGGGCCGGTCAGCACCGGCTTGCCACCGCCGAGGACGTCGCCGTTGTACTTGTACAGCCACAGCAGGTCGACGGCCTGGTAGCCCTGGAGGTACGGCTGCTGGTCCACGGCGAAGCCGAGGGTGCCGTTCTTCAGCGAGGCCGCCACCTTGGCGTTGAGGTCGAAGGTGTCGATCTCGGCCTTGCTGCCCGCGTCCGTCCGCGCCTTCACGGCGGTGTCGGCGTAGGGCGCGCCGAGGGTGACGACGGAGTCGATGGACTTGTCGGCCTGGAGCTTGGCCTCGATCGCGGACTGCACGTCGGGCATGTTGGTGCCGTTGACGTAGAGCTTGCGCAGCGTGCCGTGGAAGGTCTTCGCGACACCGTCGCAGCGCTGCTCGTGGCCGACGTTGCCCTGCTCGTGCAGCACGCACAGGGCCTTCTTCCTGCCGCGCTCGTTCAGCTCGTCGCCGACGGCCTCGCCGGCGACGGTCTCGTCCTGGCCGATGTGGGTGAGGGCGCCGAAGGCCTTGGACACCTCCGAGCCGGAGTTCACGGTGATCACCGGGATGCCGGCCTTCTCGGCGCGGGCCACGGCGGCCTTCATGGCGTCCGGCTTGGCGAGGGTGACGATGATGCCGTCGACCTTCTTGTCCACGGCGGCGTCCACGAGCTGGGCCTGCTGCTGGGCCTCGTCGTCGTGCGAGTAGAGGAAGTTGATGTTGTCCTTGACGGCGGCCTGCTTGGCGCCGCTCTGCACGATGTCCCAGAAGGTGTCGCCGTCTCCCGAGTGGGTGATCATCGCGAAGGTCCAGCGCGGAGTGTTCACCGCCGCCCTGCCCTGGGCGGCGGCGGCCTTGCGCGCGTCCTCCGCCCGCTTGCCCCCGGTGCTGCTGCATCCCGCCAGGGACACGGAGAGTGCCCCCGCCAGCGCTATGCCTACCCAGGTCCGAAACCGTGCCACGAGGCCGTGCCCTTCTTGCCGTGTTCGTACAGACGCAAGGGGCCGTCGATCGCATCAGCGGCCCCAAACGCTCCAGTATCGAACACGGGGAACACCCATGACATGACCGGGGAGCCCCCACCGGTCGCATTGTCCGGACATTGCGACGAGGCCGGTCGGTCGGTCAGGGGCGTACGAGCAGCTGGAACTCGAAGGAGTAACGGCTCGGCCGGTAGGTGTGGTCGCCGAACTCCACCGCGCGGCCGGTGTCGTCGAAGGTGGTGCGCTGCATGGTGAGCAGCGGGGCCCCCTCGGCCTCGCCGAGCCGCTCGGCCTCGGCGGCCGTCGCGCCCCGGGCGCCGATGGACTGGCGGGCGCTGTGCAGGGTGATCCCGGCGGAGCGCATCAGCCGGTACAGGCCGGTGGCCTCCAGCTGGCCGGTGTCCAGGTCGAGCAGGCCGGGCGGCAGGTGGTTGATCAGGTACGCCATCGGCTCGCCGTGCGCGAGGCGCAGCCGCTCGATGCGGTGGACGTCACCGCCCTCCGCGACACCGAGCGCGGCGGCGACCTCGGCGGAGGCCGGGACGACCGTGTTGACCAGCACCTTCGTCGCGGGGCGCTGGCCGGCCGCCTCCAGGTCGTCGTAGAGGCTGCTCAGTTCCAGCGGGCGCTTGACCTGGCTGTGCACGACCTGGGTGCCCACACCCCGGCGCCGCACGAGGAGGCCCTTGTCGACGAGGGACTGGATGGCCTGGCGGACGGTCGGCCGGGACAGCCCGAGCCGCGCCGCCAGCTCGATCTCGTTGCCCAGCAGGCTGCCCGGGGTGAGACTACCGCGCTCGATGGCGGCCTCCAGCTGCTGCGAGAGCTGGAAGTACAACGGCACCGGGGAGCTACGGTCCACACGGAGGTCGAGCGACACGGTCGGGTCCACATCTGGTTTCGGCACGGGCCCGAGCGTAGCCCTGTGCCCGGTTGACGGGAAGTCGTGTAGTCCGGTTGTCCGGACATACGCATTGACAGCGTACGGGGTCCGCCCTCACTTTGTTTCCATGCGCATCGGGGTCATCGGTACGGGCCGCATCGGCACCCTTCACGCGAGGACGCTCAGCCGCCACCGCGAGGTCGGATCCCTGATCCTGACGGACACGGACCCGGCGCGGGCGCAGACGCTGGCGCACCGGCTGGGTGAGACGGCGGCGCCGGGCGTGGACGAGATCTTCCGGTGGGGCGTGGACGCGGTGGTGATCACCACGGCGACGGCGGCCCACGCCGAGCTCATCGGCCGGGCGGCCCGCTCGGGCCTGCCGGTCTTCTGCGAGAAGCCCATCGCGCTCGACCTGCCGGGCACGCTGCACGCGCTCGCCGAGGTGGAGACGGCCGGGACGGTTCTGCAGATGGGCTTCCAGCGGCGGTTCGACGCGGGCTACGCCGGCGCCCGGGAGGCCGTCCGCACGGGCCGGCTCGGCCGGTTGCACACCGTACGGGCCCTGACCTGCGACCAGTCCCCGCCACCGGTGGAGTGGCTGCCGCTGTCCGGCGGGCTCTTCCGGGACACGCTGATCCACGACTTCGACGTGCTGCGCTGGGTGACGGGCCGGGAGGTGACCGACGTGTACGCCACCGGCTCGGACCGCGGCCCCGCGATGTTCCGGGAGGCCGGGGACGTCGACACGGGCGCCGCGCTGCTCACGCTGGACGACGGCACCCTGGCCACGGCGACGGCGACCCGGCTGAACGGCGCCGGCTACGACGTCCGCATGGAGCTGGCCGGGGAGCGCGACACGGTGGTGGTGGGCCTGGACGACCGTACGCCCCTCGCGTCCACCGAGCCGACCGGTCCGCCGCCCGCGGACAAGCCGTGGACGGGCTTCCTGGAGCGGTTCGGCCCCGCCTACGAGGCCGAACTGAACGCCTTCGTTGAGGTGGTGCGCGGCGAACGGCCCAACCCGTGCGACGGCCGGGAGGCCCTGCAGGCGCTGCGTATCGCCGAGGCATGCGAGCGTTCCCGCCGCGAGCGGCGTCCGGTCGCACTGGCGGAGGTGCCGGGTGGGGCGGGGGCGCTGTAGGGCCGAGGGGGTACGGCGCTGGGGCGGGGACGGGGGCGGGCGGCAGGGTGCAGCGCTCGGACGGCTGAGGGACGTACGCCGTCGCAGCCGGGACACCACAGAGCGCAACCCTCATACCCCTGAAGCCGTAGCCCTCGCGGCCGGGCCGAACCCTGGCACCGCCCAGGTCATACCCCGTCGCGGCCGGCGCGCGGCACACAGGGCCCGTACGCCCCAGGGACGTACGCCGTCGCAGCCGGGACACGGCAGGGCGCAGCCCTGGTGGCGCTGAGGGTCGTACGCCCTCGTGGCCGGGTGGGGGCGCGGCGGGGCGCGGGCCTGTGTGCCTCGGCCGGGGTGCAGACCCCGTACGGCTGAACGTCGTACGCCGGCTCGGGGAGGGGCGCTGCGGGGCGCGGCCCTCGCACGGCCGGGCCGTCTGGGCGGGGGCGCCCGCTACGCGCCTGTCACCAGCGGACCGGCAGGCTTCTCACGCCTCGTATGAGCATGCCCGGCAGCCACTCCCCCGGCTCGCCGTCCAGGGTGAGGCCGGGAGCGCGGTCCAGGAGGGTGCCGAGGGCGATGCCGGCCTCCAGGCGGGCCAGGGGTGCGCCCAGGCAGTAGTGGATGCCGTGGCCGAAGGCGAGGTGGCCGCGGGTGTCGCGGCGGATGTCGAAGCGGTTCGGGTCGGCGTACCGGGCGCCGTCGCGCTGGGCGGCGGTGAGGCCGATCAGCACGTCGTCGCCCCGCCCGATCCTGGTGCCCGCGATCTCCAGGGGCTCGGCGGCGTACCGGTACGTCGCGTTCTCCACCGGCCCTTCCCAGCGCAGGGTCTCCTCCACCGCTCCGTCGAGGAGGGTCATGTCGGCGCGCAGCGCCGCCAGTTGGGCGGGATGGGTGAGCAGCGCGAGGACGGCGTTGCCGATGAGGTTGACCGTGGTCTCGTGGCCGGCGATGAGCAGCAGGTAGGCCATGCCGCGCAGCTCGTCCATGGAGAGCCGGTCGCCGTCCTCGGCGGTGGTGCGGAGCAGGTCGCTGAGCAGATCGCCCGTGGGGCCCGCGCAGCGCTTGTCCTCGATCAGCTCGGTGAGGTACTCGGCGAGGCGGACGATCGCCGCGCGTTCGGAGTCCGCGTCGGTCGGCGCGACCACCTCGGTGGAGATCTTCCGGAACTCCGCGCGGTCCATCTCCGGCACCCCGAGCAGCTCGCAGATGACCGTGATCGGCAGCGGGTAGGCGAGGGATTCGATGAGGTCGGCGCGTCCGCGCGGCAGCATGTCGTCGAGCAGTTCGTCGGTGATCTGCTGGATCCGCGGGCGCAGGCGCTCGACCCGGCGCATGGTGAAGGCGCGCGCGACGAGGCCCCGCAAGCGGGTGTGCTGCGGCGGGTCGGCGACGAGCAGGTACTTGCCGATCAGCTGCTCGTCCAGGGGCACGAAGCCCGTCTTGGCGCTGTCCTTGGCCAGCCGCTGGTCGGCGAGGGCGGCCCGGGCCTCCTCGTACCCCACGACCAGCCAGGTCTCCCAGGCTCCGCCCGGCATGGCGAGCCGGACCCGGTGGACGGGACCCCGCTCGCGCAGCCGCGCGTACACCGGGTGCGGGTCGCGGCGGAGCGCGTCGCCGAACTCCGTCAGGTCGATCACTCGTTCCATGTCTCCCCCTGTGGACTGCCCCGAGGTCCCGGACAGCGGCCGGTACCCGGACAACGCGCACGGCGTCCGGGTAGTGCCCGCCGACGGGTGTGTGTCGCCCCGTGCCCGCCGCCTGCTGTCCGTCGTCGGCGTCCTCCAACAGCCCCGCGTCAGTCGTCGGTGTCCTCCAACAACCCCGCGTCATAGGCGAGCAGGGCGATCTGGACCCGGTTGTCCAGGCCGAGCTTGGCGAGGATGCGTGAGACGTGGGCCTTGACGGTGGCCACGCTGAGGAAGAGTTCGGCGGCGATCCGGGCGTTGGCGAGGCCGCGGCCGACGGCGACGGCGACCTCGCGTTCGCGGTCGTTGAGGACGGCGAGCCGTTCACGCGCGCGGGTCTGCCGGGCGTCGGCGGCGGTACCGGCCGCGTGCCGCATCAACTGCCGGGTGACGGCGGGCGACAGGACCGGGTCGCCGGCCGCGACCCGGCGCACGGCGTCGACGATCTCGGCGGGCGGGGTGTCCTTCAGCACGAAGCCGGCGGCTCCGGCGCGCAGGGCGTGCAGCACCTGTTCGTCGGCGTGGAAGGTGGTGAGCACGACGACCTGCGGTGCGTCCGGCCGCGAGCGCAGCCGTCGCGTCGCGGTGATCCCGTCCACCGCCGGCATGCGGAGGTCCATCAGGACGACGTCCGGCCGGGCCCGCCGCGCTTCTTCCTCGGCCTCCGCGCCGTCGGCGGCCTCACCGACGATCTCGATGTCCTCGGCCCCGCCGATCATCAGTGCCAGACCGGCGCGTACGAGGGGGTCGTCGTCCACGAGGAGGAGTCTGATCGGCGTCGCAGTCATGTGGTTACGTAATCACGGGCGGGGAGGCGGGGCGGGCGGAACGGTCGGGAGCCAGGGGCACGCGCGCGTGCGTACGCGGTGTACGACGTCGGCGTCCCTCAGCCCCGCGGCCACGGCAGCCACCCCCGCACGGCGAACCCCCCGTCAGGACGCGTGCCGTGTTCCAGGTGCCCGCCCGCCAGCGTGGCCCGCTCCCTGAGGCCGATCAGGCCCTGGCCGGAGCCGGGGACGGGCGGGACCTCGGCGGGTGGGGCGGGGTTGGCGACCGTGATCGTCAGGCCGTCGCCGGGGGTGCCGGTGAGGCGGACCGTGACCTCGGTGCCGGGGGCGTGCTTGCGGGCGTTGGTCAGGGCCTCCTGGGCGATGCGGTAGGCGGTGCGGCCGACGGAGGCGGGGACGGCGGCCGGGTCGGCGACGCGGTGGTCGAGGGCGACCTTCATACCGGCCTCGCGGCACTCGGCGACGAGGGCGTCCAGCGCGGCCAGCGTCGGCTGGGGACGCCCGCCGGAAGGTTCCTCGGACTCCCCGGCCCGCAGGACGCCGATGATCTCCCGCAGGTCCTGCAGGGCCTCGTGGGCACTCTCCCGGATCACCCCGGCGGCCCGCGCTATCTCCTCGCGGGGCGCGTCCGGCCGGAACTCCAGGGCGCCCGCGTGCACGCTGAGCAGGGTCAGCCGGTGGGCGAGCACGTCGTGCATCTCGCGTGCGATGGCCTCGCGGGCGAGCCGCTGGGCCTGCTCGGCGCGGAGCCGGGCCTCGGTCTCGGCCCGGTGCGCCCGGTCCCTGAGGCTCAGCATCAGCATCCGCTTGGAGCGGACGAACATGCCCCAGCCGGTGATGGACACGGTGAGCAGCGTGGTGAACGCGACGACGCCGGCGTAGGGCAGGTCGGGGTCGGGCCGCACCCAGTAGAACAGGGGGATGAGCGCGAGGTCGACGCCGCCGATCCAGGCGACGTACCGGAAGGGCCGGTGGACGGCGAGCGTGAACAGGGCGACCATCGCGGCGCCGCCCGAACTGTTGGACAGCAGGCCGATCGCGATCATCGCGATGGCGAGCCCGACGGGCCACCGGCGGCGCAGCCAGACCGCGCCGCAGGAGAGGGCGCCCAGCGTCTGGTCGAGGACGGCGAGGGAATGCGGCAGGCCGGGTTCCTCGGACAGTCCCTGGGCTGCCGCCAGGCCGAGGACGACGGCCAGGAGGAAGCAGGCGAAGTCGACGACCCAGTCGCGCGCCGTGCGTCGCGGCCGTCGGCCGGAGGCCACGGCGTCCGGGTCCAGCTCGTGGACGAGGGCGGAGGGGAACAGCCACCGGCGGCCGGTGAACTCTCTGGGCGCCCGCGCCTGTTCGTCTTCGGTCACGGTCGGCAAATCTACGCACGGACCGGGCCCGTCGCCTTCCCGCGTCCGGGATCTCCGACCGGACGATCGGGATCGTCGACCGAAGTCGCACCGCCGTGGACTTTCGGTGCCACCCGCCGGTGCGGGCACAGTCTTTCGGCGCCGTGCGCTCGCCCCGCGGCCGATGCGTGGGGAGAGGCCGCGGGGCAAGAGTCGTCGCGTGAAACAGGTACTGGAATTCCTCGGATTCATCGCCCTGGTACAGGGCGCGCTGGGCCTGGTGCACGAGTTCACCGACTGGCATGTGGGTCTCGTGCAGCGGATCGGCTTCCTCGACGGCTACGAGGTCTACGCGAGCGTCGCGCTCCTGCTGCTCGCGTTCGCCCTGTTCGCCGCCGCGGAGAGCCGGGGGGCCGACTGAGACGCCGGGCGTCGGGCGTCGGGCGTCGGGCGTCGGGCGTCGGGTGTCGGGTGTCGGGTTAACTCCCTGAAAACTCCTCGCACTTCACGGGAAATTCTTCAGGGTTGTCATTGACATGCCATCTTCTACGCGCGTCATCATGAGGCCATGAGATTCCCCCCACGGATCACACGCGTCGGCGCCGCGGCCGCTGTCCTGTCCGCCCTCCTCGTCGGCGGCACCGTCACCGCCACCCCGGCAGCCGCCGCCGTCGGCAGCATCTGCCACAGCGACCTGCCCCCACAGGCGTACGACACGCTCGACCTGATCGAGCAGGGCGGCCCGTTCCCGTATGCGCAGGACGGCACCGTCTTCCAGAACCGGGAAGGCGTCCTGCCCAGCCGGCGGTCCGGCTACTACCACGAGTACACGGTGATCACCCCCGGCTCGTCCACACGCGGCGCCCGACGCGTCGTCACCGGCGACCAGTACCAGGAGGACTACTACACCTCCGACCACTACGCCACGTTCGACCTGATCGATTTCGGCTGCTGACGTCCGACAAGGACTCCTCGCCCCGCGTACCCCCCACGGAGAACCCGGACGCGGGGCGAGGCAGTTGACGCGTTCACGCGGACGCCGCTCGTGCGCCCGTCGGGACTACGCCTCCTGGTGGCTGAGCAGGATGTCGACTCCCGCCCGGCTGCCGTCCACGGTGACCTCCGTGGCCACCGGCGCGTAGCCGGCGGCGATCACGGTGTACTGCTCACTGGCGAGGTCGGTGAAGGAGTAGCTGCCGTCGACGCTCGTGGTACGTGTCCCGACGACGTTTCCAGCGGCGTCGATCAGGGTCACCCGGGCGTCCTCCAGCACCCGCCCGTCCTGGGTGTGCACCGTCCCCCGCAGGGTCGCCGCGGTGGACAGCCGGATGTCACAGCGGGTGGTCTCGGCGGAGACGGTGGCCGGCACGGCGGCCGGGCGGTGGCCGGGCGCGCTGGCGCTGAGCGTGTAGTCCCCGGGCAGCAGGTCGCCGATCCGGTAGCCGCCACCGGTACCGGTGGTCGCGGAAGCCGTCACGTCGCCGTGCCGATCGGTGGCCACCACCAGGGCGCCGGGAAGCACCTCCCCGTCCCCGCCGCGCACCGTGCCGGCCAGGCCGCCCGGGCTGGGCAGGAGCACGAGGTCGTGGGAGACGGGCGTGCCGTCCAGGGTCAGTGTGGCGACCTGCGGCTGGTATCCGGACGCCGAGCCGATGAGGACCAGGCTGCCGCGCTCGGGAAGGTCCACCGCGTACCAGCCGTCCTCCCGGGAGGTGGCGCGGGCCAGCTGGTGACCCGCCGTGTCCAGCACGGTGATCGCGGTACGGGGTACGGGTACGCCCGCACCGTCCCGCACCTGTCCACGGATGGCCGCCGCACCGCCCGCACCGACGGCCGGAAGAGTGGCGGTGGGGGTCCGCCCGGCGGCCTCGGGCACGATCTCGGTGGCCGGGGCGGCCTCGGCCCGGACCCGCCCCTCGGCGTCCTCGGCGGGCAGGCTCGCCCTCTTCCTGGCGCGGAACAGCAACACGGTGACGAGCACGGCGAACGCGAAGAAACCGGCCGACCACCAGTAGGCGACGGTGTAACTGTGCAGCGCCGCGTCCGCCTTGACCAGCGGGTCGGTCAGATGGTGCTTCGCGTAGTCGGTGGCCGCGCTGGTGGCCAGGGTGTTCAGCAGCGCCGTGCTGATCGAACCACCCACCTGCTGGGTGGTGTTGACGGCCGCCGAGGCCACGCCCTGGTCACTCGCCCGCACCCCCAGGGTGGCGTAGCTCATGGCCGCGGGCATCGACATTCCGAGGCCCGCGCCCAGCAGCAGCAGCGGCGGCAGCACATGCGGCGCGTAACCGCTGTGCAGGTCGAGACGGGTCAGCAAGACCATGCCGCCCACGGCCAGCAGCATGCCGATGGGTACGACGATCCTGGGCCCGATCCTCGGCACCAGCCAGTTGGTGGACAGCTGCGCCATCACCATCAGCGCGCCGACCATCGGCAGGAAGGCCACGCCGTTCTTGACCGGCGAGTAGCCCAGCGTGGACTGGAGGTAGTAGGTGAGGAAGAGGAAGACGCCGAACATCCCGGCGGAGGAGATGAGCACGGTCGACAGGGCGGCGGCGCGGTCGCGGTCGGCCAGGACGCGCAGGGGCAGGACGGGGTGCTTCGCGCGGGTCTGCCAGAGGAGGAACGCCAGCAGCAGGAGACCGCCCGCGGCGAGGAAGCCCCAGGTCATCCAGTTGTCCCAGTCGTGTGTCTCGGCGTTGGCGAAGCCGTAGACGACGCCGAACAGGCCGCCGGAGACCAGGACCGCGCCGAGGATGTCCAGCTTGGGCCGTTCGGCCGGGACGGAACGGCCGATGAGGACGACCGCGCCGATCAGCGCGGGAATCGCGATGACGTCGTTGACGTACAGCGTCCAGCGCCAGTTGAGGTACTCGGTGAGCAGGCCGCCGAGGACCAGGCCGACGGCGGCGCCGGAGCCGGCGATGGCGCCGAATATGCCGAACGCCCTGGCGCGTTCCTTGGGTTCGGTGAACGTCGTGGTCAGCAGGGAGAGCGCCGCCGGCGCGAGCAGGGCGCCGAACAGCCCCTGCACGGCACGCGCGACGACGAGCATGGTGAAGCCGTTCGCCGCGCCGCCGACCGCGGAGGCGGCGGCGAAGCCGACGATGCCGATGATGAAGGTCGTCTTGCGCCCGAAGAGGTCGGCGAGCCGGCCGCCGAGCAGCAGCAGGCTGCCGAAGGCCAGGGAGTAGGCGGTGACGATCCACTGCCGCCCGTTGTTGTCGAAGCCCAGGTCCTGCTGGGCGGAGGGCAGCGCGATGTTCACGATCGTGGCGTCGAGCACGACCATGAGCTGGGCGAGGCCGATCACGGCCAGTGCCCACCATCGGTGCTTCGGTGGGGCATGGGTCTGGCCGGACGGTCCGGCCTGGACGGTGGCGACCGGGATGGCTTCCACGATGGGACTCCCTGAGGGGGCTCGGATTGCTCGGTTGTGCGTCGGCGCGGGCGGGACGACGGTGTCCCCGCCGCCATCGGTCCGAAACGGTTTCGTACCGCGAAGGTAGGCAATCCCACAGCGAAACTCAAACGTTTCGATCTCCTCTTTGACCGAGAGGCCGGGGTGGTGCCCGTCGCGGGTGGCCAGGCCGACGCCGATGACGCCGGTCCGGACGCGGTCGGGCGACGGCCGGCCCGCGCTCGTGTCAGCCTGCCGTCCGGCGCCCCCACGCCGTCCCCAGCAGCACGAGCGCGCCACCCGCCAGGCCGAGCGCGCCGAGCCGGTCGCCACCCAGCGCGATGCCGGCGCCGGCGGCCCACAGCGGCTCCGTGCCGAGCAGCAGGCTGACCCGGGAGGGAGAGGTGCGGCGGACGGCCCACATCTGCACGAAGAAGGCGAACACCGTGCACAGGGCCGACAGGAACAGCAGCCCCGCCCACTCCCGGGCGCCGAAGCCCGTCGCGGCCGTCCACGGTGCCGGTCCGCCGCCGCCGGCCGACAGCAGGGCGAACACGGCGACGGCGGTACCGAGCTGGACCGTCGTCAGCGGCAGCGCGGCGGCGCTCTGGACGGCCCTGATCCGGGACATGGCCAGGACGTGCACGGTGCGGGCGCACGCGGCGAGCAGCATCAGCAGGTCGCCGAGGGAGGGCCGGGTGAAGCCGGCGCCCTGGGTGAGCAGGACGACGCCCAGCACCGACAGGGCCGCCGCGCCGAGGAAGGACGGCGTGGGCCGGGTGCGGGTGACGGCGGCCTCGGCGAGCGGGGTGAAGATCATGGTGAGGCTGATGATCAGGCCGGCGTTGGTCGCCGAGGTGTGCACCACCCCGTACGTCTCCAGCAGGAAGATCACGGCGAGGATCAGTCCGAGCAGGGCAGCGCCGCGCCACTGGGCGCCGGTCAGCGTGCGCAGGGCCCGGCGTCCGGCGACGGCCAGGGCGGGCAGCGCGAGGGCGAACCGCAGCACCAGGACGGCGAGCACCGTGCGGGCGGTGGTGATCTCCTTCGCCGCGAGGTAGCTGGCGCCCCAGCAGACCGCGACGAGCAGCAGGGGCAGGTCGGTGTGCCAGGCCCGGCGGGGTGCGAGCGCGGCGGGCACGGCGAGCGAGGACATGGGTGCGGCTCTCCCGGTCTCCGAAAGGGGGGTGCGGAGACATCGGCGGCTCGCACGGGGCGCGCTCACCGTAGCGACACGGACGATCTTCAGCCAGGCCTTTCGGTCCGGGGCCCGTTCTTCCGGATCAGCCGGCCCCGGCCTAGGTGTGCTGTCCGGGGAGGTTGGTGACGCGGCTGGCTGGTGTTTGGCCGCCGATGCCGGTGTGGGGTCGGTGGTAGTTGTACCAGTGAAGCCAGTCG